>NC_021184.1:2096428-2432857 GCF_000233715.2 Desulfoscipio gibsoniae DSM 7213
TCTTGGGCTACGTTGCAAGGTAACATAAGCGGGTCAATGTATAAGTCTTCCATGGGAACACCGTTCATGTCACAGTTGACAACGATCTCCATGGCCAGGGCAATCCGGTCGGATGCGCTCTTAGGCACACCTTTTTCGTTCATGGCCAGACCGATAATAGCAGCATTATATTTAGCAGCCATGGGAATATAAATGTCCATTTTCCACTGGTCCGCAGTTGTTGAGTTAATCATAGCTTTGCCCTGGTGTACTTTAAGACCTGCTTCAATGGCATCGGGGTTGGTGGAGTCGATGCAGCACGGCAGGGGAGCAGCTTCCTGGGCGGTTTTAACCAGCCATTCCATAATAGCGGGCTGATCTTCTTTTTCTACGGTCGGGCCGGTATTGACGTCAAGATAAGTGGCGCACTTTTCATACTGGCGCTTGGCCCAGTAACGGACAGGCTCCGGGTCTTTATTCATGATGGCTTCCCGAATGTCCTTAAACATGCCATTGATCCGCTCACCAATAAGGATCATGCTCTTAGCCTCCTCTTATATATTAATAAGCATTGCTCTCCATCATTTTATCTACATGAACTTTAACCTGCTTTACAGTTTCAGGGTGACGCAGCACGAATATTGATCCCCCGGCCTGGGCAAAGGTAGTGGTGGTAAGAACTTCCCACAGGATAGCCCTGCGTTCTTGGGCACCCCACTCGGGAGATTCATCATCCGGACTCTTGGCTTCCTTGGCTTTCCAGGCTTCCTGGCCAACAAAGCAGATTACCGGCATGGCCAGCATTTTGTCGCCCATCAGTGCGCCCATGCGGGCTCTTTCCATGATGGAATAGGCGTATTCAATACCGTAACCCAGTGCACCCACCAGCGGGTCGATGGCGATGCGGTTGGTAGGCAGGTTCATTTCAGTCATTAAAATGTTGAGCTGTTTGGCCAGGTTGATGTCCAGCGGGCTGGAAGCAACCACGCTATGGCCGTTGACCATTGCGGTAGCCGTAATAGTTTTATAGTTTTTCTCAGTGGCGCAGCCAAGCAGGCAATTTTTACCGGCCAGGGCCTCGCCTACTTTTTCCAATACTTCGGCGTCTTTTTCTTCCACGCCACAGCCAATGATGATCAGGGGTACGTTAACAGCTTCAGCCACTGCTTTAGCTGTGGCAGCGCAATCTTCCGGAGAAGCATCTTTGAAATCGGGGTGTGCGCTCATTAAACGCAGGGCAACGGCGTCCGCACCGTATTCAACGTTCTTTTTAGCCCAGGCCACGGGATCAGCCAACACGCCTTCAAACGGTGCCTTTAAAATCTCCGGCCAATCCACCGGTTCCAGGTCCCAAACTTCCAGTGCTAAAACTACTTTATTGGGGACGTCCCCTTCAAAATGTAGGAAAGGCAGTGTGCTTTCCCCGCCGGCTTTAACAGAAGAGTCGGCGCCCAGCACCATTTCGCCCACTTTGCTAGTCCATTTTTCCTTAGCTATAGTAACAGCCATGGTTCCGCTCCTTTCTGCGTTAGAAAGCAATATATTGCGGTGTTACAGTATGGCGGCTTTTTTCAATATTTTATCAACCTCAGCCACCACAGGTGAATCATCGGGCAAATCGATCAGCGGTTTACTTAATAAGTCAAATTCCATGACCTGCTCATCCAGCGGCATGGTACCGATTAACTCCAAACCGGTTTTATCTATTTCAGCTTTAAGCGCATCAAAATTACTTACATTTACCCGTGATACCACCAAGTACATTTGTTTTATGTCCAGCTTTAAATTTTCCACCAGTTCCTTGACCCTGCCTGCGGACCGGATACCCCGGGCGGAAGAATCACTGGTAATGAACAAAACATCAATGTTCTGTGTGGTGCGCCGGCTTAAATGCTCCATACCGGCCTCGTTGTCCATCACCATATAAGGATAATTTTTACTCAATTCAGCTACAAATCCGCGCAGCAGGTTGTTGGCGTAACAATAACAACCTGCTCCTTCCGGGCCGCCCATAACCAGTAAGTCCACGTTATCACCTTCGGAAAGGGATTGATGTACTTTATATTCCACGAACTGGTCTTTGGTCATGCCCGCCGGTAATGGTTCAAGGTTATTATTGATTCGTACGAGAATGTCAGCAATGGAACCTTCTATTTCCATGCCCAGCGCCTCATTTAAATTGGCATTGGCATCAGCGTCCACTGCAAATATCGGCTTTTTGCCGGCTTTAATTAACTGCCCGATAATTAAAGAGCATAATGTGGTTTTACCTGTACCACCTTTGCCAGCCACTGCTATGTTAAATGACATATATATTCATCCTCCTTTATTGGTATATCAGTTATTATAACCCATTACAGGATGATCATGGCCACATTGCTCAAAAAACGTTAACTGGCAGCGGTTAATTAGGCGCCCCAGCGCTGCTTGATGAACGAAGGAATACCTGCGGATTCCCGCGGGCCAACCAGTACTTCCCAACCGCTCAGCTCCTGCAATTTGCCGCTTAACACAGCTACACCACCGGGAATGATCATCTTTTTGTGGTTGACTTTATCGGCAATGCCGCAGCTGTTTAACATTTCAGTGATTTTCTCAGGTGTAAATTTGCCTGCGGCCCAGCCGGTTAATACCGAAATACCATCAGTGTCGACAGGCATAATATAAGCAGAAATACGACCGGCTTCTACATCACCCTGTACGCAGAAGTAAGTCAGTGAGAAGTTGGTGGTCACAAATACCGGAGCATCCGGACCGGGGGTGCCTATTTCATAAAGTTTGGATTCCACAGCAATCGGTTTTTGCGGGTCGGTGTAAATGTTCAGGCGCAGGGTGATCAGCGGAAGCACGTCGGCGGGATCTGCAGTGTTTAGCACTACAATGCCGGCATACTTGGCGATGTAAACGCCCGCGTCAACAATGGCCTGGATAGGATCTTCATTATCCGCAAATGCAATGGTGGGATAACCAAACGGACGGAATTTTTTCAAAGCCTGGCGGCGAATCTGGGTTTGGTCGGCCAGCACATTATTTACTTCCCGGGCGCCGGAATCAAGGATTAGTTTCTTATAACCGGCTTTTTCAACCAATGCGGCCAGTTCGTTCAAGTCAGCACCTTTTACCACCAGCGGGGCATCATATTTTTTCGCCAGGGCGAGCATGGCATCAAAATTGGCAGCGTTGGCGCCACAAATAAGCGGTGCATTGGCACCAGCCACTTCTAATGCTTTTTCCATGGCAGCGGCGTCTTCACTGATCAGTACCAGTGCGAAATCAGAGCTGTCTTGTACAGTTTTAACTGCTTCAGTAAATTTGGCAGCATCACCGGAGGCGTTGTTTACAGCTACCAGGTTAACCTTGTGGATTTGACCTACGCGGTCAAAGACCAGCTTGTTAATGGCTTGCACTTTGGCGGTGATATCATCGTCAGTGTCATTGACCTTGATGGCAATACCCGTGGGGTGCTCAAAACGTTTATCATGGCGGAAGAGCACAGTTTCATTGCCCAGCTGCAGTTCTTTATCGCCTTTGCCGATGGTAACCAGTGCTACCGGGGGAGCCGATGCGGAATCAAGGGCCTCCTTGGCGGCATCGCTGACATGCGGGCACTGATCCAGGCTGGCCTTACCGCTGGCCAGTTGCATGGCAAAAGCCAGGCAAGTCGGCTGTCCGCAATCTTTACAGTTGGTCTTAGGTAATTGTTTGAAAATCTCTAAACCTGTTAAACCCATTACTCCAAACTCCTTTCTCGAAAATCGCTTGTCATATATACGGCCACATCGGCGGGACCTCTTAGCTGGAGACATTCCTCCTTGAAAACTTTTATATATGTGGACATTCCTCATAAAGAGATATGTCCTCTTCTTTATCAGGAGGTGTGTCCAGCAACAAGGTCCCACCGTTAGTGTGCCGGAAACTCGAAAGGAAATATTGTGCTGTTACATCAACGGATCCATAGTTAACGCCGGGTGTCCCTTCTCTTCGAGGAAGGACATGATTTCCTCGCCGCTGGTACCTACGGTCTCGTCAGCAATCTTATCCACAAAATCTTTACCCAAACCGGCATTTTCAGCCGCTTCTTCCAGCGCAGCCCGCAGCTCTTCCTTCAGTGCTTTGGGCATCCATACCATCCTGCCCAGACCGCCGTCGGCGGGCACAAACTTGGGTGAAGCCAGATATGATTTACCCATACCCATGAAGCCGGGCATCTGAGCACCACCGCCGATGGTACCGGCCAGCGTAGAGAAGGTCATACCGGACGGGGTCATACCGCCGTGCTCACGGTTTACAACCATGAATCCGTTGCACTCAGGCACCATGGCCAGGATGCACTCGAAGCAGCCACAGGAAGTCATCGGGTATTCCATGATGGTGTAGAAGTTAACTGCCTCAATGGTGCGTTGGGAGTTATTAAAGGTAAACTCGTTGAAAGACTTCCACTGGCCCTTGACTTCGTCGATAACGCCTTCCTTGGGCACAGGCTGGTTTGCACCGTGCGGGTTAATTTCATAAGCCGCCTTGGCATCAAGCCAGCTCACCGCGCCGCACAGGCCGACCCGCTCAGGGGCAATCACGCACACGTGGGTGGGCGCAAAGCTCTGACACAGGGTGCAGGAGTAGAAGGTATCCACTTTCTCGTCCCGCAATTCTTTAAGGCGGTCATCGCGCTTCTTATAGTATTCCCGGGCCACTTCACGCATTTCCAATACTTTTTGCTCATCAGTGTAAATGGTCACCGCAATACGGTCTACAATGGCGGAAAACTCAGACTTGAACTTGGCGTACAGTATTTCACCTATGTGTTTAATGCGGAAGCCCTTGGCATAGGCGTCTTTACTGATGCGCATCCAGTTGATATCCCGCTGGGCCACGTGCCACAGGCCTTCGCCGTAGTTGGAGAAGTAGTGGATGCGGCGTTCCAGCACAGGCTCGAAGTCTTCCTGCATCTTACGACCGTATACGTCAACCACGATACCAATGGGCATCCGGCCGCCTTCGGCTGCCGTGTCGCAATCCGGGCCGATCAGCTCAATTTTGCCGTCCTCAATGGTGTCATCGCCCATGCGCACCAGCTCGAAACTAGGAGTCTTGGAACCACCAAATTCAACGTACATATCTTTTTTACGGATAGACTCGCCTTCAAAGGCGGGACCCACTGTGATGGGTACATCGATATCCACAGAGGTAATTTTAATTCCCCGTACCTCCAGGCAGGTTTGCACGATCTTGTCATAGTCGGGCTCGCTGACGAACCAGTCTTTAATTTGCTTGTCCTCGGGCAGCTCCTGGTCGGTGATGACCGGGAAGCCCACGTTGATGCAGCCCATGGCAGCGGCGGTCTTGACCATGTCATGCTCGCCCAGGTACAGGGCGAAGGCCAGAACGCGGCGGCGCTGGTAATCGCGCTGAGCGTCATAGTCGCCGGCGGGGATACCGCCGAACATCATACCGGCACGCAGTGCGTAGTTGGCAGCATGGACAATTTGAGTGAAGTTGCCCAGCGGGTAGGCAATGTAGTCAACACCCAGCTTGACACCTTCTTCAAGTAATTGCTCAATTATTTCATCACACAGGAACAGCATCAGGCCCTTGGCCATGAGGCTGTCCACTATTTTCTTAGCAGCTTTGCTGTCCTTGGCCCGCCCCAGAATAACAGCTTCACCGGGGATGGTCCAGTCCACCATCTTGGTGCCGTACTGGCGCACCACAGGGTCACCGATGAACCCGGTCCAGGGGGCTACATGCAGCGGATTTTCTGCAGTGTTTTTAATGTACCTGACGGCCTCGATAATATCGGCGGCATACCAGGTGGCTTCGCCCCACTTGCGGGCGTTGGCAAATGTTTTTTCTTCTTTAACGGCATTACGCATTCGGTTCAATACCGGTACCATGTCACCCAGGGTTTTAATTTCTTCACCACTTAAGCAGCGGATGACAGGCAGATAGTAAGCAGTATCCGGGTAGCTAACAGGCTGATCCTTACCGTAGGTGCGGATGGCCTGGTTGAGCAGGATCTCCGCGTAGCTAAGGGCAGTAATTGTGCCCTCATAAGCTTCTTTGAACAGCTTCTTGGGCTCCTGGCCCGGCTCTATGGCGCCTTCAAAAATTTGATCAAAGTTGATCTGTTCAGACATGCGTTATCCTCCTTTCGACCACGGGTATTAATAATTCTGGCAAAGGGCGGTTTCAAGGTCTTCAGAGACATTCTTGTGTACGCCCAGTTTCCAGGTGCGGTATTCCAGTGCGCTGAGCATCTTTTGGGCAGCTTCAGTTGGATCCATTTCAAAGATAAAGTATCCACCGTAAACGTCACCGGCAATTTGAGTGGTGATGCTGTAAATCAAGTCGCTGCCTTCAAGCGGAGGCATAGCGCCGACGTGTACGGGTGCACCCATAGCTACATACCAGCAACCGATAGCAACCGCTTTACCACTCATAGCCTCTGGAGCTGTGGCCACAAACGGCACTTTCGGTGTGTCTACGCCCATTTCATTGGCCATAGCCATTAACAGGTCGGAGCAACGGGTGTTGTCAACACAGGAACCCATGTGGAAAATGGGGGGTAACGCAGTGCTGAGATTGGCATTTTCGCTGATGCGCGCCAGGAACTTTTTGAGCCCTTCGCCGGCATACTCATCCACTGCCGCGGGATCAAGCAGACCTAGCTTGGCACAGGCTTGCATAGCGCAACCGGTACCAATGACGAAAACGTCATTTTTAATCATTTCTTTAGCGATGGTGATATGGCTGTCATCCTGCAAACGCTTGACGTTGTTGCAGCCAGCCATTAAGCAAACGCCCTTTAATTCGCCGCTGGCGATGGCGTCTGTGAGTACTTGAATCGGGTTGTCCGGGTTAACCGAAGCAAAAATATCAAGCAGTGCTTCCAGGCTGAAGCCGGCAACTACCTTATTGGTGACACTAGGAATGCTTACTTTGTTGGCATCTCTAAGTTTATATGCTTCAATAGCCATCCTGATGGCTGTTTTGGCATCTTCCAGGGCGGTAGGTGCATTGAAGTCCAGGTGTGCTGCGCCCGGGATCTTAACCAGCGGAGAAGTGGTGATCAGTACAGTATGGAAGCACTCAGCGGCGGTACGCAGCGAGGGCATAATGCACTGCACGTCCACTACCATGCCATCGATGGCTCCGGTGGCAATAGCATATTCCTGGGAAGAGAAGGACGTTACCAAGGGCACGCCCTGACGCATCAGCACTTCGTTGCCGGTACAGCAAATGCCCATGCACTTGATGCCTTTAGCGCCGGCGGCTTTGGCCTCATCTTCCATTTCGCGGGCAGCTTGGACAATAATTTCACTTAAAATGGGGTTATGGCCATGTAGTACGAGATTGACTTTTTCCGGGTCAATAACACCTAGGTTGGCTTCGCTGACTACCGGTTTCGGTGTTCCGAAAATGATGTCAGCCAGGTCAGTACCTACGTGCATGCCTACATAGTCGGCCAGGGAAACCTTCAGTGCACTGAAGATCAAGTTGACCGGATCGTTATCCATACCAACGTGAGCCTGGGTTACCAAATTGGATATAGTGTTATACACGCCACTGGGCATAATATTATGGGTGCGGAATTTGGCCAAACGGCCTTCGGTGACAGTGGTTTTAACCCAGGTTGACTCGCCAAAACCGTCCAGACGGCTGTAATCTGCCAGGGCTGCTTCGGCTAATTCTTTGGCCAGTTGCTTTTCATCTTTACCTTCTGTGGCAATGCCCACGCGGGTGGCTACCCTTTGTAACTTGACAGTATCTTTAACGCTGTAATCGGGGGCATGCCCTTCAGCAATTTCCAAAAGAGTTTTAGCCATATGGCTGGCGTGCTCACTGTGCGATGCAGCTCCGGTAAGCAGCATCAGGCCAGTGCTTCTGGCGGCAATGGTCCAGGCGCTGGCACCGCAGATACCACGGCTGGCCGGGCCTTCGTCAGCCTTAATCCTGCACGGTCCCATCATGCAGAAACGGCAGCAAATCCCTTTGTAGCCGAATTGGCACTGGGGTTGTTGGGCCACGAAACGATCAAAGGCAGTAATCATGCCATTTTCTTTAGCTATATCGATCATTTCTACAACGCCCGGGTCGATGGAGCGCTTGATGCTCTTCGGGTCTACGACTCTTGGTGCACCCGAAGGCTTGCTGGTATGGCTTGGATCTCTAAACCTTGGCATTACTTTAACCTCCTTAATTAAAGTTAATCAACTAACTTATATGGTTACAGCCGAAGAAACTCCCCCCATAACTTCAGACTGTCCCACTGATTGGTAGTTTTATATATTTTATTGTTGTTTTATTGACCACCTACCTCTCCCGAAATTTTAAGGCAAACTTGCTGCATCTCCGCCAGTAATTCTCCCCCAAATTCCGTGGCTCGAGAAGGTTCCATAGCGTTTGCCAAAATAGATTCGGAAAATTTTATAAAACCCAGGATAATGTTACCCGGGAAACTTGATTCAATAAATTCTTTCTCTTTATCTGTGCGAATTTTATTGGCAATAACACCCACTTTTTTAATACCCAGGTCGCTGGCCATTCTTTGTGCGTTTTTAGCCGTATTGACGCTGTTGCGGCTTGGCTCCACCACTACCAGCATCATATCTACTCCCCTTGCCGTACCTCTGCTCAAATGTTCTATGCCGGCTCCCATATCCATAATTACTGTATCTTTTTGGTCCAGCAGCAGAGATGTTACCAAAGCGTGTAAAAATGTGTTCTCCCGGCAGTAACACTCCGAGCCACCTTTTTTGGGGTCGCCCATGCGCAAAAAACGGATGTTGCCTAATTTATAGCTGTAATCATCTAAAAAATCATCTAATTTTGGGTTAAGGTTGTAAAATGCACCATCTCCTATTTTATTGCGAATGGCGTCCCGCATTTCCACCACGGGCTTAAGTTTAAGCGCCTCTTCCTCTGGTATGCCGATGCCTGCGGCCAAGCAGGCGTCAGGGTCGGCATCAATAGCGTACACGGTGCCCCCGTTTTGGGAAAATATTTTGGCCAGCGCTGCGGCAATGGTTGTTTTGCCTACGCCGCCTTTACCTGATATGGCTATTTTCAATACTACCACCCCTGCTCTATTGTAATAAGTATATTTATGTGTGCACAGTGACGAAAAATTCAGTTATCAACTTAAACACATTCAACAACAAATAAGCAATTTCCTGCAATGCATGAATAAATAAATTTATTACTATTGCTGGTTGGGTTGGTATTGAAGGCTATTGGTGTTTATAATTATTTTAATATTTTTAAAAACTTGAATTACACTTTCTTTCGACAAGTATTCTGAAAAATCCTTCTTCAAGGTGATAAAAAAATGAACGTATGGTTGTATATCCTTTTTTGTAATTAAGGAAAAATAAGAAACTTCTTGCGCAGCCACCTGTATTGAAATATATAACCAGCCAGCAATAGGATAATAACCAAGACGCCCAAAAATTTTAATATTTTAATCTGCATACTCATTCGCTGAATGGTGTTATCTTTATCTGAAATAATTCTGTGTATACTTTCCCTTTCCTTCTTGACCTCCTCTTTTTGTTCTTTGACCAATTGCTGTTCTTCATCCAGCAGGCTGATTTGCTGGTAATACTGCTGGCTCTCCCTTTGTAAATCATTAATTCTATGTTTGAGGTTATTTGTCAATAATTTGCCGGACGTTTGGGGCAGGCTTTCGTAAAGAATGTGACCGGGCATTTCAGCCGGCGGTATGATTCCGTAAATTTTACATATGGTAGGTGCTATATCCTGCTGGCGGCAGTGGTAAAAACTTTCCGGCTGGTCAATTTTACTGTTATAAATGATTAATGGAGGCGAGTCACCCCCGCCGGTAATGATAATGGTTGAGTCGGAAAGCCTGTCTGATTTTATGAGCTGGTTTAGCACCCTGCCCACCTGATTATCGGCCAATGACCACCGGTGAAAATGGGAAGAATTATTAGATTTGTCCGGGGTGCTGGTGTCATCGAGATAAATGACCGCGAACTGATGCTCAGTTATTTGATCCACAAACTTGTCCACGGCCCGCTGATCGTTTTTTTCCGTGATTATTTCCAAGCGGTTTTCACTGGCCAGCGCTGGACTTATGGTTCCCGTGCCATCAATCAAGAGGCAGTCAATATTGTTATCCTCGAGTGCTCGGGTTAATAGTAATTGGTTGTCCCTTAATCCTAAAACGCCGGTGAGTGCATCCTGCTCGCGGGCCGGTAAAGTTTTAGACATTTGCTGATAGCTGATGCCCTGGCTTTGCAGCCTTTTTATGTTGGGCAGACCGGAACCATCAAGGTCCGTATTATTTAAACCTTGGACGAAGAATAAAAAGGTATATTTTTCGGGGTTGTCCGAGTTATTGGCACTGGCGGTCTCCGTTTGGAACATACCCCCTGAAATAAGGGCTGAAATACATATCAGCGTGGCCCATAGGATATTTTTAAGCATAAAAAAACCCCCTTACGTATTTACACAATATACTTATAGTAAGGGGTATCCATGAATTATGACTTCGACCTTTCGTTATATTTCGAGGTTAGATCATTTAATGTGAGTAATGTTGTATTAATAAGGTATAATGCGGCAAAAAGATGTGTTAATCCCGGGTAAAACGGCCTGCTGGTCCATAGTGTATAAGAACTCGCTTTAAAAGGTTATTTGCTTTGCTTTAACCTGACTAACTTGGCGTAAGTCTCCCACTTCTATAAGTGGGAGACTTACGCCAACTAAGTCATGCATTTTGCAGTTCTAAAATTCAGGGGGAGTTGAATCTCCCCCTGAATTAAGAACTTGCTTCAAAAGAGCAGCTAATAAATGTATGCTGCCGGTAAATTAATTTGAATAATGACCTGGGTTAATGGTTATAATGTTACTACTCCGCTTTGGTGAGTTCTATCTCTCCCCGTCCGGCTTAAATGCCGGACTTTTTTTTAACTTTTATCTGGTGCCGTTTATTGCTGGCGGATGTTGAAAAACAATAGCTATGCAGGTGCAGGGCATCATTGCATGCACTGGAAAGTGCACATTATGATCCATAGCATGTACGTTGGTTCTTTGGGTGATTGAACATATTTACCCGTTTTAAGATATTTATCCGTGCAAATAAAAACCCCGGGGTTTTTCCCCGGGGGTTTGGTGCGGCAGAGAGGACTTGAACCTCCACAGGCGTAGCGCCTATAAGAACCTGAATCTTACGCGTCTGCCAATTCCGCCACTGCCGCTTGTTTTGTTTACTTTGCAATTATAGCATTTTATCAATGGGTATTCAACATCATTTTTTTGCTTTATTTGTACATACCGTTCATTGGTGTTAGGTATAGCATGTGCACTATGTCCAACAGCACTTATCCCCGCCCTTAACTGCCAAAATAAAAATCCCCGGATTTCCAGGGGTTTTTTGGTGCGGCAGAGAGGACTTGAACCTCCACAGGCGTAGCGCCTATAAGAACCTGAATCTTACGCGTCTGCCAATTCCGCCACTGCCGCAGATTTAAATATTTAGGTTTAGATATGTGCGTTGTCAGTTGAATCCCTGACTACCGCGCGAAAACAATATTAACATAGTTAAAGTGGCATGTCAATAAGGAAAATAAATCATTTTCTGAAGGAATAAAGCTGCTCTCGACCGGGGCCGAAAGCAGCTTTAAAATTAAGCCGCGATATTGACTTTGGATATTGCTCCGGCCGGGCAGGCCCTGAAGCATTTACCGCAACGGGTGCAGTTGTCAAGGTTAATGGCATAATTTACATTGTCGTCAATGTAAATGCCACCAAATTTGCATTCTAATTCACATGCCGCGCAGGCCATGCATTTAGTAGCATCTAAAATAAAATTAAACTTGTACGCTTTCTTTTTCTTTTCTTCGGCCAACTTTACATCCCCCTTCCCTTGTCTTTAGTTTTATTAATGGATTATCAGAAAAGTTCTACACTGCAAAAATGAAATCCTGCTATATTTAATACATAATATCAAAAAAAAAAATTATGCTATAGGGTGTAAACATAAAAATGATGTCCAGGGGGTGTAAATTGATGGTAAAAAGAGTTGCGGGTTTATTGGCTAAAAATAGTACAGGCTATAGACCGGTATGGGATATGGGCAGGGCGGCCGATATTAAAAAAAGACAGAGAATAACCGGAATAAACCGGCCCAGTACGTAAATACCGGTGCTATTGCGGAGGGTAGTACTTATCGTGGTAAGGTGTAGGGAAAAATTATGGGCTAACGCCCGGCGTTCATTTAACCACAAAGATGGCGTTAGTAAGCTGTTAGTAAAAGCAAAATACAAAACCCGGGTGAAATTTACCCGGGTTTTGTAATTATCTCATTTTGAGGCGCGGCGCAATCTGTGTTAAAAATGACCGCCTATAGGCAAACTAACACACTTAAGGGACAGGCTACATTCCCTGTCCCCTCATCTGGCTGGGGCGGCTGGATTCGAACCAACGAATGACGAGTCCAAAGCCCGTTGCCTTACCACTTGGCTACGCCCCAATATGGTGGAGGGGGCAGGATTCGAACCTGCGAAGGCGTCGCCGGCAGATTTACAGTCTGCTCCCTTTGGCCACTCGGGAACCCCTCCATATTATTGGGGACATACCTCTGAAAGAGGTGTGTCCCCTTTCCTTACTCGGGACATACCTCTAAAAGAGGTGTGTCCCCTTTCCCCACTGGTGACCCCACCGGGATTCGAACCCGGGTTACCGCCGTGAAAGGGCGGTGTCTTAGGCCTCTTGACCATGGGGCCTTATTTATAATGGTCGGGATGGAGGGATTTGAACCCCCGGCCTCTTGCTCCCAAGGCAAGCGCGCTAGCCAAACTGCGCTACATCCCGATTTGCCGAACGCAAAGATAATTTTACTCTAAAAAAGGTGTAATGTCAATGTCTTGTTGTCCTTTATTGCATGGAAATTATTTCTCTTATAGCCTGGGATAGCTGAAGCACGTTGCGGCATTCTAGTACCAATGAGCAAAAAGGTACATAGGTTTCCATAACGCAATCATTTTTTGACCAGCTGACCCGGGGCAAAGGGTTAAGCCAAATGGTCCTGCGGCACCGGCTGGTAATACTGCTTAAGTATTCAATACCGTCGGGCTGCCAGTTGTTACGGGCATCACCCAGTATAATCAATGTAGTTTGGGGGGTTAATGTATGGAGAAAATCCTGGTTAAATTGTTCCCATACCAGCCCGTAATTGCTAAACCCGGTATTTGATATCCGGGCCTCCCTTAAAATTGTTCTGGCCGCAATGTTCCATGCTTGTCCGGTGGTGACGGCCAAGTCAGTCACCTCGGCGATACGGTCTACAAAGGCAAAGGACTTCATCTTAGAGAACTTGTGCTGCAGGCTGACCAGCAGCTGTAGAAAAAAAACACTGTATGGTGCCATGGAGCCGGAAAGATCACACATGGTGCAAATGCGGGGTTTACCGGGCACACGCTGCATTTTTTTCAGCACCAGTGGTAGGCCGCCCCGGGCGGAAGCTTGCCGCACAGTGCGGCGCATATCGACAATGCCGGATGTTGAGGGTTTCTTTCGGTATCCTTTGTAGGCGGCCAGCCGGCGTCCGATACTGGTAAGTATTTTATTTATTTCGGCTAATTGCTCGCCATCAGCCTGGGCCAGGTCCAGCTGCTGCAAGTTGGTGGGTCCGGGTGGATAAGCCTTTTTTTGCGGTTTCCCCTGCCGGTTGTTTATGGCCTTATGTTGGGCATTGTCAGGCTGACGGTTGAGTCCGTTATTAGCCGAAAGCACCCCTGTTCCGTTACACCGGGCATTTGCAAATGTGCTGCGCTGTTTATCAATGGTTTTACCGCCACCGCCGCTGCAGTTTGGTCCGGGACCGGTACCGGAGTTGCGGGGTATGTTTGCTTCATTGAGTAACATTATTTCGTGGCGGATGCTGTCCTTTATATTTTGCAGTCGGTTAAGGAATTCCTGATCTTTTAGCCGGGGCTGGTTGGCAACTGCCGCCCGGATATTGATGGCCGGGGGAATAATCAGATGATCATCAGCTGCTTTAGCATGCAGATAATCTGCGATGGCAGCAGCCAGGGTATCTCCGGCGTGTTTATCTTTTGCCAGGGTACATAGTGCGGCGGTTAAGGCATCTTCTCCGCGCAGCTCGATTATTTGCATGGCCCGGCAAAAATCTAGCAATTCCCCGGGTGAAATGGGCAGGCCGGCCTTTCTTAAATGATTCACTGCCTCGATTATGCTGGCGTACATATTTTATACCTGACCTTTCGCATAACACAGCAAATTTATCTATTCAAACAGCATGCTCAAGTACTTTATACATATATTCAGCCATTTTGGTGTGGATATGTTGTATGGTGTCCGGGGGCACCCCTTCCTTGTTTATTTCTACACTGCCGCTAAGGGTTAAGGTTAACTTTTTAATATCATACATCCCGGTGAAACAACCCTTGGATACGGTGAAGGAATAAAAGTCCGGTTCTTTATGAAATGATAGATTATACATCAGCTGTTCCGGGGGCAGCAGAATGTTTTCTGCTGTGTGTAGTATGGTTAACTCTCCGACGCCCAGTAAATTATGCAGCATATCTATAAAGTCAGCACTGATTATTTGGGGGTTGGTTAATTCGATACTGCACAGTATTTCACGCCGGTCGGGTTTTTGTTTAAAAATAAGCTGTCCTGCTTCGCCATAATCAACCAGGTACAAGTCAGCAGCCTGCTGGTAAATGACCGGGACGGACTGCCGGTTAATAAATTCCGCCCACTTGGAGCAGTTCGCGGATAGCCGGGCCTGGATTACCGGGCCGGTTATCCGTGGCTGCAGAGGCGTTCTGGCAAACTCGGGGCTGAGGGGTTTTAGCAGCTCGCCAATGGACACTTGGTCAATGCAGGCCTGGCAGTTGTACTGGCTATCCCTGAAATGTGGGTTAAATTTAATTCGTGCAGTGATGATGCCACCCTGCACGGCGGTTTCGGCACCTGCCACCACCGCCACATCCCGGGAACGCCATTCCACAAGCCTTACCCCCAGTAGTTCACCGCGCTCCAGGTCCAAATGACTGAGCTCGTGTAAATAAGGAAGTATCGAGGTCGGCTCAAAGCTTTTGGCTGTAACAATGATTTTCATGTCCGAGACGGGTTCATATAGCTGGCCCGAGGCGTTGATGGGTTTTATGGAAAACAAAAGCGGAACTATCCGTTCGGCCCAGGCCGGAGAACTAATGTTAAACAGCAGGTAATTAGCGGTAATATGTAGAACCAGTCCTGGTACGGTTATTTTCTCTCCTGTAGAATTTAAATGCGGTTCTGTGGCTAGCAGCGTTAAAATTATGTTCTTTTTATTAAGCTGTTTAGTAAAAATTTCAATTAACATGATTACCTCCCCCACTGGCGTATCTGGGTGGTTTTTAAAAATATTTTATCATCTGAGGAGTATTTATGAATAGGGCTGATGGTTTTTTTAAAAGTGTAGAAAGTGTCATGGATGGCCTGTTGGCTCAAAAATATATTGTCGACCGGAGGATTGCCACCACAGTTTTTCTGGCCGGTAATCTGGAAAAACCGTTGCTGATTGAGGGTCCGGCAGGGGTGGGCAAAACCGGTCTGGCCGGTGCTATGGCTGCGGCCAGGCAAACGGAATTGATTAGATTACAGTGCTATCCCGGACTGGATGAATGTAAAACCATTTATGAATGGAACTATCAAAAGCAACTGCTGCATATCCAAATGCAGGGCAGCGAATGCGATGTTTACTCCCAAGACTTTCTATTGGAAAGGCCTTTACTCAAAGCATTTCGGGCAACCAGACCGGTGGTTTTGCTGGTGGACGAGATAGATAAAAGTGAAGAGGAGCTGGAAAGCTTCCTGCTTGAGGCTTTGTCCGAATTTCAGGTTAGTATTCCGGAGTTGGGTTTAATCAGAGCGATGCATAAGCCTTATGTAGTGATTACCAGCAACAGTACCCGGGAATTAGGGGATGCCTTAAAGCGCAGATGTTTATATCTTTATTTGACTTACCCCGATGCTGCCCGGGAGGAAACCATTTTAGATTTAAAAGTGCCGGGACTACCCCACCATCTGGCGGGGCAAATTACTGCTTTTGTGCAGCGGTTACGGAAAATGAAATTAAAAAAATCTCCCAGCATAACCGAGACCATTGACTGGGCCAGGACGCTGCTGCTCTTAGGCCGGGACAGTTTAGATGAACAGATGGTGCGGCATACTTTAAATGTGTTGCTGAAATATGAAGAGGACATAGAACAGTCCGACCGTCAGGCAGGCAGTCTCCTGTCCTCTGTAACGGACTCCGGGTCTGCTGCGGGCGGCACTTACTTATCCGGGCATGATAAACAGCCGAAGCCGGGCGGCATCAGTGCCGCCGAAAATGCCGCTCCCAATAATGCAGGCAGGATCAACAGCGCCGGGGGGGCGCCGGGAACAACCGCTCAAGGTAAGGGTGGACCCGGCCAGGCATATGATGACCCCGTGGCGGCCAGATTTGACTTTTAACTGCGTTTTTGCGCGTTTGGATGTAGTTTTCTTAAGGGAGATCGCCGGTAATTTTAATAAATACTTTGCGCCGGCGGGGGCCGTCAAATTCGCAGAAAAATATGCGCTGCCAAGTGCCCAGCAACAGTTTGCCTCCGGTGACCAGCACGGTTTTCCCCGCACCGGCCAGAAATGCTTTAATGTGAGCGTCTGAGTTCCCTTCCTGGTGGGTATAGCCGCCGCTATGGGGCACCAGTTTATTTAGCTGCATCAATATGTCGTTCACAACGCTAGGGTCATGCCCTTCATTGATGGTTATACCTGCGGTGGTATGAGGCGCGTAAATCTGGCAAAACCCTTCGGATATGTTGCTTTTATTGATCAATATACCTATTTCGGTGGTCAGGTCGATAAACTGTTCCCGCCCGGTAGATTTGACTTCCAGCGTATGCAGTTTAGACATATCTTTCACCTCCGTAAAGAAATAACCTGCCTGTAAGGGCAGGTTTGTTGCATAATAAGTGCCTTGTGGCCGGAACCTATATGATCTTTTCCATACCCGGGTGTCCGGTCAAAGCGTAATTAGGGTTAAAGACTCTGGGCATTTCTAAAGCCCAGGTTGAAAGTTAATATTTCCAACTTGACGGATAAATCCACATTGCGCATTTCAATTTCATCGGGTACGTTTATGGCCACCGGTGCAAAGTTTAAAACAGCCTCTACGCCGTTTTTAACCATCATATCAGCTACTTCCTGGGCCGCGCTGGTGGGAACAGCTATTACACCGATACGGATATTTTCTTTTTGAGCAATCTCAGGGAATAACGTCAATGGCTGAACCACCAGATCGCCGATTCTTTTACCTATCCTGGTGGGATCATTGTCAAAAACGCCCACAATATGAAAGCCCCGCACGTTGAATCCCCGGTATGTGCACAGTGCAAAGCCCAGGTTACCCGCTCCCACGATGGCCAGTGCCCACTCTTGATCCAGGCCGAGAATTTTTAGAGTATATTTCAACAGGTCTTTGACATTGTAACCTACGCCTCTGGTGCCAAATTCACCGAAATAGGCCAGATCTTTACGTACCTGAGCTGGGCTTACCCCTACTCCCTCGGCTATCTCACCCGATGAAACTGTGGTAATGCCGTTTCTGTCCAACCTTTCTAGAAATCTGGAGTAAATGGACAGCCTGGTTACGGTTGCTTCTGGAACCCGCAAAGTTTTCAATCATATCACCTCCTGCACTCTCTTTGTTTTCTATATACAGCACTAAGACTGGGTAG
The DNA here is from genome assembly GCF_000233715.2 of Desulfoscipio gibsoniae DSM 7213. Classification (GTDB taxonomy): domain Bacteria; phylum Bacillota; class Desulfotomaculia; order Desulfotomaculales; family Desulfallaceae; genus Sporotomaculum; species Sporotomaculum gibsoniae. The sequence continues at coordinate 2,114,164 of NC_021184.1, forward strand.
CTCAAGCGTTTTTTCCCTGGTACAAACTCTGTTAAAAGCTGTAGTGCTGTTAAAAATACATTAATTTCCATCGCATGTTATAAAATTCACATGGTATAGATATTATATATCATGAGCGCCCTTAGATGCAAATGCCTGCTGCTTCAACGGGCATTCTTTGGGGTTTAACATTAATTTTTGGGAGTTGAACGGGGAAAATTTTCACCTCGGGCAATACTAAACGGCACGGTCAGGTTATCCCAGACAGTGCCGCTGTAAGCCACGGGCTTTTGAAATATGAATTAAACCAGGCGCCGCAACCTGGTAAACCAGCAGTTTTTATCTTGGGGATTATCTTTTAATCTCCTTAAACACGCTGCAGGCTGCTTCGATGGTTTGGTCAATCTGCTCATCGGTATGGGCCAGGGACATAAAGGCAGCTTCAAACTGGGATGGTGCCAGGTAAACACCTTTTTGCAGCATGCCCGTAAAGAATTTGGCAAACTGTTCGGTATCGGATTTGGATGCCGATGTAAAATCGGTTACGGGCTCACTGGTAAAGAAGGTGCAAAGCATGGAAGCAACCCGATTAAAAATAAGCTCCAGTCCCGCGTCCGCGGCAGCTTGTCGCAGACCCTGCTCCAAACGGAGGGACTTTTGTTCCAGTGTATCATAAACGCCAGGCTGGCGCAGCAGCTGCAATGTGGCGATACCCGCCGTCACCGCCAGCGGGTTGCCTGACAGGGTACCAGCCTGGTAGACCGGTCCCGCCGGGGCCACCGAAGACATGATTTCCCTTTTGCCGCCATAGGCACCCACGGGCAACCCGCCACCGATTATTTTGCCCAGGCAGGTTAGGTCGGGCTTCACGTCATACAGCACCTGGGCGCCGCCGTAGGCCACCCGAAAGCCAGTCATTACCTCATCGATGATTAACAGTGCGCCGTATTGTTCGGTCAGACGGCGCAAGCCCGCCAGAAAGCCCGGTGCCGGGGGAATTACGCCCATATTGCCGGGCACCGGCTCCACGATCACTGCGGCGATATCTTCACCCGCCTGGCTAAAAATCTCTTGCAAGGTTGCCAGGTCGTTAAAGGGTGCGTTAATGGTATGTTCGGCTGTGCTGGCTGGAACCCCCGGACTGGTGGGTACACCCAGTGAAAGGGCACCGGACCCCGCCTTAATTAACAGGAAATCGGCGTGACCGTGGTAGCAGCCGGCAAACTTGACAATTTTATTGCGTTTGGTGTAACCCCGGGCCAGTCTGATGGCACTCATGGTGGCCTCGGTGCCCGAGTTCACCAGCCTGACCATGTCCATGGCCGGCAGGGCCTCAATAATCATTTTAGCCAGTACGGTTTCCAGCTCGGTTGGGGCACCGAAACTGGTTCCTATTTCCAGACAGTTCTGCAGTGCTTTAACAACCTCGGGGTGCCGGTGACCGAGAATCAGCGGCCCCCAGGAGCCTACGTAATCGATATATGTATTGCCGTCTACGTCGGTAAGCACAGCCCCTTCCCCTTTGGCTATAAATACCGGCGTACCCCCCACCGATTTAAATGCCCGCACCGGGCTGTTTACGCCGCCGGGGATATATCCGGCAGCCTCTTTATATAACTGCGCTGATTTGTTAAATCCATTATGCATGGGATCACCGCCTTATAAAATTCGTAGCCAAATCCAGCACCTAATCAATGAAATACTGCATGCTGCTCTTTTTGAGCTCGGTGGTGCTAAATAGCAGCATATAGTTAGTTAAACCTATTTTTGCTGCCATAGCAGCGGCCAGTTGCTCACACTGTTCCCGGGTATGCCCGTGTATAACTGTGAATAACGTGTATGGCCAGCCGGGCCGCCGAGGGCGCTGGTAACAATGGGTCACTTCGGGGAACCCGGCCAGCTGCCGGCCTGTAGTTTCCACCCGGTCTTCGGGCACATCCCAAACCACCATAGCATTAGCTGTGTATCCAAGCTTCTGGTGGCGCACAGCCGCCCCAAAGCGTCGAATAATACCATTACTTATCATTTCATTAATTTTATTCATTAATTCATTTTCTGTCAGACCAATCCTCCGGGCTATATCCAGATAAGGTCTGCTCACCAGGGGCAGTCCCTTTTGCAATTCCCTGACGATTTGTTTTTCCAGTTCAGTCAGCATGCCGCACCTCGGAAAGGTTGAAGTTGACGCGCACTTTAAAAATATTGATGGCCGGCAGGTTTAATAAATCCTCCAGGCCGGTTTTTTGTTTTATTTCATTTAAAATACTATTGATTTGCTGTTCTGACTGGGCCAGCAAAGTAAACCACATATTGTAATGATGGTTGCGCAGGTAGTTATGGGTGACGCCCGGATAACTGTTGATTATTTGGGATACCCGGTCAACGTCTGCTTCGGGCACCCGTAAGGCAGAAAGGGTGCCTGTATAGCCAATTTTACGGGAATCAAACAGCCCGCCCAGCCGCCTGATAATACCGGTTTGCTGCAATCTTTTTATCCGGTCCAGCACTTCCTGCTCGCTGATTCCCAGCTGCTTGCCAATAGCTTCGTAAGGGCGCTGGGTTACTGGGAAGTTGGACTGAATAATCTGCAGAAGTTGCTTGTCGGTTTGATCAAAACTCATGGGTTAGTATCCCTTTCTTCCATGATAAAGGCACCAGGGTTCTTCAGCCATGTAATCGCCGTGGTAATAATAAGCCCTTGCCCGACAACCGCCGCAGATTTTTTTATATTGGCAGGTGCCGCAGCCACCGCTGTATTCCATGGTGCGCAGTTTTTGTAACACTTCATTGTTGCGCCAAATGTCATCGAAGGGTACCTGGCGCACATTGCCCAGGGGTATATTAAGATAAGCACAGGGCTGTACATCACCCCGGGGGCTGATGATACAGTAGGCCGTACCGGCCAGGCACCCGCGGCTGAAACGCATATCAACACCCATTTGGCGGGCGATGCGCATGAACTGGGGGGCGCAAGTAGGTTTGAGCTCTATATCTACCTGACTTTGCTTGATCATGATCCGCTGCAGCAGTTGTTCGTACTGTTCGGCACGTAGTGTTTCGGTTTCAATATTTACCGCCCGGCCGGTAGGCACCATAAAGAAAATATGATGTCCACGGGCACCCAGGCTGACGGACAGATCGGTTAGATCTTCGATTTCGCCGCTATTCCACTCCAGCACTGTGGTGTGCACCTGAAAGGGCAGCCCAGCCTCCCGGCAGGACCGCATGCCATCCACTGCTCCCTGCCAGGCACCTGCCGAGGCCCTGAATTCATCATGCCTGGCCGGATCTGTGCTGTCCAGGCTGATGCCCACCGCCATGGCGCCCGCATCTTTTAGCCTGGCGGCAGCTTCTGGTGTGATCAATGTGCCATTAGACCCCAGCACGGGGCGCAGCCCGGTGCCTGCGGCGTATCGGATCAGTTCATAGATATCGTCCCGCATGAGCGGCTCTCCGCCGCTAAAAATCATTATTTTAAAGCCGGCCCTGGCTATTTCGTTAATCAGCTTTTTACCTCCTGAGGTGTCAAGCTCTTCCTCCGCCCGGGCTCCTGAATCCCGGTAGCAGTGCTTGCAGTACAGGTTACAGGCGTTGGTGGTGTTCCATGATACCAGCATGCTGCTCCGTTCCTTTCTATATATCCTCGTTTAACCAGTGTGCCACGTCCGGGGCATGGTAAGTAATGATAATATTTGCACCAGCCCTTTTTAGACCGGTCAGCAGCTCCAGGGTGGTTTGACGCTCATCAATCCAGCCCAGGCTTGCGGCGGCTTTAATCATTGAGTATTCGCCGCTGACGTTGTAGGCCGCCAGCGGGCCATCAAAATTCCTCCGCACTGCAGCGATAACATCCATATAAGCCATGGCGGGCTTAACGATAATCATATCGGCGCCCTCGGCGATATCTTGCTCTGCCTCACGCAGAGCCTCCCTGATGTTGGGCGGGTCCATCTGGTATGTTTTGCGGTCGCCGAACTGCGGGGCTGAGCCGGCTGCTTCCCGAAACGGACCGTAAAAGGCTGAAGCGTATTTAACACTGTAAGACATGATGGGAATATTCGCAAATCCCCGCTCATCCAGCGCCTCCCTGATGGCCTTCACCCTCCCGTCCATCATATCGGATGGCGCCACAATGTCCGCGCCGCTTTGGGCATGGGAAACAGCGGTACGGGCCAGCAGCTCCAAGGTGGGGTCGTTTAAAACTTTACCCTCATGTACAATGCCACAGTGGCCGTGGTCGGTGTATTCGCACAGACAAACGTCTGTAATGACCAATAGCTCGGGGAACTTATCTTTAATCGCCCGCACTGCCTGTTGGATAATACCGTTAGCAGCGTAAGCACCGCTGCCCACAGCATCCTTGTTGTCCGGAATGCCGAACAGAAGTATCCCCGGAATGCCCAAATCCTGCACTAAAGACACCTCGGCCAGCAGCCGGTCGATGGATAAATTATATACACCGGGCATGGACTTCACCGGCTTTTGCACATCCCGTCCGCCGGTAACAAAAATAGGATAAATCAAATCATCCACCCGCAGGTGGTTTTCCCTGACCAGACGCCGCATATTGGCGCTGGAGCGCAGGCGGCGCGGTCTCGCGACTGGATAATACATAGTATTACCTCCTGTCATATGCCCGGCCGGCAGTGCCGGTTTCCTCATCCGTGAGGTAGCAGGCGGGGTCGGGAGCCCAAAAATCGCCGTATACCGCCTCGGCCCGGGTTCTGAAATTACCATTGCACATATTAAGCCAGCGGCAGTTGGCGCAGCGTCCTTTGAGCAGTGGCTTACGTTCCTTGAGACCATGCATGATAGGGTGGCCTGGATTTTGCCAGATTTCCCTGAAGGATTTTTCCCGGACATTACCCAGCAGGTGCTGGCGTGTGAATTGATCGGGATAGATATTGCCAAACCAGTCCACTGCTCCGATTGCAATGCCCGAGCGGTTGCCGCCATTGGCTGTCAGAAGCTGTCTGGCTCGCTCAGCCCGGTCCGGGTCTGTATTTTGTAAAGTTAAGTAAATATAGACGCCGTCGGCGTGGTTGTCCACCGTAAGTATTTCCTTATCCAAACCACGGCGGTGGTAGTCTATTGTACGTTCCATGATCAAATCCATGGCCTGCCTGGTTTGGTTGTGGCTCACATCTTCATGGAGCATTTTGCTGCCCCGGCCGCTGTACACCAGGTGATAAAAACATACCCGGGGTATATCCTCGTCCTCAATTAAATTAAATATAGCCGGCAGCTGGTCAAGGTTATGGCGGTTAATGGTAAAGCGTAATCCCACTCTCTGTCCGATGGACCGGCAGGCACGGATACCGCTTAATGCAGCATCAAATGCTCCTTTTCGTCCCCGGAAGCGGTCGTTGCTGTCACCAATGCCGTCCAGGCTGATCCCAACGTAGCTGATCCCCACCTCTTTAATTTGGCCGGCCACCTCAGGGGTGATTAATGTACCGTTGGTGGAAAGGGTACAGCGGATGTTTTTGCTGCGGGCGTAATCAGCCAGTTCAAAAAAGTCCCGGCGTAGTAGAGGCTCACCCCCGGAAAAAAGAATTACAGGCACATTAAAGGATGCCAGATCATCAATGAATTTTTTAGCTTCTATGGTGCTGAGCTCATTCTCATAAACGCGGTCGTCGGAGTTGGAATAACAGTGCAGGCATCTTAAATTGCAGGTACGGGTTGTATTCCAGACCACCACTGGTCCATGCCCGGCCGTTGTGCCATCCCGCTGGCAGCCTGCATCTTGTTTGTAGCGCAGTGAATCTCCGTAATATTTTGCTCCGCAAAGCAATCTGCTTACGCTGATCATAATTTTCTCCTCTGTAAGGGTCGGCTTAATGTACCTTCGGGTTTGCCCTTTTAGATATTATAAACTCAAATGCCGGTCTGAAAAGCCTGGTAGGTGACAGTTGAGTGCTAGGCAATGTTTATTACACGGTATTGGTTTTAGCTTGTGGAAACGAAATAATTTAATATAGCTTGCAATAGCCCATTGATGGTATATTCCTTTGCCTCAATATGTACCGGAAGGCCCAGTTCCCGGGCCGTGCCGGCGGTGATGGGTCCGATGCAGGCCACCAGGGCATTGCCAACCAGCCGGGCAGGGTCCGCTGCTTCCAGCAGAGTGACAAAATTGCGCACTGTTGATGAACTGGTGAAGGTGATTATATCTATGGCCCCATTGCCCAACATATCCCGAACAGTCCCCGCGCTGCCGGCTCCCAGCACAGTGCGGTAGGCGGTGACTTCATCCACCCTGGCACCCAGGCGGGACAATGCTTCAGGCAGTATTTTCCTGGCAATATCGGCCCTGGGCAGCAGTACCCGGTCGCCGGTCGATATCTTGTTCCGTAGTCCTTCAATGATAGCCTCAGCCCGGTATTCCGTGGGTATGTAGGTCACCCGCAGGGCAAATCTTTGCAATGCTTTACCGGTTTGAGGACCGATGGCACATAATTTCAAACCTTTCAAATCTCGGATATCACCGTTTAGCCGGCGCAGTGTATCAAAGAAATAGTTTACCCCATTTACACTGGTAAAAATTACCCAGCTGTATTCATCCAGGCGAGCCAGTGCGTTTTCCAGGGGTGTATTATCCTCAGGCGCGGCGATGGCTATAGTGGGAAACTCCACTGGCTCGCCGCCCAGCATTTCAATGGCCCGGGACAGGTTACTGGCCTGTTCCCGGGAGCGGGTAACCAGTACTCTTTTGCCGAAGAGGGGTTTATTCTCAAACCATTTCAATTTATCCCGCAGCTGCACTACTTCACCTACGATGATGATGGCCGGGTTTTTAAAGCCCTGCTCTTTCGCCAGACGGGCAATATTATCGAGGCTGCCCACCAGCGTTGTTTGTTCCGGGCGAGTGCCCCAGCGGATAAGCGCCACGGGGGTTTGAGGGTCTCTGCCGTGCTCCATAAGTTTTTGTGCAATACCCGGTAAATTGCCCATGCCCATTAAGAATATTAAAGTGCCTACTCCTGTGGCAATCTTGGACCACTGGATGCTGGATGTTTCTTTAGTAGGGTCTTCATTGCCTGTGATAATGGCCAAGGTAGAAGTAAAGTCCCGGTGGGTCACGGGTATGCCGGCGTAGGCCGGTACAGCAATGGCCGAAGTGATGCCGGGTATTATTTCAAAGGGGATATCATGACGTACTAACTCTTCGGCCTCCTCGCCGCCACGTCCAAAGACAAAGGGGTCTCCTCCCTTTAACCTGGCCACGGTCAATCCCTGTAATGCCTTTTCCACCAGCAGCTGATTTATTTCCTCCTGGGTCAGGGTATGCCGGTCAGGTTGTTTGCCCACAAAGATACATTCCGCGTCCGCCCGGCGCTGATCCAGTAGTCGAGGCCCGGCCAGACGGTCATAAACAATCACGTCGGCCTGCCTGATGCATTCCAATCCCTTAACAGTAAGCAGTCCCGGGTCGCCAGGCCCGGCACCGATAAGATACACCGTTCCCTTATTATTTGTCATGGAAACCAAACTCCTGTCTTGCTTGCTGTAATATTTTTTCCGCACCGCGGTCAATCAGTACTTCCGCCAACTGGATGCCCAACTGCCGGGCATCTAACACCGGCCCCGTCACGTTGTGGCGCAGGGCTATTTGGCCGTGCAAATTAATCACCGCTCCCTCCAGGTTTAGCACATCACCCTGTACCTGGCCGTAAGCACCGATGGGCACCTGGCAGCCGCCTTCCAGCCTTTTCATAAAAGCCCTTTCAGCTTCAATAGCCGACCGGGACGTTTCGTGATCAAGGGAAGCTAAAATATCCCGTGTAGCGAGGTCGCTGCTGTTAATTTCCACACCGACTGAACCCTGCCCCACAGCTGGCAGGCAGATGTCAAAGGGAATTAACTGGGTGATCATCTCTTCGTAACCCATGCGCTTAATACCGGCATAGGCCAGTACAATGCCATCCAGTTCCAGTTCCTTGAATTTGCGCAGCCGGGTGTTTAAGTTGCCGCGTATATCCACCATTTGCAGATCAGGACGGTAGTGCAGCAACTGGGCGCGGCGCCTTAAACTGCTGGTGCCGATGCGGGCACCTTTTTTTAAATCCGCCAATTGGATGTCGTCCCTTGATATTAAAACATCGCCGGGGTATTCCCTCTGACAAACCGCCCCAATGGACAGCCCGTCAGGCAGTGTTGTAGGCAGGTCTTTCATGCTGTGCACAGCCATGTTGATTTCCCCGTTTAGTAAGGCTAATTCAAGCTCTTTGGTGAAAAGTCCTTTGTCGCCAATTTTAGCCAATGCCACATCCAAAATGTTGTCGCCCTTGGTTTTCATGCCACGTATATGAAAACTACGATCCGGATGGGCCTGCCGCAGCGCGTCCGCCACCCAATGGGCCTGCCACATAGCCAGGTCACTATCCCTGGACCCGATATTTACTTGGTTTACCATCTTGGCCTCCGATACGAACAATTTGCCTTATGGCACAGGATACCCATATTTGTCTTAAAAATTTCGGGTGTGACCCTGTTTGCGCCCGCACCCGATACATGTACTGTCTATTTTATATTTAATGCTGGCCAGAGGCCCGAACTGCCAGTTCCGACTGCTGATCATGTTCATCCGCTCTGGCCGCCTGAACTGCGGCGGTACGCTTGTCCGGCGCACCCAAATCTTCAAGGCGGAATAACTTTTCCAGAGCCTCTTGAAAAACCGGGCCTTGCTCTGTAAGTGCGTATTCTTTTAACCTGGTCACGGGTGTGTGTAATAATTGATTAACGATGGTATTGGCCATTGATCCGATTACCTTGCGATCATGTTCGGAGATCTGACCCAGCCTGCCCAGGGCCCTGGCCAGTTCCCGCTGCTTTATTTCTTCGCCATGTTTTTTCAGCGTAGTAATGGTTGGTATCACATACTGCACCCCTTGCCAGCGGGCAAACTCCTCGACTACTTCTTCAATAATTGTTTCCGCCATGATAGCGGCCCGTTTGCGTTCCATGAGGTTACTGTCTACCACGTTCTGTAAATCATCAATATCGTAAAGTTTAATACCGGGCAGTTTACCTACGGCCGGGTCAATATCCCGGGGCACCGCAATATCAATCATCATAATTTTTTTGCCTGTTTTTTCGGCCAGCACCCCACGCACTTCGGAGGCCCGAACCACGTAATGGGTTGCGGCGGTGCAGCTGATTACTATATCAGCCGCTTCCAGGTAATGATGCAATTCATTGAACTTAACGGCCCGGCCGCCGAACTGGCGGGCCAGGCACTCGGCCCGGTCATAAGAGCGGTTGGAAACGATGACCCCCGACACGCCGTTGGCCACCAAGTGTTTGGCTGTTAATTCACTCATTTTACCGGCCCCAATAACCAGCACTGACCGGCCGGTGAGGTCGTGAAAAATCTGCTTGGCCAGTTCTACCGCGGCATAGCTGATGGAAACGGCATGCTGGTCGATGCCCGTTTCGGAACGGGCCCTCTTGCCTACCGTGATGGCATGCTTAAATAAAGTATTGATGACCTTATCGGTGGCGTTGTGTTTTTGGGCCAGTTGGTAGGCAGTTCTAACCTGACCTAGAATCTGGGTTTCACCCAACAGCATGGAATCAAGTCCAGCCGCTACCCGAAAAAGGTGACGGGCAGTATTATGCTGGGTAAAAGCATAGGTGTATTTTTTAATCATGGCGGCTTCAACGCCCGACTTATGCTGTAAAAAACTCCTAATAGTCTCGATGCCGCTTTCGGCATCGGTGACATGGGCGTATATTTCAGTCCGGTTGCAGGTGGAAATAATTACGCAGCCCAGAACCACAGGCTGGTCAAGCAGCTTGGCCAGGGCCTCCGGCAACGAGTTGTCAGAAAAGGAAAGTTTCTCCCTGATTTCCACCGGAGCAGTCTTATGGTTGACACCGATCGATATGACAGACATTATTTACCCGCTCCTTTGCTTTCTCTAAATCCCCCTGCTTGACCATAAGAAAGGTAGTTTCGTCCACTAAATCCTTCAATATCTGTTCCCGCCGGGCCGGATCCCGCACTTGCTCCTGCACCTGCTTGCGTACCATGCCCAGAAATTTATTAAATTCTGAAAAGGCCGGCCCGAACTCGTGCTCCAGCCTCTGGCGTATTATCTTGGCCAGCTTGGGACTGCTGCCTCCTGTGGAAATGGCCAGTTTAAGCGAGCCCCGGTGTACCACAGAGGGTACAAAAAAATTACAGCGGGGCGGGTCATCTACTACATTAACCATTATATTATTTTTCATGCAATCCCCGGCCACGGCGTGGTTTGTGGCATCGTCGTCAGTGGCACTAATCACCAGGAAAGTGTTGACTAAATCGCTTGCTTGATAGTAACCTCGACGGTGCATAATCAGCCCACGATTCACCATATCCTGCAGACCGGCGGTTAACCGGGGACTAATTACAAGTATTTGAGCACCGCAGCGGGCCAGGGCATTTACCTTGCGCTCGGCCACTTTACCGCCGCCCACCACCAAACACTTTTTATCTTTAAGATTGAGAAATATGGGGTAAAGCTCCAAATAAATCACTCCGGTTGCATTGTTAAATTCTAACTGCCCATTTGTCTTTAATAACCTGAATTAATAGACTTAGTATGCCTTATGCGGTCATGTTTTGCCGAGGCAAATAATGTTAAAACTTTCTAATGCCAATAAAATCGGCAATGGTTTGCATGGTCTTTTTAACGGGTACCTCAGGTAACCTGGCTAGTTCTTTTTTAGCTTTAGCTATATATTGACCCGCAATGGCGGCTGAATATGTTATGCCACCGCACTGGGTGATCAAGTCGATGGCTTCGCTGATTTCCTGTTCACTTTTATCAGTTTTATTAATAATTTCACGCAGCCTGTCCCGGGCGCTGCTTTTCCGGAGCGCATAAATGGTTGGCAGGGTAATAATACCTTGCTTTAAATCACCGCCTACAGGCTTGCCCAGCTTGATTTGCTCAGCTGTCATGTCTAAAATATCATCGGTGATTTGAAAAGCCATACCAATGTGGTGGCCGAAACGCCGCAGTGATTGGTGCAAATACCGCGGGGCACCGCAGGCTACCGCCCCAAGTTGGCAGGAGGCCGAAATTAAAAGGGCGGTTTTCCGGTTGATGCGATAAAAATAGTCTTTGATATTCTGGTTGGTATCATGGGTTGTGGTAATCTGAAGTATTTCCCCTTCACTCATTTTAACGCTGGTATTGGCAAGTACACGTGGAATTAACGGTTCATCATAAAGTGAAATTAATATTAATGATTTGCCCAGCAGATAATCACCAATGTGGGTGGATATACGATTACCCCATTGGGCTTTAACAGTGGGCATACCCCTCCGGGTTAAAGACGAATCCACCACATCATCGTGCACCAGTGTAGCCATGTGAATCAACTCCAGGGCTACAGCCAGTGGGACCAGCTTGTCCAAATCGAAGTTGTAAAATTTACCACCCAGCAAGCAAAAAGCAGGCCGCAGGCGCTTACCGCCCGCGCTGATTAAATGTGTAGCTGTTTCCGTCAATAGCGGATCGGAAGAACGAACGGCTTTTTTTAGCTCATCTTCCACAACGCTTATTTCATATTTTATTTCGCTGAAAAAATCAAAAATCATTATTTTATGTTCACCTACTTATTGTGAAAGAAGGCTATAGAAAACCTAAGCTTAACACTTCGACAAAGTTGTATAATTTTCCTTCTTTGCGGTATTTAAGCTGGCATCACACCACATTAAGCCACTATAATAGATTATTATATTTTACCCTTAAAATCAATGAGAAGTGTATATTGATAAGCTTGTTTAATTAATTTTTCTTTGTTATAATTATTATTGTCGCAAAAATGAATATGGGGGTGGATGGTGCCTGGTGGTGCCCCTGGTCTTCAAAACCAGTCCGTGGGGCGGCGATCCCGTCCCTGGTGAGTTCGATTCTCACACACTCCCGCCAAAACCTTTAAAAGTGCCGGTTGGCAAAGATTATGGGAACCGTTGGAAATGGTTCCCATTAATTTTTTTAAAGGTTAATACCTGTCGTGCTATTTAAAAGTCGTTTAGCTTGACTGGTTTTCTCCTTTTCCGAAGACAAAGAAAGGGGAAAATTATGTCAAAGAAAAAGCAAAAGTGGGAAGTTATATTAAATGATTTCTTGTTTATGAAACAAGCTGAAGGTCGTTCAGAAACTACAATTAATGATTATGATTTTCACATTAACTTGTTTTTCGCTCGCTTTCCTTCCGCTTTAAAAACCGGTTGAGCCAAAACTGCCTTTACCGCGTTCAGATTCGGCCAATTCTTCAACTTCAATAAATCCCGCTTGGTCAACCATGTTTAAAAAGTCTTGGGCTATTCGGTCGCCTTTTTTAATTTCAAAAACACCAAAACCAGCGTTGTGAAAAATAACCTTAACTTCGCCCCTATAACCGGCGTCAACCGTTCCCGGTGCATTTAAAACAGTAATTCCATGTTTGGCGGCCAAGCCGGAACGCGGGCGAACTTGAATTTCGTAACCCTCTGGTATTTCAAAAGCCAAACCGGTTCCAATAACCGCCGTTTCTCCGGGTAAAAGAAAACCTTCGTCGGTTGCGTGAAGTCAAGCCGGTTATTTGTTTATCGAATTTTCTTTGTACTTGCAAATATCACAGCATAATTTTTTAAAAAAGAAAAAGAATAAAAAAAATTGAGGTGAGATAATGGAGTTAAAATTTTACCACATTTACATAATTTATACATTGGCTTTAGGCATCATGGTACTTGCAGTAGTACCCAGGCCCGAAATCCGCAGACTATCATTTTTAGGAATTATTTATGGTGCAATTACCGACTTTTGGATAATAATTTTCGCAACTCATTTACTAGGGGTAGGTGGATATAAGAACTATTATCCCTTTGCTTTTATGGGTATACCATTTTTCCCTTTATTAGCTTGGACTTTTTATTTTATTTTATATTTATTTTTCCTACCCCAAAGAAAACCTTGGATTATTATATATACAATTGTCGCAGCCGGATATAGCACCATTTTCTCGAATATATTACAGAACCTTGGAATTTTTCAATGGAATGTCGGTAGGTTATTTATACCATATTTACTATATTTAACATGGTTCTCAATAGTTACATTTACTTACTATAAATACTTTAAGAATAAAGAGTTCTACTAAACTCAAATTAGCATTTTAAACAAACTCGTAATAAAAACCGGGCCGCTTTTCTTGGCCCGGTTTATTCTTCCTTCTCAAATGTTGCCCCGCAATCACCGCATATAACGTTTACTTCTTCAGTTGACTGGATTATTGTTCCACATTCAGAACAAACCCATTTTATAGAATTGCTTTTCTTTTTCCCGACTTTCTTTGGCGGCCTTACTTTGTCGTTATTGTTGTTGTCTTTGGTTCCTTTAGTTTGTAACCGTTCGAAGTCGATTCGGGCTTTATCAAAAACGTTTTCGTCGATTCCCCAAGTTTTTATTAATTCCTTGGTTTCTTCAATTACTTTGGTTAAGCACGGTTTCACCTCTGCAATATCCATTTTCTGATATTGCCTCCCGTTTTTCAAAAGACTACTGGTGGATCTACCCAGCGATTCTCTCGACTATACTCTTTGTTGTACTTATGGTATGCATATTACATTACGCACCCAAGGAAAAGAAGATATTCAGCCAAATTAAATGCTATGATTCATAACCTATTTATTAACAGCGATCGTTTGTGTTGATACTATAATTTGACCATTTTGGTCTGTTGCTTTCACTTTTATAAAATGATTTCCCGGGCTAGTATAACTGGTGTCCCATATATAGCTGTTGGCTGTGGTAGCCTGCTTTAAATGATTATCCACGAAAAACTCTATCTTACTTACTGCTGCGTCAGGTGTAATTGTTGCTTCTATGGGAACCTTATCGCCAACTGAAATAGAGCTGCCTTTATTTATTGATAATGCTACACGCAGCGCCGACGATTTATTTACTGTGATTGTTTGAGACGATAATTTTGTTTGATCGTTTTGGTCTGTTACCTTAACTTTTATAACATGATTTCCCGGACTAGTATAACTGGTGTCCCATGTATAGCTTTTGGCCGTAGTAGCCTGCTTTAAATAATTATCCACGAAAAACTCTATTTTACTTACTGCTGCGTCAGGTGTAATTGTTGCTTCTATGGGAACCTTATCGCCAACTGAAATAGAGCTGCCTTTATTTATTGATAATGCTACACGCAGCGCCGATGGTTTATTTACTGTGATTACTTGTGTCGATAATTTTATTTCACCATTTTGGTCTGTTACCTTAACTTTTATAACATGATTTCCCGGAGTAGTATAACTGGTGTCCCATGTATAGCTTTTGGCCGTGGTAGCCTGCTTTAAATAATTATCCACGAAAAACTCTATTTTACTTACTGCTGCGTCAGGTGTAATTGTTGCTTCTATGGGAACCTTATCGCCAACTGAAATAGAGCTGCCTTTATTTATTATTAATGCTACATGTAGCGCTGATGGTCTATATACTGTGATTCTTTGTGTTGATACTATTATTTGACCATTTTTATCAGTTACTATTATTTTAATAGCATGATCCCCTGGACTAGTATAACTGGTGTCCCATATATAGCTTTTGGCTGTGGTGGCCTGCTTTAAATGATTATCCACGAAAAACTCTATTTTACTTACTGCTGCATCAGGTGTAATTAAAACTTCTATGGGCACCTTATCACCAACTGTAATAGAACTGCCTTTATTAATTGTGAAGTCTATTTTAGGTGAAGACCCGGAAGGCTCCAGGAACTCGAGAGTTACGACTGCCAATCTGGCGTAATCCCTAAGCTCCGACCCGGTTGATGTCTGACCACCGCCGTTATAACTGCCGCTGTACGTACCGCTTCCTGTTATCTCTGTTGCTCCCTGACTGCCGCTGGAATACGCATAAGTAGGTATTATTAACGTTATAAACAAACATGAAGCAAATAAAACGAGATTAGTTAACTTTTTGATCACTTCTAAACACCTCCGAAATTATGACAGTGAAATTATGACAGTATAATGAAATTGAAAATTAATTGTACATATCCCCATGTACAATGTTGATTTTAAGGAATTCCATCTAAAATAGGAAAAACCTTCTTTTTATAGATGTCCTTTTTAAAAGCCAACCTTCGGGTTTTTTTTGCAGTGTACTTGCTATATGTATTTATTTGTTAAGAGGTGGAATAAATAATATAAACTCTCAAACAAATGAGGTTGCTACTTTTAATAATAGGAGTTAATCCATGGACAGGTTTATACGGGGATTCTTAGCAGGGGTTACTGGCGGAATAGTAATGAACATTTGGGATTTTATTTCATATTATATATTAAAAATATCAAATGACCGGTTCCTTGATTGGGCCGCAATAATGATTTATGGTGATAAGCCGGTAACTATATTTGCAACAATATTAGCTTTATTTGCGCAGTTATTATTTGCGGGTATAATGGGGATTATTTTTGCATATTTGATAAAACTTATAAACTCAAGAGACATTCTATTTAAAGGTGCTATTTGGGGGATAGGGTCGTCTTTTATCCTTTATGCGGTACCTGTAATATTCAAAATAGCTGATCTTACTACTACATCCGTGCTAACAACATTTTCCCATTTTATCGGCACCACTTTATGGGGCTTAGTTCTAGCCCAGGTGCTGCACTGGCTGAATGATAAGCCAAGGATAGAAGTTTAAAAATAATTTGCATTAATACATTTATCTTTGTGACATAATATAGTATTCGCGGAATTAAAAACGTACCCCCAGACAACTAAGATGTTGTTGTGGGGGTACGTTTTTGGCCTAACGGCCCGGCCGGGCATTATCAAATAGCTTAAAATTAAAGTGAATTGACAACCTCTGAAATACCCTTTGATTTTATTCGCTTTAAAGGACTAATAACAGAAAACATTATCACTAATACGGTAAGAATTAATATCAAAATAATTTGCACCAGAGGAAATTCCCAGGGTACATGAAAGTTGGAAAGATAATTTGCAATCAATACTCCTTGCAGTATAACTCCCAGGGTACATCCGACAAGGCAGCCGGTCAGGCTGTATGTCGCAGCTTCAACCAGAACCATTTTATTTAATTGCGCGCCCGACATACCAACAGCCCGCATAACCCCTAAATACCTGGTTTTAGACGCAATGCTTGTGTTCATGGTGTTGATGATGTTCAAAAAGCTTATCAAAGTTATTACCGCAACAAAGCCATAAACAAACACAGCCATTGTTAAAAAAATCTGGTTCATCTCGGCGTTTTTTTGGCGCTGATCAAGGAAAGTTACGGTATCATCCACACTGCTCTTTATTGCCTCAACAGCCCGCTCATCTTTTTTATTTTTAAGTTGGATATCTATTGCTTTATATTTAGATTCACCAGCTATATCGGTGAATAATGCCTCTGTTGTAATAAATGCAGTTAATGTCGGTTCCGCACTGCTAAAGGGCAGGGAACGCAAAATTCCCATAACTGTTAACTCTTTCGTTCCACCAGGGGTTTTAACGTAAACCTTATCGCCTAATTGCAAATTAGCAGTTTCTGTCGAAACGCTGCCTCTTAAATTCCGGGCAACCGCTATAACCCCGTTCTGCTCATTCATTTTATCCTCTGAAAGCTCTCCGGCCATCAAATCTTCTTTTGCCCAGTTTAATTGGTTTTTATCATAGGAAATAAGCCAGGACTTTTCAGGAGGCATAAATAAACCATTGTCCTTTAATGTAATCCCTTTCACAATATCCTTATATGTATCGGTCAGCCTCGATGCATTAAAGGTAGCGTCAACATAGCCGAGCATTCTTCCATAAATTATTTCAACACCATCAATTTCCGATAATTTTTGGTATAGTTCGTCATTCAGGCCTTGTTCAGATGTCATAGAAATATCAGGCGTGTAGGGTTTGGTAGTTTTAAGAGAAGCATACATAAAATCGATCAACACGTTAAAGCCCAAGAACATGATGATACTGAGCGCAATGGAGCTGGACATTAAAAAGAGTGTTTTCTTTTTCATAATGGCATTGTTTATGCCCATAGCAATTTCAGCATGGAGAATTTTCGTTAAAAAACCCTTTTTCTTTCTTTTTGAAATTTTTATATGATTACTACCCATTACAGCATTTACTGGCGAAACCCGTGCGGCTTTTTGAGCTGGTAATAAAGAAGCCATAAATACGGTCAGAAAAGCGATGACTATCCCGGAACTTATACCTGTTATACTTATGCTGAACAAGGGAATTTCTCCGAAAAGAGTATTATTATAATACTTTAGTATAGCGGAACAAATAAAAGTCATCAGCATGCCTGCAAGGATCCCCAAAGGGATTGCCCGAAGGGTTATTATAAGCCCTTCTCTTTTAACCAGCTTTTTTATCTGTGACTGTGACGCGCCGACGCACCTTAAGAGCCCGAACTGCCGCACCCTATCCATTACCGAAATATTGAAGGTATTGTATATCATCACTACGCCTGCCACGAGGACTATACAAAACAAAATAGCGCCTATGGTATACAGCCCAACTGCAGCCTTGTGTGTACTTTGTCCTATTACCGCAAGCAAATGATTATTTAGTTCCACCCTATCATCAGCAATGTTCAGCACCCTTTTAATGTCACTTACTACCTGGTTAATATTCACTTTTTCCTTAAATTCAACAAGATACAAATTCATTTTCCCAGACGTTATCTCACTGGCACCGGACATAGATAAGAATACCCCCGGCACACCCGCCGCCTTCATGTTACCCAAATCATTATAAATTCCGCTTACTATGAATTCTCCTTGATTATTGTCAGCAAAAGAAATCTTAACTCTATCACCAATATTCACATTTAAATATAGTTTTTCAGTTGCCCATTGTTCGAGCATTATTTCATTGTTGGCGATTGGATATTTTCCTTGTATTACTTTAACATTCATATTTTCAGCAAAAGCTTCATCCAGCGCCCCAAGTTTGCAAGGGATTTCGTTTATGTTTCCATCTCCAAGGTCCTTCCATCTTCCCGAATTCCGAACATCAATGCGGTTTCTAATGACAGACATTTCTTCTTCGGAAGCATCTATAATGGCAAGATGATAATTTCCATAATCATGAATCACCTGCAGCTTTTCAAACTGCAGAAAAACATCCAGCATGGAGAATATTCCGGTGATAAGAGCAACCGATAGCGCCACACTAATCATAGCCAATCTTGTCTTCTTTTTATGTGCCGACAGGTATTGGGGAGCAAGTGCCAGGTAATTCTTCATCTTTGGCCACCTCCAAGCTCGGTGACCACTCCATCCTTAACTTGAAAGACTCTGTCTGCAAAAGAAGCATAGTTCTCATTGTGCGTAATCATAATCAGGGTCTGCTGATACCTTTCCACAGACAACTTCATCAGGTCAATTACATCTCTGCTGTTTTTACTATCAAGGTTTCCCGTTGGCTCGTCGGCCAAAATGATTGCAGGCTTGGCTGCAAGGGCGCGTCCAATAGCCACACGCTGCTGCTGTCCTCCTGAAAGTTGACTGGGCAGGTGGTGCTTTCTTTCCGTCAATCCCAGTGTAAAAAGCAATTCGTCAATATATTGCTGATCTGGTTTTTTATGATCCAACAGTAATGGCAAGATTATATTTTCCTCAACATTTAATTCAGGAACAAGATTATATGCTTGAAAAATGAATCCTATATTACGCCTGCGAAATACCGCCAGCGCCTCTTCCTGCATATTAAAAACATCCCGGCCATCTATAAAGACCTTGCCCGATGTTGGCATGTCCAATGCTCCAAGCAGATTTAAGAGTGTACTTTTCCCCGAGCCCGACGGTCCAACAATGGAAACAAATTCACCTTTGGAAACAGAAAAGGACACATCCTTTAAGGCTTCCACCTTTGTTTCGCCTTTTCCATAAGTTTTTGATAAATTCTCAGTCCTTAGAATCTCCAATCTTCCCACCCCGGTTATTATTCTAGTCGTTCATTTAGAACAAACATAGAATAACCAGCCAACCTTACTCTAAGATGAATTAAACCTTACAATTTTGTAAGTTTGGCAAATGCACAGTGAATTTTGTTCCCTTTTCAATTGTACTTTCTACGGATATAAACCCGCCATGCATTTCAATAATTGTTTTCGCCAAACTAAGCCCTATGCCGGTACCTTGCTTGTTTTGCGAAAACCTACTTCTGTAAAATCTTTTAAATATATGATTGATATCATCAGGGTGAATACCTTCCCCATTATCTTCGAAAGTTATTTTTATGATCAATGGCGTTTCTTCAATTAGGACACTGATGTGGTTCCCTGCCCTTGTATGTTCCACAGCGTTTTTAAATAAATTACTCAGGGCTTCCAACATCCATTCCCTGTCGCAGAGATATGCCACCTTACAGTCCGATTTTACCGCCCAGGTTTTTTGTTCTTTGGACAGCCTGGTTTCAAAACTTTCCGCCACCTGTTTTATAATATCATTTAAAATATGGTTACTTTTATTAAGCTCAATGATCCCTGCATCCAATTTGGCCATCTTTAAAAGGTTGGCTATCAGGGTTTGCATACGTTCAAGTTCTTTTTCGCTTTTATCTAAAAACTTTACTATCACGTCATTATCTGTATTTTCATTTCTCATGATATCAGTATACATAGTAAGGGCAGACAGGGGAGTTTTTAGCTGATGAGACACATTAGTTAAAATATCCTTTAAAAAAACCCTGTTTTGTTTTTCTTTTTCGATATGGGTATAGAGTGATGCAGTCAATAAATTAATTGATGCCGCCAATTTAGACAAATTTCCTTCTTCATTATCGTCAAGCCTGGTGGAAATTTCGCCATTCATTATTTTGCTGATGTCATTGTTATACTGATCTATTTTTCTGTAATGGGTTTTTAAAAATAAATAAACAACTAGCAATATTACAAGAACAAACATACTGGAAAATATCAAGTTAGTTGCCTTGTTTGATCTATAGAACTTGTCCACTTGAGGTATTAAATGCAATTGGATACCATTTTTGTATCCGGATTGTTCCAGCAGAGCTTTACCTGTTTCAAGATGATCCGGTAACTTATCGGCCGTGAATGCCTCTTGGATATCAACAGCCAGTTCCGGGTGTTTTTGCTTCAAGTACCCCGCAATCTCATAGTCATGTACGATCATTTCATTTCTAAAATGGACGGCCTGTATGTAGGCAATGACCTGAAAGAGTATAACGCCGAGGAATAATACCAGCGAAAATAATATTAAAAAATTTTTTGCTTCCCTATTAACTAGTAAACTCATAAAAAACCCCTCATAAAATGTTCCATTTATATCCCATTCCCCTTATTGTAACTAAAAATGAGGGGTGCTTTGGGAAATCCTCTATTTTTTCCCGGAGCCTGCTGATATAAACAGCCAGAGTATTATCATCAATAAAGCTTTCACGACAGTCCCATAACTTTTGCATTATTTGCTCTTTTGATAATATAATCCTTGGATTTTGCAT
This sequence comes from Desulfoscipio gibsoniae DSM 7213, assembly GCF_000233715.2. GTDB lineage: Bacteria > Bacillota > Desulfotomaculia > Desulfotomaculales > Desulfallaceae > Sporotomaculum > Sporotomaculum gibsoniae. The sequence goes on from NC_021184.1 coordinate 2,134,614, forward strand.
AAAAAGACATAACAATCTGTATTCGACAGTGGTAAGTTCTATTTCCAAGCCATTTTTTATCACTCTTCCTTCCAAAAGCTTAACTATAATCCCATTGGAAATTAACTCCGTTGACAGCTGCTTTTGGGGGTTCGACCTTCTTAATGCAGCATTTATTCTCGATATAAGTTCATTTAGCCTAAATGGCTTTGTTATATAATCGTCTCCTCCTATATCCAGACCCATGACAATATTTACTTCCTCATCGGAAGCTGTTAGGAAAATTATTGGTATATTTGATGTTTGCCTAACTGATTTACATATGTCAAAGCCGCTGCCATCAGGAAGCATTAAATCCAATATAATTAGATTGTACTCATTTTGATTTAAACATTTTTCGGCTTCCTTTACAGTCCTTGTAATCGTGACATCAAAGTTATGCTTGGAAAGTGAGAATTTTAAGCCTTCAATTAAGCTTAAATCATCTTCCACTAATAATATTTTTCGCATATTTAGTCTCCCTTTTTTTTTACTTATTTTTAATTATTAAGCCCTATCGAACATTTTGCAAGGCTTTGTCTTACCGAAACAAAAAATATAAGCTTCACCCGAAAGGTGAGGCTTATAAACTAAACTCACTTTTATGCTATTGAGCAATGCTACAAGAATCAGCTGATACCATAATGGTCAACGGTCAAAACTTTTACCTACCAAACCCCGGTAATGTTTCTTTATCCAGAAGATACGCAAGGCCTCTGAATCAATAAGCCTTTTTACCATTATTGGCACAACTTCCCTTGGGTTTACATATTATGGGTAAAATGAAAGATTTGGAGGTCGTAGTATGAGCCAGGACCCAACAACATCCGCCATACCCCCGGCGCCAACAGGATATAAATTGCAAATTCCGCAAATGCCTATATTAGGTCCCCCGGACTTCGGATTGTTTTTGCGCAACCTTTATCAGGCCATTGTCGGCGAAGCAACCGCTATTGATTTTTATTATCGACTGTTAAGGGAAGCCCCGAATGAACTTCACCGTGAATTCATTGATCATGCTTATAGAGATGAGATGCAGCATTTGGAGGCGTTCACGAGATTATACTGTTATTTCACCGGCCAAAAACCACAATATACTGTAACTCCCGTTCAATACCGGAGTTACCGGGAAGGCCTGTTGCTTGCCATGAAAGATGAACTGGAAGCAGCCGAAACCTATCAAGAAATTATTCTTTCGAGCACGGATCAGCTGGTGAGAGATACCTTTTTCATGGCTATGACTGATGAGATGGAGCACGCCACCAGGTTCGGGTTCCTTTATAATTCTTTGAGATAATCGGATTAGAATCCTGATAAATTTCCCTTTGCACTTCATGGCCATAATTGGGCATTTTATAAGCCCCCTTTATTTTGGGGGACATTTATCCGATTTCTAACTACTTTATATATAACAAAACTCCCCTTCCGCCAGCACCGCCTGCCCTCCGGTTACCTCAAGCAATTGTTTTGCCACTCTGTTTATATCGTCGGGTTCCAGGTATACTTTAATTATTACCTGCTGCTCATAGGTTATTTCCGCTTGTTTAGCGCCGGCTTTTTCCAGTTCATTTTTTACCATGCCCAGCCAGGTGTAATCGATAGTTATGTACAGCTCTTTGTATAATAGCCGGGTGGCAACGCCGGCGGTTTCGATTCCTTTCAGGGCCGCTTCCCGGTAGGCCCGGACCAGGCCGCCGGCCCCCAGCATGATGCCGCCGAAGTATCTGGTGACCACGATAATAATCCGGGTCAATGACTTTTGCATGATCAGGTCCAGCACCGGCTTTCCGGCTGTGCCGCCGGGTTCGCCGTCGTCGCTGTAACGCTGTGTCCGTTCATTGATTACGTAGGCGAACACGTTATGATTGGCCTGGCTGTGTTTTTCTCTAATGGTTGATAAGAAACGGCCGGCCTCTTCTGCATCATTTATCGGGGAGGCTGAGGTGATGAAACGGGATTTTTTGATGATTGTTTCCACCACCACCGGCTCATTAATGGTTCGATAGCTGTTTTTCATGGCTGCCAACTCCTGACAATTTCTTTGGCTTATAATGGTTTTCCTCTTCATTTACTTGCGCTTATCAAGTAAACTGGCCACTTTGACAACTTCCTCACCGTAGCGGTCTTTTAATTTATCCAGGGCCGCGGTAATCCTTTCCTCTTTAACCTTTTGCTCATCCGGAAATAATGTAATTATCTGTTCTCTGGTTAACTTGCCGCAGGACAGACCAATTAACCTGACCGGAGGTTTGCAGTGCTTGTCCAGCAAACGCGTTACCGTCGCGTAAATAATGCCGGTCAGGTTGGTTGGTTCAGTCAAACCTTCCGTTCGGGTCACCAGTTTACGGTCCGGGTACTTAATCTTAAGCGTCACAGAACCGCACTTGACATTATCACGGCGCAAACTGCGCCCGATCTTCTCCGTCAGCCGGCGCAGTGTTTGCCGCAGTTTATCCATATCCCGGACGTCCTCGGCAAAAGTGATCTCCTTGCCTACAGACTTGGCCTCGCGGTATGGTTTGACCGGCCTGGTGTCCTCGCCCCGGGCAAATTCGTAAAGTACTGAGCCGTATTTTCCGAAACCATCTTCTAAAAAACTTTGGGGCAGCTCCCTTAACTGACCAATGGTATACACACCGATACGCTTTAACTTATCCGCCGTTTTTAAGCCGGTACCCCATATCTTTTCCACCGGCAGCGGCGCAAGAAATTCGAGAACTTTCTCCTGCGGGATTACCGTGAATCCGCGCGGTTTTAGGTAATCCGAAGCCAGCTTGGCAATAAACTTATTGGGGCCGATACCTACCGAGGCGGATAATTGAAGTTCCTCTTTGATACGCCGTTGAATCTCCCCACCAATAAACTCCGGAGGCCCAAATAACTTTTCACTGCCCCGCACATCAAGAAAAGCCTCGTCCAGTGAAAGGGGCTCAACCAAAGGCGTATACGTATGGAAAATCTCCATTATGACATCGGAAACCTCTTTATACTTATTATGATTCGTTGGAACAATAACCAGCCCGGGACATAGTTTAACGGCAGTGGCCATAGCCATAGCCGAATGCACACCGAACCGGCGGGCCTCATATGAAGCGGTGGCCACCACTCCCCTCTGATCCGGCCGGCCGCCTACAGCTACCGGTTTGCCTCGCAGCTCCGGATTGTCCCGCTGCTCTACAGAAGCGAAAAAAGCGTCCATATCCACGTGGATAATAGCCATATTGCCCCCACACAAACAAAATTTTTGTGGCTAATTGCAAGGTTCACATGCCAAGTTCTAAATTAATACCGGACTATTCCCTTAATTATATTATATTCATGAGGGAAAACATGAAACAAGACGTAGCCTCTTCCATTATACCAACTTTCATTTTTATTCACCTGATTAATACTTGGAGGGCTGTTGCACAACGGTTTTTTCCACCTGCTTAATGGATGTTTACATAAGTTTTACACTCCTTTATTTCACCAGAGTTACCGGGCAGTGAGCGAAGTGAATAACCTTATGGCTTACACTCCCCAGGACCAACCCCTTAAGATTACTTAACCCCCTGGTACCTATTACTATTTGATCACAGTTTTCATGTCTGGCATACTCGGCAATTTCATAGCCCGGGTCACCAGCTGCTACTACTTTTTTGACTTGTATTTGCTCGTTTTCAAATAACTTTGCCTGATTTTCAGCAATCTCCCTGCCCTGATTTATAACCATTCTTTCAATTTCCTTATAGTCAGTGAAGGGAGAAAAATTATAAATCTCTTTTTTGGCATTAACTATATGAATAATTATAATTTCCACTTCCTTTTCACATTGCACCAGGTCAATAAGAAATTGCGCTGCCCTTTGCGCATTTGCTGACCCGTCAACTGCTAATAAATACTTCTTCATAAAGGGCCCCCCTTAGATTTGTTGAAATAACTTTGACAACATAATAGCCAATTTATCCATTATTGGAAGTTTGCCAGGTCACGGAACAGGTGTGATATTGCTCACTGCTGGCAATCTTTTTAAAAATAACTCAATTGGATGCTGTATTCATGGTTATTAGTTGGTATCATCCATGATAAATGGACAGTTTAGGTACCAGCATGATATAAATATTATCAATGACTCATGGGTGGAGGCTATGGAGTATATGAAAGGATATGAACAAAAAGCATACAGAGAGATGTTAATCTGGCAAATAAAAACAAACAGGAAGCCATCTTTTATAGGAGAACTATCCCCTCCCTCCGGAGACCGCCATGTTTCTAATTATTGTGAAATATTAGTTGGCTCAATATACGTTTGTTGAACCCATGGCTTGTGAACAAATCAAAAGAAAGTGATATAAACAAGCAGTAGAATTACTTTAAATTGTTTTGGGGAAAATATGTTTAAAGAGGGGGGAAATTTACTTGGTTATGAAAGATTCAACCACAAGAGGTTTTGTTGCCGGGGTAACAGGCGGCGTAGCAATGAATATAGTAAGCTATATATCTTATTATCTAGGCATTGCCAATTTACGTTTTTTGGACTGGCCGAGTATAATTATTACAGGCCACAGTCCTACTAATATTTTATCAGTTATATTTTTCTTGATCGTCCAATTAATATTTGTAGGCTTTTTAGGTTCTTTATTCGCTTTACTTATTTCCAGGCTGATAACAAGTATAAATTATATTTTTAAAGGGATACTTTTTGGCTTAATATCATGGTTTGCTATATATGCATTGACTTATATATCTGATGTGCCTAAGCTTACGCCGCTGACAACGCTCACAGCAGTAACAGATTTTATAGGTGCCGTTGTATTTGGGTTTGTTTTAGCTGAAACTCTAAATAGGCTGGATAGCAGAAAAGAACTACCGTAATGAGTTCAAGGATTGTTTTTTCTTCCCTTATAAACAATTAGCCGGGTTGAACCGGCTTTTATTATTGAAGTTTCGAATTGAACAGGCTTATGTCCAAGTAACTTGTCACGCACATTTTGTCAGGACTTTGAATGGCTTCCCATTTATTAACAGTATATATTCTTTATGACCGGGCATTATATTAACGTAAGGTTCGTAATGGCCGAGCCAAGAGTGTTACAGGGTCGCAAGGCTCTGTAATAGTCGGCCAAAGGTTAATATCGGGTCGACTGGCTCGTTATTAGCCGGCGGGCAGATCGGTAAATGTTTTGGCAGGCTATATAATAGTCCTAAAGATTATTATATGGTCGTAAGAGATGTTTATCGGTCGAGCTAAGATTATTATGGGTGCCGAATGGATTGCGTTGCTTGTGAAAAGTCCTATGGGTTTACAGTAGTCGAGAGATTGTTGTAGGCTCATCAGGTATCCATAATGGTCGAGCAAAGATCATCATGGGTGTCGTAATGGTTCATGGCAGCCGAAAGGTTGTCATGGGCTACGTAGATACGCGTGGTGGTTGTAGCGTAGGTCATTACGGGCTTGAATAGAAATCCCCTTCTTTTTGGAAGGGGATTTCTTATTAACCTGCCCTGTGGGTGGGACAAGGGGGTGTGGCTTTGAGCAGTGGTCGTGATAATCAAGGGCAACGGGAGAAATTAAAGTATGATAAAGCTGGCACTCATGATTTTGTTTTCAGTGATATTGCCCCGGGCAGCAGGCGTGGCTGCAATTTTGTACGTGATTATAATGCCTGGATAAATAAAGATTAATCAAAGATTAATTCGTTTTTGTGCAGCAGGCTCAGTATAAAACCAGTCAGGCCGATAAATAAGTTTATCACACCAAAGATAACGTAAATGGTGCTGATCAACCCGGTTTGTAAAGCACCAATGACTAAAAATGCTATTCCGAGCAAAGTGAATAAAAGGGCTCTTTTTTTGGAAGCCATAATATTCTCCTTGATGGATAGGGCCATTTCTAGACCTGAAATGCGGGTGTACCCTTCTTCCTGCCATTTTTCCACCGGGAAAATTGGATGTTCGGTTCGTTTGGCCATATGCAGCAACCCGTTACTTTCAACAAGATGGATCTTTATTCGTCCACTCATACGCCGGACAAACCGGCGGGCCTCATCGGTATACGAACCGCTGGTTATGATTATACCTATATTAAATTGAGCCTGCTTAATTTCCTGTAAAAAGCCCTTAATTTGATCTGCGGTCACCCGGTTATCTTTTGCGGCTGTATTTATGCACATGACACCAATTTTTTGATTGCGCAGGTAACCGGAGAGGTCGATTGTGGAATCCGGGCAGGGATTAAGCTTTTTCATTCCTTCAAAGGGGGCTATACCCTCGAGCAGTTCCTTAACCAATTGGGCGAATTCTTCCCGGTCATGTATATTTTCAATATTTTGCCGGCATTTGCGAGCACTGTACCAAATGTCTCGGTGAATGCTCAGCGCTTTGCGCCTGCTAATTTTTATTTTCGTGACCAATATTATTTCGGCTATCATGATGGGAATGATTATAATGTTGATCATTGATTGCCCCAGGGGTAAAAACTGTGCGGCTAAAATTGTGATAAACCAAGTGAATAACAGTGTAATTGCAAAGTCTATGGTGTGGGCAAGGCGGTTGCGTTCGTCCCGGGGCGGGTTTTGCATGTAGTGATATATTCGTTTGTTGAACAAGCAATATAAACCTCCATTCTAATGAAGCTTTTGTGAATGCTTAGTATGTTATAAATAAGAACCATACTATTATATGGAAAGTATTGCCGTTTTGCTGATTTTTTACACTGTATTGTTACCTTATTGTCGCGCTTATATGTGCCTGCTCTTGCGCCTTTTCTCTTTAAGGCTCATATGATCCTCTGACAATGTTGGAGCTGTTATGTATTAGGTGATAGTAAAGCCGGCCACATTAAGGGCCGGCTTATTATATGGTGCGCCGCCTATTTGCCGGATATTAATTTTCGGGATACCTGGCTGCTGTAGATACAATATAACTTTTAAGCCAATCTAAACAGCTTTCTCAGTGGCAGCAGGGTTCTTTAACTCACCCACTTTAAAGTAACTGGCCATGTCCTTCTCTACAAAACGCCAGGTTTCTTCCGCGTTGGTGCGCCAGTTGGTGGGGCAGGCAGCCAGTGCTTCCACAAAAGAGAAACCCCGCCCGGCCAGCTGATTCTCCAGCGCCTTTTTAATATAGCTTTTCAACTGCCTTAAGTTGGCAATGCTGCCCCGGGCCACGTAGGCCCCTTCCCTGGTAATGGCGGACACCATTTCCGGCCCCAACATGGGGTAGCCAGTAGGTCCGGGGTCCCGGCCGTAGGGGCTGGTTTCGGTTTTCTGGCCCGGCATGGTGGTGGGGGCCATCTGGCCGCCGGTCATGGCGTACACGGTATTGTTTGCCAGAATTACCGTAATGTTTTCATTGCGGCCCGCAGCGTTGACCAGGTGTTGGGAGCCTATGGCATAGCCGCCGCCGTCCCCCATGTAGGCAATACAAACAGTATCGGGATTGGCTCTTTTGATACCGGTGACCACGGGGGTGGTACGCCCGTGGTGTGTTTGCACGCTGTCTACGTTAAAAAAGTCCCAGGACAGCAGTGAACAGCCGATATCACAGCCAAATACGGTGTTTTGCTGAATTCCCAGTTCATCAATAGCTTCGCCCAGGCATTTTAAAACCAGTCCGTGTCCGCACCCGGGGCAAAATTTATGCGGCTTGCTCTCTACGCGCCAGCAACGGGGCATTACCGGTTGAGGTTCGGGCATAGTTGTACCTCCTTATTGTTCATCTATTTTCAATATCACCCGGTAAAGCCCTTGATATACAGGTACGGTGATTTTTTTTAAACTTCCAGAGCCTTAAAAACCGCTACTTCATCACAATTGGGGAATTTAGGACAGTTAATGCATTCTTTCCATACCTTTTGAGGCAGTTCTTCTTTGGCAATAAGCTTAAAGCCGCATTTGACAAAAAACGGGGCCTGGTAAGTTAATGCAAAAACTTTAGGTATTTCAAGGTCAATGGCCTCGGCCAGGAAAGCATCCACCAGCCCGCGGCCTATTTGCTGGTGTTGGTACGCTTCGTCCACGGCCAGGGAGCGTATTTCAGCCAGGTCATCCCAGATGATATGCAGCGAACCGGCACCAACAACGCGGCCACCCACATCGGCAACGGTAAACTCCCGCAGGCTTTCGTATAAAGAGGAGCGGGAGCGGGCCAGCATCAGGTCTTTTTCAGCAAAGTGGGTAATTAATTGATGGATAGATTCAATATCTGAAATTTTAGCTTTACGAAAAAGCAATTTAATCTCCTGCCTTTAACTGGTATATGCCCGGGCGCAGGTTGTTGGTGGGCACCCGGGCCACCTGAAACCGGCACCGTTACTATGGCGCCGGTGGAATTGGGCACCGGCGCTATTATCTGCACAAGCTTTATAATTTAACACGGGTGCCGTGCCGGGCGACAAGAATTCAATAGCCCGGCCAATTTCCTCTGGAATGTCAAATTTATACCCTAACACCCGGCACCGGTTTGGGCGGCGTAGACCACGGCGTTGCGGAACAGTGGCAAACCGTGGGGCTTGCCTAAAAAGGCCCGCCGCCAGTTGGGGTGGTGGAACGATTCTATAAACCTTTCCGGGTGCGGCATCAGTCCCAGCACCCGGCCGGTTTGGTCACATATACCGGCTATGGCGTGCAGCGAGCCGTTGGGGTTTTGCGGGTAGTCCTGGGTAGGCTGCCCTGTGGCGTCGCTGGCGTAGCGAAAAACTACCTGCCCGGCCTGTTCTATCTTTTGCAAGGTGGCTTCGTCTGTTAAAAATTTACCTTCACCGTGGGCTGCCTGGTACTGGAGCACAGTGCCGGCAAGTCCTCGGGTGAATACACAGTGGTTTTGCTCTACTAAAAGGTTAGTCCAACGGCACTCAAAATGGCCGCTGTTATTTTGCATCAGCGTGGCCTTAATGCTGCCCAATTCGCCCCAGGGTAAAAGCCCGGTACGCACCAGCACCTGGAAGCCGTTGCAGATACCCAGCACCAGCTTGCCATCATCCACAAACCGGCTCAGCTGGTCGTTTAAAAAGGAGGCCATTTCCAAGGACAGTACTTTTCCAGAATGGATGTCGTCGCCGTAGGAAAACCCCCCCGGCACGGCTAGTATCTGGTAGTCAACCAGCTTCTCAGCTCCGCTTCTCAGCTGGTTAACGTGTACCAGCCGGCATTCACCGCCAGCTTTGGTGAAGGCGTAAGCCGTTTCCTGATCACAGTTGGTGCCGTCGGTTCGCAATATACACACCCGTGGTTTAAAGCTGGGAACATTTGTTTCATGAAGCTTATTTGTATTTAACATCCGCCGAACACCTCCTGCATGGGTTTTTGCCAGGCTTTAAAAAGTTTGGCGGTGGCAATGTTAAAAATACTATTGTTGTCCTGGGTGACCGATATGTTATGGTTAGAGGTGGTACAGCCCAAAATTAGATAGGGCACGTCCTGGAATAATTCTTCAGCCCGAGCCCGGTCAGTCAGTTCTACCACAAAGCAGCCCGCTGTTTCGTTGAACAGACAGTAATCCGCCCGCTGGTTGGCCGGCAGGTTTATGGCGGCGCCTACGCCACCGCCCAGGCACATTTCAGCCAGGGCGACCAGCAGCCCACCTTCACTGATGTCGTGGCAGGCCAGGATCGCGTCGCTGCGGATGGCCCGGTGCAGGCTGCGCAAAGTGACGGTCAGCAGAGCCGGATCAATCAGGGGTACCCGGTTCGACGCGGCACCCGTGATGTCAAAATACGTAGAACCCCCCATTTGATTAATATCGCGCTGGCCCACCAATGCAATTATGCTGCCGGAGCGTTTGAAATCAGTGGATATTGTTTGAGTTACGTCCGCTATCCGCCCAAAGCAGGATATGCAAAGTACGGGCGGTATTTTTATCACCGAGCCGTCCGGGGCCCGGTAGGTGCTGCTCAGGCTGTCCTTGCCTGAAATAAAGGGCATACCTGTTGCTTTGACAAAATCCACACAGGCATCCACGGCCCGGTCAAGGTCGTATAAAGAGGTTTCGTCCGGGTAGGGCCAGATGAAATTATCTATTAAAACCAGCTCATCCGGGTTGGCGCCCGTGGCGACGGCGTTGGATACTGCCTCGGCTGCCGCCCAAATGCTTCCCGCGTAAGGGTCGATGGTATTGAGTACGGGGTTTAGCCCGTGCGCTATCACGGCCCCGTATTTTTGGCCGAGTAGCGGGGCGATGACCACGGCGTCGTTGGGGGCGTCACCGGCCACCCCGGCAAATGGAGGTAGTGCGCTGCTGCCCTGAACACCGTGGTCATACATGCGCACGATGGGCTCTTTGGAGCATACGTTGAGGTGCTGCATCACATTAGTGCATATCTGCTCCCAATCGCCGGGCATATCAGGTTCGATAATCTGTACCGTATGCTCCCGGGGTACGGCGGTCATCGTGCGGCCGGGAATGCCGTGGTGCAGAAACTCCATATCCAGCTCGCATACCAGCTCATCTTGGTAGAGGACTTCAAGTTTGCCTGTGCCGGTGAACTGGCCGATAACTGTGACTTCCACGTTATGCTCCCGGCAGATGTCTGCCAGGCGCTCCATATGGGCGGGATCTACAGCCAGGGCCATTCTTTCCTGGCTTTCGGATAGCCAAATTTCCCAGGGTGCCAGCCCCTGGTATTTTAGAGGTGCCCGTTCTAGGTGAACCCTTACACCGGTCCCCTCGCCCATTTCCCCAAAGGCTGAGGCAAAGCCACCTGCACCGCAGTCGGTGACCGCTCGAATCAGTTTTTCATCCCGTGCCCGCAAAAGGGCGTCGCTCATGCGCTTTTCTTCAATGGCATGGCCAATCTGCACGGCACTGGCATTAACGTCCATAGTACGGTGGGTCATTTCACCGCTGGAAAATGTGGCTCCGTGGATGCCGTCCCGTCCGGTCCGGCCACCCACAATCACAGCCAGATCACCGTTTACCGGTTGCCCTTTACCGGCGTCAGCGGCGGGCATGATGCCGTAAGCCCCCACAATAATGGTGGGCTTGGCCCTGAAGTCCCGGTGGAAGTGCACCGATCCGTTATTGGTGGGTATGCCCATGCGGTTACCGTAATCCCGTACCCCGTCCACTACCCGGCGCAGCAGGTAATGGGGGTGCAAACAGCCAGGGGGCACATCGGCGGTGGGTAAATCCGGAGGCGCAAAACAGAACATGTCTGTGGAAGCAATTACTTTGGCGCCTTTACCGGTGCCCATAATGTCCCGGAAAACCCCACCGCTGCCCGTCATGGCTCCGCCGTATGGCTCTATGGCGGATGGGGAATTGTGGGTTTCCACTTTGCCGCACAGTGCCAGGCCGTCATAAAACTCTATGACGCCCGAATTGTCCTCGAAGGCGGATAGCACCAGCGGGTGGGCGGTCCGGTCGGTGGATTCCCGAAGTCTTTGGTAGAGCGGTTTTTTAGCCTGGCCGTCCACCATAATGGTGGCTTTAAAGGTTTTATGCACGCAGTGCTCCGACCAGGTTTGGGCCAGGGTTTCTATCTCACAGTCGGTGGGGTCACGATCCAGGGCGGCAAAATAACCTTGGATGGACCGCATTTCTTCGATGTTTAAAAACAGGTTATCCCTGCTTAGCTCAAGCAGTGCTTCATCGTCCATATGTCTTATGGGTATTACCCTGGTGCCGCCGGGCCGGCCTTTAATAATCAGTGTGGCTGGTTTTTCCGTAACCACCCTTTCCACAGTTTCATTAACCAGTAATCTGGTTAAGATGAGCCTGGTTTCGTCATCGGTCAAAGTGCCGTAAAAGCCGTATTCATAGCTTGAGTCAGCAGCCAGCATTTCGGTGATGCCCAGGTCGGCGGCGGCTTTTACAATAGAACCTGCTTCAGGGTTCATCACCCCCGGCTTATATGCTACTTCCACTAGTTTATCGGTATCTTTAATGATTGCTTCGTTAACCGTATAAGTTTGAAAAACTTCTTCAGCCAGCAGGTGGCGGGCTAAAAACTCTGCCTGTTGAGCGGTTATGCCTTCCAGTCGGTATACTTTGGCGGTAACCAGCCCGGTGATGCTTGTAATATGCAGTGTATTTCGAATTTCATGCAGTAATTGCTTACCTTTAATATCTTCCAGGTGGGGTAATGTTTTGACCCGCACTTCCTGAATCGCCATATATTCACACCTCCAGGGTTTGATGCGGCTTTAAAAAAAATAAAAATTCCGGCCTGGTAGGGCCGAAAAAAACAATTTGTCCAGTACTATTGTATTTTATTATATCCCGGCTTTAAAAACAATATTGACTTATTCATATGGGAGATTTAAAACGGTGAGATAAACCCCCATATTACATTCAAGCCGGGGTGACTGTGCTTTATCGGTGCCGTTTTGATTGGTGCCGGGTGTTGAAAGGTTGAAAATCAAAGATTTTCAACCTTTCAACACCCGGCACCAAAGCCTTACCTTTTTTGAACAAAGCTCCTTAAGTAAGTAGTTATTTACCTAACTATTAACACTGGGCACGGGGCATGTCTAGTGACCCTGTTGCTAACGCTGCCCATCAGGTAGCCCTTTATATCACCCAGGCCGCGACTACCCATGACAAGCAAGTCATACTGCCCTTCTTTGCACTCTTCAATAATCTCCTGGGAGGGATGGCCCCATAACAGTTTTTTATCAATGTTTACTCCATGCTTTTCAAATTCCTTCCTTGCATCCTCCAATATAGTTTCACCCTGGGCAGTGAATTCCTGCTTCAGCTGGTTGTAGTCAAAGACCGCATGTAAACGGGGGTCGGTTACATAATGTATCAGGTTGGGAGCGACATGTAAAAATGTTACTTGCGCGTCGAAACTTGCAGCAATTTGTATTGCATGTTCCGCTGCTGTCATAGAGGGATGTGAGCCGTCCAGTGGTACCAAAATCTTTTTATACATGCTGTTTAAACCTCCTTTTAATAAGTGAATGTTTTCACTTATTATATTTCACTTTGATTAATTATGCAAGGTATTTGCTGCACCTAAAATTCGACAGTTGCTGGTATTTATGCTTTGGAAGATTCTTGATTAAAGTGTAGGATTAACGGAAGTTTGTTTTTTATCGGCCGCAGCCTATAGCGTTCAGGATCATATATGGGTAAAGGTAACCCGACCGCCGGTTAGGGAGGCAATGGGTGCCAGCGATTCGATACGTATTCCCTTTTCTCTCAGCGCCTGGCCGCCGCCCTGGAAAACCTTTTCTATGGCTATGCCTACACCCACCAGAATGGCTCCCGCCTGCTCAACTATATCCGCCATGCCCCGCAGCGCTTCGCCCTGGGCCAGAAAATCGTCTACTATTAATACGCGATCCCGGTCATTGATAAATCTTTTGTTTACGTAAATATCCACCGCTTCCTGGCGGGTGAAAGAAAATATGTTGGTGGAGTATGCCTGGGGATCCTGGGTAGCCGACCTTTTTTTCTTGGCAAATACCACAGGTGTCCTCAGAGTCAGCCCGGTGGCCAGGGCAATGGCAATACCCGAAGCTTCTACAGTGAGCACTTTGGTAACCTTGTCGTTTGCGTACCGGTTGGCCAGTTCCCTGCCCATGGCCATTACAAATTCAGGGTCTATCTGGTGGTTTAAAAAAGAGTCCACTTTTAAAACGGTATCTGATAAAACCTGTCCTTCATTAATAATCTTTTCCTGCAAGCTCTGCAATTCATATCCCCCTTTATCGTTCTTCCCGGTCGTAGGGCAGTCCCAGAGCCTGTGGGGAGCCTATACGGCCTGCTAAGTTGCGTTTGGTAACTAGAATCAGCACAAGCACGGTGAAAATATAGGGCAGCATTTTTAAGAAATAAGGTGATACTGTCACATTCAAAGTCTGCAGCCTGAAGCCCAGGGCATCGATACCTCCGAATAGATATGACCCCCACAATGCATTTACCGGGTTCCAGGTGGCGAATATTACTAATGCTACCGCTATCCAGCCCCGGCCCGCTGTCATATTCTCCATCCAGCTGGGCACATAGTGGAGAGAAAGATAGGCCCCTCCTATACCGGCCAGCATGCCGCCGATAATGACGTAAAGGTAGCGGGTCTGGAAAACGTTAATGCCCATTGAGTCGGCGGCCGCAGGGTTTTCGCCCACCGCCCGCAGGTGCAGCCCGGCCCTGGTGCGGAATATACAAAACCAGAGGGCGGGCACAAGAAGGTAGCTTAAATAAATAACCGGATCGTGGTTAAAGAAAACCGGGCCGATCACTGGAATATCGCTGAGCACTGGGATGGGAACAGTTTTAAAAGGTACGGGCAGCGGCACACCCACATAGGACTGTCCCAGATAGCCGCTGAGTCCGGTGCCAAACATGGTAAGGGCCAGCCCGCTGACCACCTGGTTAGCCCTTAAAGTGACGGTTAAAAAAGCATGCACCAAGGCCAGCAGACCGCCTGCCAGCATAGCCATCATCAGTCCGTACCAGGGGTTGGCGGTCTTTAAAGCGCAGATGAAACCGCTGACGGCACCAACCAACATCATACCCTCCACACCCAAGTTTAGTATACCGGACCGTTCCGCCAGCACTTCACCCAGGGCGGCGTATAAAATTGGTGTGCCTGCAGTAATGGCTGTGGCCAAAATGGCGATAAATATTTCCTGGCTCATGTAGTTATCATCCTCCGATGGTGCATCATGTATTATTGCCTGGTTGGTGATGCCGGGGCTTTGTTTATTTTATAATAAGTCAGCAGCTCTCCACCCAGCACAAAGAATAACAGCATGCCCTGGAGCATGGTTACCATAGAAGCCGGGATGCCGCTGGTCTGCACAATATAGCCGCCAACCTGCATGCCGCCGAATAAAAATGACACTAAGATAATGGCAAATGGGTTGAGCCTGGCCAGCCAGGCTATAATAATTGCCGTATAACCGTACCCGATGCTTACGCCGGGTTGCAGCCGGTGAGCAATGCCCGCTACTTCCGACATGCCGGCCAGCCCGCAAATGGCACCGCTAAAAAACATCACCAGTATGATATTTTTCTTGTTGCTAATACCCGCGTAACGGGCTGCACTGCTGCTTTCACCGGAGACCTTGATTTCGTATCCCCAGCGGGTATGCTGGATCACTATATACATCAGCACAGTAATCAGCAGACCTAAAAATAGACCGGCATGGATACGGGAGTCGCCAATGGTGGGTAGTATAGCTCCGGGTGGAAAAATTGCGGTAAGGGGAAAATTATACCCCTGGGGATCTTTCCACGGGCCGTAGACCAGGTAGTTAACCCAGAGGATAGCCACGTAGTTGAGCATCAGGGTGGTTATAATCTCATTGACACCCCAGATGGCTCTGGGAATCGCGATAATTAATGCCCACATCCCACCGGCCAGCATTCCCAGCATAATCATAAATGGCATCGTCCACCAGCCATCCCCAATGGGAAAAAACAAGGCTGCCCATGTGGCGGCAAAAGCGCCCATGTAGATCTGTCCCTCGCCTCCGATGTTCCACAGCTGCATGCGAAATGCCAGAGCTATGCCCAGGCTGGTGATGGTCAGTGGTATGGTTTTAACTATAGTTTCAGTAAAACCATAGCTTGACCCGAAAGCACCGCTGAACATAGCGGTGTATATTTCAAAGTAGTTATGACCCGAAAGCGCCAGAAAAAATGCTCCCACCAGCAGCGCCAGCAGTATGGAAATTGCCGGCACTATAAAAAAGGCAGTCGGGGCAGGGGATAATTTCTTTTCTATGAGCAGGTTTGTTCCGGGTAGTTTTATCATGTGGCTGCTTCTCCTTGGTTTTGTGCTCCCATCATTAGTAGACCGATTTCCTCCACATCGGTCATATCGGTGGGCATGATACCGGTAATGCGCCCGTCACAAAGCACTCCGATACGGTCACTTAGTTTAAAAATTTCTTCCAGATCTTCAGAAATTAACAGTACGGCAAGACCCTTGCCCCGCTGTTCCAATAGCAAATTGTGCACGGCTTCGGTGGCCTTAATATCAAGGCCCCGCACCGGGTATACGGCGATAAGCAGCTGTGGCTCTGAAGTAATCTCCCGGGCCAGCAGCAGTCTTTGCAAATTGCCTCCCGATAGCAGCTTTACCGGGGCATCCAGCGCACTTAGTTTAATTTCAAATCGATTGACCAGTTCTATAACTTTCTCCCGGACAACGGCCCGGTTCATAAACGGACCCCGCCGCAGCTGTCCTTTTCGATAACTTTTAAGAATTAGATTATCCTCTGCATCCAGGTTAGGCACCAGCCCGGTACCCAGTCTATCCTCAGGCACCAGGGCCACACCGTGGTCAATGGCCTGCCTGGGGGAGCAGTCTGTGATGGCCTGGTCATTGATAAAAATCGAACCGTCGGAGACCGGGCGCAGCCTTGCGATTATTTCGGCCAGTTCTCGCTGCCCGTTGCCTGCTATGCCGGCAATTCCAAATATTTCACCGCTGTGCACAGTGAAAGATACATCGGTAAGGCCCGGGAGACCCAGGTCGTTTAAACAGTGCACATTCTGTAACTCCAGTATATTTTTATCCCCGGGCGGGTTTTTTTTCTTTGTCTGTCTGACTACGTCATGGCCTACCATCAGCCAGGCCAGATCTCGCTGGTTGATTTGCTGCTTATCCAGAGTTGCCACTGACCGGCCCCGGCGCAATACGGTAACTCGATCGGCAATTTCCATAACTTCATGCATTTTATGAGTGATCACTACTATGCCCCGGCCTGTGCCAGCCATTTCACGCAGGTTGCGGAAAAGCTGGCTTGATTCCTGTGGGGTAAGCACTGCGGTGGGCTCGTCCAGTATGAGCACCTGGGAGCCGCGATGTAACATTTTGACTATTTCTACCCGTTGTTTTTCTCCCACGGACAGTTGCCAGACCATGGTCGAGGGATTTATCTGTAATCCATAACGCTGTGATAGCTGCGCCAGGTTATTTTCAATTTGCTGTATATTTAAAACCCGCGGCGTGTTTTCATTGCCTAAAATAACATTTTCAGCTACGGAAAATGATTCAATTAATTTAAAATGCTGGTGTACCATCCCAACGCCTGCGCTGATAGCCTGTCGGGGTGAACGAAACGCCATTTTGGTACCCCGGATCATGATTTCCCCTTCATCCGGTCGATACAGTCCGCACAATATCGACATTAATGTGCTTTTGCCCGAACCGTTTTCACCCAGCAGCACGTGTATTTCACCTTGCCTGACGTTGAAGTTGACCTTGTCGTTGGCTACTACGCCGGGAAATCTTTTGGTAATGTTTTTTAGTTCCACCAGGTAAGGTTCTGTCATAGGTTTACTCCTAATAAGAGAAAGTTGGTATGTAAAATGGCTGCCAAAAAAGGCAACCGTTAAAGCATTATCGCTGGTAATTGTTTACCATTTGCATTATCTTTTTGTTACACGATTTTTAACAATAAAGAGCATCTTTGAAAAAAGTATCTTTGAGTTCAGGCCCATAAATGATGGTTGCCCGAACTCAAAGTTATACAGTTCGCAGTGGTTGTATCATTGAATGTGTAATTTGAGTGAGATGGTTCGGCTTATTTGGGTGAGCCTATCACACCCTGTACAAACCAATTCATGTTTAGCATTTCGTCGTCGGTTAATACTTCACCTTCAGCAACTTTAACATTACCGGACTGGTCTTTGATGGGACCGGTAAATACATCCCATTCACCGCTGATAATGAGCTGTTCTTCCTGTTCCACCAGCTGTTTTACTTCTTCCGGCACCATCGGTCCATAGGGAGCCAAATCAACGGTGCCTTCTTTAAGACCACCCCAGTAGGTCAGGCTGCCTGCTGTAGGGGTGCTTTGCCAGGTACCTTCTTTAATGGCTTTGACAGTATCCACATAATAAGGTCCCCAGTTCCATACCGGTGAAGTCATGGTGGCTTTGGGTGCCATTTTGCCCATATCACTGTTATAGCCAATGCCCAGTTTACCCTTTTCTTCAGCGGCTTGCTGCGGGGAAGCAGAATCCTGGTGCTGGGCGATTACATCCGCACCAGAGTCCAGCAGTGCCAGGGCGGCATCCTTTTCAATGGCGGCGTCCACCCAGGTGTTGGTCCAGACTACTTTAACTTGGGCGTCCGGGTTAACTTTCTGTACGCCCAGGGTGAAGGCGTTAATGCCGCGAATGACCTCGGGAATGGGCATTGCAGCAACGTAACCGATCAGGTTGGTTTCAGTGGCTTTGCCGGCCACCAGGCCGGACAGGTAACGGGCCTGGTACATCCTGCCAAAATAAGCGCCTACGTTGGGTGCGGTTTCGTAACCCGAGCAGTGCAAGAATGTAACATCGGGATATTTTTTAGCTACTTTGATGGTGGGATCCATGTAACCGAAACTGGTGGTGAAAATAATTTTGTTGCCCTGCTCCGCCAGCTGGGTAATCACTCTTTCGGCTTCGGTGGGGTTTTCGGGCACGTTTTCTACGTAATCACTGGCGTCAACGTAAGGGAGTTCGGCCATTAAATAATCACGGGCTTCGTCATGGGCCTGGGTCCAGCCGGCATCATTTATCGGGCCTATGTATACGAAACCTACTTTTAATTTTTCACTATCTGTCCGGTTAGCGGCCGGTCCTTCATTTCCGCTACTGCCGCAGCCGGTTGCCAGCATGGCTACCAGCAGTATTGCTGCCAGGGCCGGCATAGCCCTTAATGATAATTTTTTCATCTTTCCCTCCCCAAAATTAGTAATATAAGAAAAAACGCTGCCAGTAAGCGCACTGGCCAAATAAAAACCGAACCCATCCCTCCTCCTCAAATGTTTAACCCTAGTTTTATTCTAACTTTCCAAGTAAAATCCTTCTTAAATCGACAAAAAACCAACCCCCAGAGTTGTTGCCAGTAAATAACAGGTATGATAAAATTACCAGCGTGGTCTTAGTGGTTGTATTGCGGTTTTTTATGACAAAGGCGGGTGATAAAATTGAAGGAAGTTGAAATTTATACGGATGGTGCTTGTAGTGGCAACCCCGGCCCGGGGGGGTATGGTACAGTGCTGAAGTATGGCATTTATGAAAAAGAACTGTACGGTGCATATGATAATACCACCAACAATCGAATGGAATTAATGGCAGTCATTAAAGGGTTGGAAAGTTTAAAGGAACCTTGCCTGGTAACGGTATATTCAGACAGTAAATATGTGGTGGACGCTATAACTAAAGGTTGGGTGACCAGGTGGCGGGCTAAAGGATGGATGCGCAATAGCAAAGAGAGGGCGAAGAATATAGATTTATGGCAGCGGTTGCTGCAGCTGGCCGAAGGTCACCAGATACGGTGGGTGTGGGTAAAGGGCCATGCTGACAACGAATATAACAACCGCTGTGACAGGCTGGCGGTCGATGCTATAAAAAACTGTCCCCGGCAGCCGGATAATCCCTTGTGACACGGAAAGTACCTATTAACCGTGTGAAAAAACAGCCCAGAAAAACCAAACTATCATAGCTATTTGTATAGCCAGTTTAATTATGACTCCGCCCATTAGTCCCACTAGTGTTCCCACACCGATCCGTAGTGCGCTGTTCAGTGGCTTTTGATTTAGTAGTTCCCCGGCTACGGCGCCTGCAAAAGGTCCAAAAATAATACCGGCTGGGCCCAGAATAATAATGCCCAATAATGTGCCAATCACACAACCATAAACAGCATACTTGGAACCGCTGTATCTCTTGACGCCATAAGCTCCGGCCAAATAATCCGTAACGTAAACCAGAGCCGCCGCCATGGCTTGCCCAATAAAGAAAACTGTACCTAATGTTTCAAATTGAGTTAAAATCCCGTAAATCAGCATGCCCAGCCAAATTAAGATCGCTCCCGGTATTACCGGCAGCACTGATCCAGCTAAACCGACAATAAAAAACAACACGGCCAGGATCATGGCCAGCACTTGCATACCTTCACCCCCGGAAAAGTTTATTTTGGCTGCATTTGTTGCCATTATTTTATATTACTTTATTGGGTCAGTCTATATTTAAAAGAAAAAACGGGGCTGTGGCCCCGTTTAATTTTTTTGCATAACTTTACTTTAATTTACTATAAGTATGCATTGTCTGCCCGGTATTCGGGCAGAACGTTGAACTTTTTTACAGGTCTTCGGGAATGTTTGTTTCCGAATCCGAACTTTCTAATGATTCTTGCTCTGAGGATTGAGACTCTAATGATTCCTTTGATTCGTTCTGCTTGGAACTGCTGCACCCGCCCTTGGAACTGCTGGAACTTGAAAATGAACTTGAGCTGCTTGAGCTGGATGAGCTAAAATTTTTGGACAAAATTTCATCACCTCCTGCCCATATTGTGTCCGGTGGTGGATAGTTAAATACAGTGAAAGTGGTTTTAAGAAGAAAATGAGCATTGCTGCACCAGCACTTTAAAAATATCGCCCATGCCGCCGGGAAGAACCAGTTGTTTTATGGCCGAGGTTATTTTGTTGAATTCCGGGTTAGATGTATAGTCCGGTTGTTTTTGCAGGATATCCAAAATACCCATGTTTAATAAAAATTGTGGTTGAGTAGCTAATTCTATATCCTGTAAACCCAACTGTTTGCCCCAGGTGATCAATGTGGAGAAATTCACGTGGGCCGTGATATCTTGTCCGCCGACGTTGACCAAAGGGTTATCCACTAACCGGTGTTTATAAAAACAGCGCAGGGTGCCGTTAAATCGGTGGGCGGCGTAAAGTTCTCGAGATGTGGCGCCATAGTCGATAGTTATTAGGTAGCCATGCTTTAGATGACCGGCCACCTCGGCCAGCCACTGGCGGGCCTGCAGGTTGACTTCGGCCTGCTGCCCGTTTTCCAGCCTTATATTTTGCATGCTGAAGTATTCAGCCAGTTCCGGGGTTGACAATGGACCCGCCACCAGTGAGAACACGCTGCTGCTATTGCAATCATCATCATCACCGCATAAACCCACGTACAGTTCTTGCAGATCGTTGCCCTCTTGCCTGACCAGGTGCACCGGGAAGGCATCCACCAATTCATTGGCTAATACGCAGCCATTTGCTATGTGACCAGGGCCTATTTCTGCCAGTCTATCTATCCAGCAAAATTTATCATTGTCAGCCGGGCTGTTCCAAAGGATCTCTTGCTGAACTTTTTTTAGAGCGCTACTGATTTCAATTAGATAGTATGTCAGCACGTCGTATAAATCGGGATGATTATTTTGCAGGGCCGTGGCAATGTCTCGGGCCAGTATGCCGGTGCCGGGGCCGTATTCAGCCACCACCCACTGTTCCGGGCGGCCGGATGCCACCCACATTTGATCAATCCTGCGGGCCAGCATGGCACCGAATAGTGGGTTTACGGTTGGTGCGGTGTAAAAGTCACCGGCGCGTCCGATTTTAGCGCCCGGTGATGTATAATAGCCCAGTTCGGGATGATAAAGGGCCTGCTCCATGAACCGGGCAAAGGTTATGGGGCCGTTTCCCGCTATTTCTTGTTGTATAATCCCGGCCAGATCAGGCAAGTAAACCACTCCTTCACTTAAAAGCCATTTAAAAAAGCTATTTGAGCGCTAACACTAATGAGCTGTTAACTTCATCTATCTGACAATGCCCTGCCCGCAACACGTTTATCCCCCACCCGACGGGTGATTTTTTCCTTGTCCAGGTACTCAAGCAGCGGCAGCGCGTATTTGCGGGAAGTTTGAAGTATATCCCGCACTTCACCCAGCAATAATTCTCCCCTTTGGGCCAGGTGTTGTTTTATCAAGTTAGTTGCCTCTGAAAGCGCCCGCTGGTGGAAAAATAGGCCATCCGCAACTTTTACCAACGTACCCCGGGCCAGCAGGTAATTCAGCACTTCCTGGTCATCTTTAGTTATGCCCGCTTGCCGGGCTGCATCGCTCCAACCCGGTGGTTGGTACATGCCGGCCAGGTATATTTCCTCCAGACGTTTAACGCCGGTACTTAAGGCAGGTCCGGGCTGCGGTATAAAACCATGGGCGATTACACTATTAGCATGTAAATCGATATGACCGTTTTGTTCCAGGCAAACAAGCAGCATTTGAAATTGCTTGTTGTTAAGGGTGGGGAACAACCTGGAGCGCAGCTCCTCCTTGGGGTATCCCTCTCGCAGAGGGAATTTTTGGTGGTATTCCGTCAGAGCTTTTTTAATTTTGTCCGTCCATTCCGCTATTAACCGGCCGGATAGGTAAGCTTTTTCTCCTTCATGGGCCAGCTCCACGGCCCGTCCCTGATCAAGTAAATCCTGCAGTGCGCTGGCCGCAGTCTCTGCTGCCAGGCCGGTTCCTGAGATTAAATCGGACGGTGTGTATAGGCGGGCGCCAGCTGCCAGATATTGCTCAAGCAGTTCGGTGGGGGTGCCTTTTTCTGCGGTGGCCAGTGCTTCGATAAGCTCGTCCCGGTAGCGTTTATGCTTGACTGCTGTGGGGTCGATAACCAGCCCTCCGCCAATGGTGCGCATGGGTGAATAGGAGCGAATCACCAGGTGGTCCCCTCTGGCCGTCGCTACCGGTTCTTCCATCTGCAGCTGAATATATGTTTCCGCACCAGGCTCCAGTTCTTCGCGGTCCAGCAGGATCACCCTGCCCAGTACTTCCGCCGTGCCCAGGTATACCCGCACCCTGGCCCGGTGTTTTAATGGTTTGGGTGCACTGGATAAATACTGCAACTTAACGTCCAGCCGGTGAGCGGGGTGCAGGCTGCCCGATAAAGCTAAAACTTGACCGCGGTTCAGTTCACTGGTTTCCAGCCCGGATAAGTTGATGGCCACTCGCTGGCCGGCCTCGGCAGTATCCACCTTATGTCCGTGCACCTGAAGATTGCGCACCCGGTATACCCCGCCTGCCGGGTAAATCTGCAGGTTGTCCCCGGTTTTGATTTGTCCCGAAAGCAGCGTACCCGTGGCCACCGTGCCAAATCCTGTGACGGTAAAAACACGGTCCACGGGCAGGCGGGGCGGTCCCGCGGATTTATTTTCCTTTATATCAGCGGCCAATTGATCAATCACCAATTTCAGTTCGTCAATACCCTCACCGCTAACTGCAGATACGTTAATAAGGGGTGCTTTTTCCAGTACCGTGCCCTTAATAAAATCGCGGACATCTTCGGTGACCATATCCAGCCATTCTTCATCCACTAAATCCTTTTTGGTGATCACCACCACACCACGTTTAACATTGAGCAGCTGAATAATATCCAGGTGTTCCCTGGTTTGGGGCATGACTCCCTCGTCTGCGGCGATGACCAATAAAACAATATCTATGCCACCAACACCGGCCAGCATGTTTTTAATAAACCTTTCGTGACCGGGCACGTCAATGATGCCTGCGGTTTGACCGCTTGCCAGCTTGAGATATGCAAAACCTAATTCAATGGAAATACCACGTTCCTTTTCTTCTTTAAGACGGTCGGTGTCTACGCCTGTTAGCGCTTTGATGAGTACCGTTTTACCGTGGTCCACATGGCCTGCCGTACCGATAATGATATGTTTCATGAGGCAACACCTCCCTTGAGCACTCCGACCAGCACTTCTACCAGGGCGGTTTCTTCACCCGGTAAAAGGGTACGCACATCCAGCAGTAATTTCTCATCCTGCAGCCTGCCGATCACTGCGGGCTCCGCCTCCCGCAGGCTGGCGGCTAATTCAAAAACTGTCATGCAGCGGGGGGCAACTTCTACTGCCCAGGAGGGTAGATCGGCAGTGGGCAAAGCCCCTCCCCCCACTGCTGAAGGCGTTTGTACCGGGGTGAATAAAGCCTGGTCACCGGCTGCGGCGGTCAGCTCTGCACTTAAAGATTGTGCTCTTTGGCGCAATATATTGATGTCCGCGGTAAGCATATTCAGGGTGGGGATGCGCTGCCAGGCCGTTTGGAGGTCGATATATTCCCGCAGGGTGGCCTCCAGGGCGGATACGGTAAATTTATCAATACGCACCGCCCTGGTGAGGGGGTTCTTTTTCATGCGATCCAGGTATTCCTTTTTACCTAAAATAATGCCCGCCTGGGGGCCGCCCAGCAGCTTGTCCCCGGAAAAAGTGACCACATCGGCACCGTCTTTGACCACTTGCTGCACAGTGGGCTCTGCAGGTAGCCCGCAGGTGCCCAGATTCACCAGTGACCCGCTGCCCAGGTCGGACATCACCGGTAGTTTGGTGTCCCGGCCAAGTTCAACCAGTTCGGCGATGGAAGTTTCCCTGGTGAATCCCACTATGCGATAATTACTGGTATGTACATGCAACAATAATGCCGTTTCCGGGGTTATGGCCTTCTGGTAGTCGGTGGCATAGGTTTTGTTGGTGGCACCAACTTCCACCAGCCGGGCACCGCTCTGGGCCATTACTTCGGGTATGCGAAAGGAGCCTCCTATTTCCACCAGCTGCCCCCGGGAAACAATCACTTCCCGGCCCCGTGCCAGGGTGCCCAGAGCCAGCAGTACGGCGGCGGCGTTGTTGTTTACTACCAGCGCGGCCTCGGCACCGGTCAGTTGGGTAAGTAAATGTTCCACCGGGGCATAGCGCGATCCCCGTTTACCGGTGGCCAGATCCAATTCCAGGTTGGAATAACCCGATGCAGCATTATTAATGGCTTGCCGGGCGCTTTCCCCCAGCACCGCCCGCCCCAGGTTGGTATGCAGCACCACCCCGGTGGCATTGAGCACCCGGCGCAGGTTGGGGCGGTTTTGGGAACGGGCACGGTAAACCGCTCTTTGTACAATTATGCCCATAAAAAAGTCCCGGGCCTGCTGTTCGGGCTGCTCCTGCAACCGGTTCGCCGCCAGTTCCTCTCTTAATTGAATAATGGTATCCCTAATTGCTTTTAGCACCAGCGGTCGTGGCACTGACCGGACCAAGTCCGCTATGACGGGATCTTTAAGCACCTCGTCCACCGCTGGTATCTGCCTTAGCAAGCGGGTATGGTTATTTACTGACATATAGAACCTCCCGATATTACTGTCCTAAACATTATATGGCAGCGGCACCTGCGGCGCAAGGGGACGGGCCATGTCGCAATTAAGCGGGTATGATTCTTATGCGGGGTGCAGTGAAAAACTTAACAACAAATATTTTAAATTCCGGCTCGCCGGCGTACTCGCTGAATGGCTTCACTGCATTGCTTCATTAAGTTAGTCTCGTCAATACTGGTTAACCGGCCATTCTCGTAAACTATTTGCCCGTCCACCATAGTTAGTGTGACATCACTACTCCTGGCCTGGTAGATCAGCTGGCTGTAGATATTAGTGTCATCCACCGGCGCACAATGCAGATTGTTTAAATTAATCATAGCCAGGTCAGCTTTTTTGCCTACTTCCAGGGAACCAATTTGCTGTTCCAAGCCCATCGCTACAGCTCCTCCCAGTGTAGCCAGCTCAAATGTTTGCCAGGCAGGCATGGCCGTGGGGCCGTGCAGCGGCTTTTGGATTAAGGCCGCAGTGCGCATTTCCATAAACTGGTCCAAGTTATTATTACAGGGGGCACCGTCTGCCCCGATGGATACGTGAACGCCTTGCTCCAACATTTGGGGTATAGAGGCTATGCCCGAGCCAAGTTTGAGGTTGGAAGAGGGGCAGTGCACCACTCTAGTACCGCTGCGACGCAATATCTCTATTTCCGTGCTATCCAGCCAGATGCAGTGAGCCAATATTAAATTGGTGCCTGTCATACCCAGGTGATCAAAATAAACGACATTGCGCATGCCCCGCTCGGCCTGCACAATAGCGATTTCGTCCTGGTTTTCCGAGGCGTGGGTGTGCACCGCTACGTTGTAATGGCGGGCTAAATTTCGCACTTGAATAAGCATTTCTTCGCTGCAGGAAACGGCAAAGCGAGGGCTAAATGCGTAGAGCAGCCGACCTTCCCCGGCACCGTGCCATTTTTCCAGCAGGTCGACGCTTTGCTGTAGTGATGTGCTGGTTTGCTCCAGCAGATTGCCGACCCCTGCTGGACCGCAGTTCATCATGCATTTGCCGCTCATGGCCCGGATGCCGGCATCCACAATAGCTTGGAAGGCACATTCGGTGTGGTGCACCGTTTCCATATCTATAATGGCAGTGGTGCCGCCCCGGAATAGTTCGCCGATGCCCAATAGAGCCGAGTAATAGATGGATGCGGGATCGTGAGCCGCTTCCAGGGGCCAGATGCGGGTTTGCAGCCAGTCCATTAAAAGCATGTCATCAGCCAGACCCCTGAAAAGTGTCTGGCAGAGGTGTACGTGGGTTTGGATCAGACCGGGAATGACCACTTGACCCTGGGCGTCAATAACCCGGTCGGCAGCATGGCTTGAGCTGTCAATGGCGGTGATGCGGTCGTTTTCCACCAGTAAGCTGCCCCGCAGTATTTGGCGGTCGGGGTTCATCGTTACGATAAGTGCGTTTTTAATTAATGTACTGGACAATGAGTGCTATCCTCCTGGTACGTATAAATTGCGGTTGACAAACTATATTAAGCAGAGCTTCTCGCGTGGTTGTACAGATGGGTAATATGCCGTAAACACGGTCAAGCTATTTGCCTACGTCTTTTTTCTTTTACCCCGGTTGGCTTCTTCAAATCTGGTTAGCTTTGTTTTCCTACCAAAGATAACTATAATATCGCCCTGTTTTAAGCGAGTGTTTGCTGTGGGCTGAACCGGTTCGTTACCTTGATACACCAGCATAACCCATATGCCAAACCGGTTGGAAGTGTTAAGCTCTTCCAATGTTTTATTCGCAAAGCCTTGTCCTACTTCCAGCTGTTCCACCACAAATCCCTGGGGCAGTTCCAGCATGTCAATTTCCGCCTCGGTGGAGATAACGTGGGCCAGCCGGCGCCCCATATCCCGCTCCGGGAAAACAACCCTGTCCGCGCCCATCTTTTGTAGTACATTGCCTCTTCTTTGATTGGGTGCTTTCACCGATACCGGTACTCCGGCATCCTTTAAAATGCTGGTGGCTATTAAGGCACCTTCAAAATCTGCCCCTAAAGCCACCACTGCCTCATCAAAATTTTTTTCTCCGACAATTTTTACTAATTCCTCATCATCATCTCCTACGTCAAGAACAGCGCCTGAAACAACCATATCCCGCACATCATCCAAGTTTTCTTCATCCAGGTCAATGGCAAAAATATCGTGTCCTCTGTCATATAGCCCTTCGATAACGCCCCGGCCGAAACGGCCTACACCGATAACCAGCACGGATTTTTTCACTGATCTAATACACCTTCCTAAAAATTATAATTCTGATGCTCATCCAATAAGAATATCCTCTTTCATATAATGGGAGCGGCGCTTTTCTTTGCCGGCCAGCACCACCACCACTGTTAAAACACCAATACGGCCCACAAACATTACTAGCCCGATCAGCGCCATTCCAAAGGGGGATAAATGAGATGTTATACCCGTGGATAAGCCCACCGTGGCCATTGCCGAGACCACTTCAAACAGTACCGGCACCAGCGGCAAACCTTCCACAATCATAAGCAGTAATGTAATGATCGCCACCAGCATACCGGCCATGACCACCACCGTAAAGGCTTTGGTTACACTTTCCGGAGCGATTTCCCTTTCAAAAAGCACCACTGCTTTTTTACCCCGTACAATGGACCAAACGGCCAAAACAACCGTGCCAAAGGTGGTTGTTTTAATCCCTCCACCTACGGAACCCGGGCTGGCCCCAATGAACATCATTATAATCATTAAAAAAATAAAGGGCTCGCTCCATGACATGATCGGAACGGTGGTAAATCCGGCGGTGCGGGTAGCTGCTTGAAACAGGCTGATCACAATCTTATCCTCCGGAGGTGCGCCCGCCAGAGTGTGGTTATATTCACTGGCCAAGAAAAAAATACTTCCCAACAGGGTAACTGCTCCGGTAACCAGTAATACCATGCGGCTGTGCAAGCTTAGCCTGTGCCATTTGCGCACCAAAAACAGTTCTTGTAAAACAACAAAGCCCAGGCTGCCCAGGATAATCAGGGCAATCATCACCAGATTGATACCCAGGTAATCGCGGAAAGGTTCCAGGCTTTGCCCGGTTAGGTCAAAGCCCGCACCGTTAAATGCGCTTACCGCATGAAATACTACGAATAACAGCCCTTCAATTAGGCCGTTATCCCATACGCCGGGAAAAAGAAAGGCTAATATAACAGCACCAATGCTTTCCAGCACCAGAGTCAGTAAAAAGATATTCAGCACCAAGCGAATTACTCCGGACATGCTAAAATAATTGCGGTCCTGTACAACCAGCAGGCGGTGGCCAAGATGGATACGCAGTCCCAGCATGGCCAGTATGATGGTGGCCAGGGCCATAAGTCCCAACCCGCCAATTTGTATCAAAATCATGATTACCATATGCCCGAACATGGTCCAGTGGGTGGCTGTGGTGACCACCGTAAGCCCGGTTACCGTGAGGGCGGAGGTGGCGGTAAACCAGGCCTGTACTAGATTTGCCGGTCCAGGTTCGGTGGATGCTATAGGCAGCAAAAGCAGCAGCGTACCCACCAGGTCTACCAGTGCATAGCTAATCAGCAGCAATTGCCCTGGTTTAAGTTTCTTGTACATTTTTACCTCTGATTATTAATATGGAATGCAAGTTGCAAGTTCTTCTACACTTATCGAGTTAGACGACGCCCACCGTTCCCATTATTTTTTGCCTGACATAATAATTATTTCTGTATATTAGCAAAGTAATTACCATTATCTTTACTTCTAGCAGTATCGTTTAGCATAGCAGTTTATCAGAACGGTCGAGACATCCAATATACAATCTTAGTTTTTAGAATAACAAAACATCAAGGTAGTCGCAATGAGTAAAGTAAAAAAACGAACACTTCTGTACGGCATTTATTTGGTACAGGGCATTGTGGTGGTTTACTCCAAAACGATTATTGCATCGGCGGCGCAGGCACCCCGGCCTTCGGAAAACACAATCAGCGGGTTGATGTCCAGCTCGGCAATTTGGGGAAAGTCCTGGGCCAGGCGGGACACCCGCTGGATAACCTCAACCATTGCTATTTTATCGGAGGGCGGCATTCCCCGCAGGCCATCCAGCACGCGCCTGCCTTTTAATTCTTCCAACATCTCCATGGCGTCCAGCGGAGCCACGGGTACCACCCTCAGGGCTGCATCCTTCAGCGCTTCCACAAATATGCCCCCCATACCCACCAGCACTGTGGAGCCAAATACGCTGTCCCGGGCAATACCTACGATCATTTCGATACCGGCGGGCAGCATTTGCTGTACCAGCACACCCTTGATATCCGCATCGGCCTTGTAGGCCCGGGCGTTATCCAGCAGGCGGTTAAATCCACTGCGTACTTCATCCGGTGTATTTGCGTTTAATAACACTCCCCCGGCATCAGTTTTATGCAGTATATCAGGTGACTCTATTTTCATAACCACAGGGTATCCGATGGCCTCAGCTGCATCTGCGGCTTCTTCCCCGGTAGTGGCTAATTGTTCCCGTGTGGTGGGTATGCCATAGGCTTGCAGTAATTGCTTAGCTGAGTGCTCGGATAATTTAGCACCACGTGGTAAATTACCCAACAAAGCCGCTACCTTTTCCCTGGCGTCCGATGGCACTTCCGGCGCTACAAGCTTGCTTTTCCGGCGGGACCGGACAAAATTGTGATAATCGGCCAGCGCGGCCAGTCCTTTGACTATGGAATCCAATTCCCGGGCCGCGGGGGCCAGCTGGCTGTTCATGTATTGCAGGGCCTCAAACACTGCTTTATCGGGGCCCCAGGTCAGGTTGAAAACCGGTTTATTTGTTTGTTGTGCCACCCTGATCATCTGATCAAGGTTGCCCTTGTCCCCCAACTCTGTCCAGTAGGCCACGATCATCATATCCACCTGGGGGTCGTTGATGACAATTTGGGCACATTGTTCCAACAGGCCGGGTTGGGTCATGATAGCCGAGGTGATGTCCACAGGATTGGCGGTGGAAGCAAAGTCGGGTAACAGCGCTGCCAGAGCCGACCTGGTTTTATCCTGAAGGGTTACCACTTCCAGCCCGTAGTGAGCGCATTTGTCCGCCAGCATAACGCCGATGCCGCCCGAGCTGGCTATGATGGCCACCCGCTTGCCCCGGGGTATTTTCCCGTTATGTAGCAGGGATAGCATGTTTTGAAATTCTTCCAGGCTTTCTACTCGAACAACGCCTTTTTGCTTAAACACGGCACTGTATACTTTTTCTGAGCCCACCATTGCTCCGGTATGGGAGGCGGCGGCCCGGGCTGACGCAGGGTAGCTGCCTGCCTTCATCAGCAGGACAGGTTTTTCATTGGCCAAAGCCATATCCAGAGCATTTAAAAATTTAGGGCCGTCCTTGACGCCTTCCAGGTAACCGCCGATCACCCGGGTATGAGCATCGGCAGCCATGTAGCCCAGGTAGTGGGAAAACTCCAAATCCGCTTCGTTACCGGTGCCGACAAAATGACTGAAGCCATAGCCCTTTTCCTTGACTATCTGGAAAATGGCCACTCCGAAGCCGCCACTTTGGGAGATGAAGCCCAAGTAATCTGGTACCAGCACTTTTGTGGGCAGCTCGGTAATAAAAAAATTAGCCATCAGTGCGTTACGGGCACTAAAAATGCCCATGCAGTTGGGTCCGCAGACGCGCATGCCGGTTGACCGGGCCAGCGCGGTTATTTGCTGCTGAATGGCCGCACCATCGGCGCTTACTTCGGCAAAGCCCGAAGTAAAAATGATTACCCCCCGGACTCCTTTGTCGGCGCATTCTTTTAGAGCGCCCATGGTCATGTGGGCCGGCACCGCAATAATACACAAATCTACCTGGTCCGGGATATCCTGCAGTGTAGGGTAACAGGGTAAGCCATGCAATGTATCGTAATTGGGGTTCACCGGGTATACCCGCCCCTTAAAACCGTAGCGGGTCAGGGAGACCAGCGGTTGGCCGCTGGGTTTGGCAGGGTTTTGAGATGCTCCGATAATAGCGATTGAGTTGGGCTGAAAAAGGGGTGTTAGACTATTTAATTCATTCTTTAAATCTGCCGTAATCATTTAAAGCCTCCTCCTGGATGTTACAATGAATTGGTATTCACCATCTTTTGGGTTATTGTACCATAAAAATGTAACTAAAGGTGACAAAATGTAACAAGTTGTTTAAAATGCTCTGCTCAGCATAAAACTCAAATCCCCGCATCCGTTAAACGGTGCGGGGATCAGTGAATTCTTTGATGATGGTGTAGTCGGTGCGCCGCTGGGCGGGTATAAAACCGGCATCGTAGATGCACCGGTGGATTTCTTCCAGAGGTACCCGGTAGGTTACCCCGGCGGCCCGCACCACGTTTTCTTCCAGCATGGTGCTGCCAAAGTCATTGGCGCCAAAGGTTAGGGCGAGTTGGGCGATTTTGGCGCCCTGGGTGACCCAGGAGGCTTGAATATTGGGTATGTTATCTAACATAATGCGTGCTACGGCCACTGTTTTCAGGTAATCCACCGCTCCGGCCACAGTCCCTCCCAATTTGGTATTACGGGGTTGGAAACTCCAGGGGATAAAAGCGGTGAATCCGCCGGTGGCATCCTGTTGTTCTCGCACCCGTACCATGTGCATTACCCGTTCGGAGGTGGTTTCCACATGCCCGAACATCATGGTGGCAGTGGTTTTCATGCCCAGGTGGTGGGCGCTGTCCATAACATCCATCCACAGTCGCCAGCTTATCTTGTTGGGGCTGATGATCCGGCGCACCCGGTCTACCAGTATTTCGGCACCGCCGCCGGGCAGCGAATCCAGCCCCGCATCTTTTAGCCGGGCCAGCACCTCAGTGATGGACCGTCCCGACTTACGGCATAAGTGTATAATCTCCGGTGGAGAAAAAGAATGAATGTGGATGTGAAACCGTTCTTTTATGGATTGCAGCATATCCACATAATAATCAATGTTTAAAGCGGGATGCAGGCCTCCCTGGATAAGCAGTTCAGTACCGCCTACAGCCAGAGTTTGTTCTATTTTTTCAAAAAGGGCGGCCTTATCCAATATATAGGCGTCTGGATCGCCGACGCTGCGATAAAAGGCACAAAAGCGGCACTGGCAGGTACACACGTTGGTGTAGTTGATATTGCGGTCAATAATGTAGGTGACCCTTTGCTGTGGGTGCAGCCGCTGCCTGATAGTGTTGGCCACGTGACCCAATTCAAGTAATTCGCCTTTTTCCAGCAAGATGGAACCATCCACAGCGGATAGTCGCCTGCCGGACAGGGCTTTTTGCAGTAGATCGGGCACTTCCGGTGCAGTATGCAATTGTTTGCCACCTGCCTTGTAATTACTTTTTTTTAGCTTGTTCGAAAAGTACGCTTTGGTGCCGGGTGTTGAAAGGTTGAAAATCTAAGATTTTCAACCTTTCAACACCCGGCACCTATCAGAGCGACGAAAGCTTTGAGGAACAAAGCTATTGGGAAAAAGTGAGTACTGCATAAGTTAACCAACTTAAAAACTCGAAGTGTATCCACGCACTTAAAAATTCGAAGTGTATTGCTCACGGACTTTTCGAATAGACTTTAGTCCGCTTAACCAACAAATTAACTTTAATCAACTAAACCCCAAATATTAAGCTTTACTCGCTCCTCAATAATGCCGCTTTTGTAAGCGTAATCATAAAAGGTAAGCAGCGCCTTTTGTTCTGCTTCGCCCAGTTCATGGTGGATAGTATCCAGGTAATGATCCACCACTTCAAATGGCAGACCCGACCGTCGCTGGGACTTTTCCAGCAGTGCTTCCCTTTGGGAGAGACCAATTTGCTTGGCTTCATAAAGTAGGCTGGCTGCTTGATCTATGACGTGAGGTGCTGTTTGACCCAGGGCGGCGTGGGTTACCCACACGGCGTAGACCATTTTATGCCCGGTGAATTCCTTCCAAGCTTCGCCCAGGTCAGTGACGATAAGTTCCCGGTGGTCCTTAAGCACCTGCTGGTGGGCCTGCATGGCATCATCACCAATAAGCAGCGCCCCGTCGGCTGCGGCCAGCATAGCGTCCAGATCGGGGGCGACACTGATCATCTCAACATCCACATGGTAAAAATGCTCAAACAGTATGCGCAGCAGCACTACCGAAGTGGCGGAGGAGGTGGTCACGGCAATGGTTTTGCCTTCCAGTTCGGTGGGTGGCAGCTGGCTGAAAAAAAGAATGCTTTCCACCCGACCGTCAGCGCTGATGGACAGGTTGGGTAAAATAATACATTGGTTCGCATGTCTGGCGTACTCAATAGAGGAAATAGGGGTTATATCCAGCTCCCCATCTAAAAACATTTTATTTAACTTGCTGGGCGGACCTTTGACTAATTCTATATCGCCTACCAGCAGGCCCTCTTCCAGGGCATGGTAAACTGGTATGCAGTTGATATATTCAACCTGTCCCAGGCGAACTTCGGACATTAAAAACCCTCCTCTACTACATTGTAAAGCGTATCGCGCTGCACAGGGTTAAAACCCGCGCTTTTAATTAGGTGCACCAGTTCGCTTTTCGTCATGGACTGCACAGTATCAGCCCCGGCATCGTGGGCGATTTTTTCTTCTACCACAGTGCCGTCAAGATCATCCACGCCAAAAGACAAAGATATCTGGGCCAGTTTAGGCCCCACATAAATCCAAAAAGATTTGATATGATCAAAATTATCCAGCAGCAGGCGGGCAATGGCCAGTACCTTCAGGTCGTCGTAACCAGTGGTGCCGGTTAAACCTAGTTGTTCCAGAGCCGTGTTTTGGGGATGAAACGCCAGGGGGATAAAAGTCAGGAAGCCGCCTGTGCGATCTTGCAGTTCACGCAGGCGCAGCAGGTGGTCCACCCTCTCCTCAATAGTTTCCACATGCCCGTACAGCATGGTGGCGTTGGTGCGCATGCCAAGTTCATGGGCAGCTTGGTGCACCGCCAGCCAGGTGTCGCCGTCTATTTTCTTGGAACAGATAATTTCCCGAACCCGGGGCGAAAATACCTCCGCGCCGCCACCCGGCAGCGAGTCAAGGCCGGCCTTTTGTAAAGCAGCCAGCACATCCCTGTAGCTCATGTTATGCAGCCGGGCCAGGTATTCAATTTCCACCGCGGTGAGTGATTGGATCACTACCCCGGGCAGTGCCCGGCGCAGCCGCTGCATCATCTCCAGATAGTAATCCAAAGTTAAATCTGGGTTAAGCCCGCCTACGATGTGCAGTTCAGATATGTTCAGGTCGGCGCAGGAACGGGCTTTTGACTCGATTTCATCCAGGGTCATGGTGTAGGTGCCGGAATGATCTGCGTCACGTCCAAAGGCACATAGCTGGCAGCGGTTTACGCATATATTGGTATGGTTTATGTGCCTGTTGGCAATAAAATATGTTTTACGACCGTTTTTCCTTTCCCGAACCAGATTGGCCATTTGGCCGATGGCCAGTAATTCATTCGATTGAAAAAGTTTTATGCCGTCCTCTGCATTAAGCCGCTGGTTTGCCGCAACTTTAGCAGCAATAGCTGCCAGCGGGCTGGATTCGCTGAGCATGATAATCCCCCTTAGATTAGTTGAACAGGGACAAAATGTTTGGATGGAAGTCAGTTAACTGCTACCATATTTGCACCGGAACCAGTATGTCCAGCAGTGTAAAACAAAACACTACTACGCTTAGGGTACCGTTTAAATTGAAAAAAGCCACTCCAGCCCGGCTCAGGTCATCCGGGGTAACCAGTTTATGCTGGTAAAAAAGTAGTGTTACCGCTATGGTAAGGCCAGTCATATAAAAAACACCCAGATGAAGTATTATACCCACCGCCAGGAACAGTAAAGGGGCTATTATATGGAAAACGGTGGATATCCTTAGCGAACTGGCGATACCGAACCGGGATGGAATGGAGTGGATACCGTATTTCCGGTCAAAATGATAGTCGTCACAGGCATATATTATATCAAAGCCCGCCACCCAGAACAGTACACCCAGACCCAGCAAAACTGGTGCAGCATGGAACTGGCCGGAAATGGCAATCCAGGCTCCCAAAGGGGCAAGCCCCAGGGTTAACCCCAACCACAAGTGGCATGTCCAGGTAAAACGTTTGGTAAAGGAATAAAACGACAGCGCCGCCACGGCCACAGGAAACAGGCGAAAAGCCAGCGGCGACAGCTGGTACGCGGCATACAGCAAAAGGGCAAAGGAAAGCAGTGTGTAAAACCACACCTCTCCCACTGATAACAGCCCCTTGGGTAGAGCGCGGTTGGCCGTGCGGGGATTTTTGGCATCAATATGCCGGTCGATAATCCGGTTCAGCGACATGGCCGCCGTGCGGGCACCTACCATGGCCAGGGTTATCCAAAGCAAATCGCCGGCGCTGGGCACTTTTTTAGCCACCAGCAATGCGCCCATGTATGCAAAGGGCAATGCAAATATAGTGTGTTCAAACCGGATCATTTCCAGAAAAACTTTGGTTTTATTTGGTATTGCCAAGGCCATAACTCTGCCACTTCCTATTTACTAGTTCCTTAATTTCCGGCGACATGACAATATCAGGGGGCCACTGGCGCGGGTGACCCTCCGATGCGTTCTTTATGGTGGCATCAATGCCCATTTTGGATCCGTAATGAGGCAGCGGTGATGAATGGTCCAGGGCGTCCAGCGGCCCGTCCACCATCAGCACGTCCCGTCGTGGATCAATATTATTGAATACGCGCCACATTACCTCGGAGGTATTATGCACATTGACATCGGCATCCACAACAATGATTAGTTTGGCCAGCATCATTAGCCCCATGCCCCACATTGCACACATTACCTTTTTAGCCTGGCCGGGGTATTTTTTATGGATGGAAACAATTACACAATTATGGAAAACGCCTTCAGGAGGCATATTCATGTCCACTACTTCCGGCATCATCATGCGCATAAGCGGTAAAAATATACGCTCGGTGGCCTTGCCCAGGTAAGCGTCTTCCATAGGCGGCCGGCCGACGATTGTGGCGGGATAAATAGGTTTTTTACGTTGGGTAATACAGGTCAGGTGGAATACCGGATACTGGTCTGCCAGCGAATAGTATCCGGTGTGGTCCCCAAAGGGCCCTTCCAACCGGGTTTCAGAGGGGTCGACATACCCTTCCAGAATAATTTCGGCCCTGGCCGGCACCTCCAGGTCCACCGTTTCGCATTTGACCAGCTCCACCGGTTCTTTACGCAAAAAGCCCGCCAGCAACAGTTCGTCAATGCCGTGGGGCATAGGCGCGGTGGCGGCGTATATGGTAGCCGGGTCGGCACCAAGGGCAACGGCCACGGGCATTTTGTCACCCCTTAGCCGATAATGCTCTGCGGCGTCCTTATGGATATGCCAGTGCATTCCAGTTGTTTGGTGGTCAAAAACCTGCATCCGGTACATACCCAAGTTGCGGCGGCCTGTCACCGGGTCTTTGGTAAACACAAGAGGCAGTGTGATAAAAGGCCCGCCGTCCTCGGGCCAGCAGTGCAGTACCGGTAGGTGGGCCAGGGACGGCTTATCTTTGATGATTATTTCTTTGCATGGGCCGGTTCGCACGTGTTTGGGCAGAAATGACGATAGCTGGGCCAGCTTGGGAAGTGCTTTAAATTTATCAATTAAGGTGGTGGGCAGCTCAGGCGGCTGAATTATTTTAATTAATTCGTCACCAATTTGGTCCAGCGTATCCACCTCCAGCGCCAGCTGCATTCTGTCCATAGAGCCGAAAGCATTGATTAAAACGGGCATATTATAGCCCTTGACGTTTTCAAACAATAAGGCGGGGCCACCCTGTTTGCTCACCCGGTCGGTAATTTCAGTTATTTCAAGGCGGACATCCACTTCAGTGGTGATTCTTTTTAAAAGCCCTTTTTGGTCCAATATATCTAGGAAGGCATGTAAATCGGGATAGGCCAATTTAAACCCCCGCTTTCCTTGAATTTAGCTACTATATTAATGTTATCTTATACAACCATGCGTTCGGTTGCGGTGTTTTCCGTGGCGAATAAACCAAGTAAATCCCGAAGGCTCTCTTTATCTTTACCAGATGGCAGCTGTTTTAAAATAAGCTCGGCCTTAGCGACATAGTCATTGATTTGCTTTGTTGATGCACCCCTTGACAGTAGCCCGAAAGCCATGCCCAGGTTAAGGCCAAACTGATAAAGTTTGTCTTTAATGGCTTTGTCGGCACCTGCCAAATCGGCTCCGAGATAGGTACCGCAGGCCATCAGTTCGGCACTTTCGCCGCGGATAACCTCATTATACGCCAGCGGATCGGTAATGGCCAGGTCCGGGTTTTTCAAAATCTTAACTCCGTTTTTATTAATGGTGCATATAAGCTCCGCCATGTTTTTGAGGTAGTGTACGATACCAGCGTCGCATAGGGTGGTAAAGAATTTACCGTACAAGTAATCACCCACCAGCACGGGAAACTGGTAACCGGTGCGAATATCCACCGGTTTTTCATGGCCAGTGTCGTCTTCCGATAATTTTATATGCACCTGGGAGGCCATAAAAATAAACTGCAGCACAGCAGCCAGGGCAACGGCCTGCCGGTTGGGCGGGCAAAACAGACGGTGACAAATAAGTACCAGCGCGGGTCTTAAATTGATATATAGATAGTTAAAATCCTGTTTAACGTAATCCCTAATATTACTTGTTCTGATCAAAAAATTTTTGTTAATCAACTTGTGCACTTGTTCCAGATCATCGCTGATATGTTGAAAAATATGCATTTGCGGGGGCAGCCTCCTTTGCTTAAACAATAATATATTCGGTGCTGCGATAAAATTTCCTTCCCTCGGCTTATTATAATTGTTATGAAAAAGCAATGACCTTGCGTTTGTTTGTCAAACAGCAAGGCCATGCTAATCTTCACTTAAGTTGGTACTAATAAAAATCCCTCCTAAAGATTTACGGCTTCCTGATGTGGTATATCAGGAAGGATACCCCGTTTTGTCTCTTTAGCTGTGAGATGCTTGGCGCAGAATTGCTCGGTTAAGAAATTGCACGCATCCCAGGGATCCACCTTGTCCCCACAGGTAAAAACATCAACAGCTGCATAACCCAGCTCCGGCCAGGTGTGAATGGCCAAATGTGATTCGGATATTACGACCACTCCGCTGACCCCCTGCGGGCTGAATTTATGGAATACAAATTCTCTTACCTCGGCGCCTGCCTCAAGGGCTGCGTTTACCATAATTTTTTCAACTTTGCCGATGTCATTGAGAATATCGTATTCACATCCATAGATTTCAGCTAGTACATGGCGGCCCAAAGGTTTCATTCTAATTATCTTCCCCCTTTTACTTGTCGATTTATATTGGTCTGCAGCGGTTAAATAGAACTTGCCGTATTCCAATCAAACTCAATTTTAGCATAAAATCTTGTAATGTCAACAATATTTTATGTGTGTTGTGATTTGCTTTAATTAGGACTGCTTTTTAACGAGATACCTTTGGTTTGCACAGTTTTGCTCATTGGTTTAATGAATAATTTAGATCATTGCACATGGGGAAGCCGTGTGCGGATGACCAGATAGAGGAGCGGTGGGGCACCAAAGATCATAGCGGTGGCCGCAGCCACTACACCGGAGTCATTTACAATTAACGCTATAATACTGGCAGCTGTTACACCGATAAAACCTTTAAACATATCATTATAATTGGAATGGATATGCTGCATGACCCCCACCGGCCGGTAAAACAAGATTACCAAACTAGCCAGGCTGGCCAGGAAAACCCGGCTCCAAATGGTGTATTTGATTAGTTTAATGTTCATGCTTATTTTACGATAAATAATATTGATTATTTCTCCCGGACCGTTTTGTAAAATAAGGCTGGCCGTGCGGCCAATATGTGACTGGCTTTCCAGCGGCCTTTGCAAATCGTAGATAATTAGTAGCAGCAAAAGCAGACCGACGCTGGAAGCCGTTTTTAAGATAGTCTTAAAATTAAATTTAACACCTGCCAGCAATAAAAAGGTAACTAGAAATGCAAAAGCCCCCGCCAGTGACCCGCCGACGTTGGTGCCCTTTTCCGGGGCTGCGATGGCGTATAAAGTAATAAAGTAGTACAGGCCAATGCCGGCTAAAATTGCTTTGCGTTGGCAGGTGCCCAGACGGGTAATCAGAGCAGTGGTGCCTATGATGGTGGAACCGGTCAGCACGCCCATGTACTCGTTGCCAATGCCGTAAAACCTGGCCCCCGCTATTGGGTCATAGCCCAGCAGCGAATTCTTCTGTAGCGGTGCTCCCAGGAAAAGATCAACGACAATAAACAGTGACGTTAATAGACTTATTATGATAAATGCGTCTAAATCGTTGGCCTGGTTTTCCTGCCATAAAATAATTGCTGACGTAATAAACAAGGTTAAAGCAATTACTTCCAGTACCAGCATTGTCAGGGTACCGTGGGGTAACAGTGTAACCAGCAGTAAGGCCACGGGTGCGGCCATCACCGCCAGCAGCAGCGGTTTTAATACCGGCAGTAATATATTTATGCGGGGCATGAAAACGGCTGCCAGGGACATTAGAACCAGTATAAGCAGCGCCAGTACATAATTATGCAGTACCGGAGAGCGGGACTGGGAGGTTTGCTCCAATTGCCCGTACAGCGAAGATAATCTGGTTACATTTTGATCAGTGCCAATAACCTGCATAGAGCGGCCATACATTAATGACGGAGTGTCTAAATTATAAAAATCCAGTACCGTGGGTGCCAGGTCAGTGTTTCTGATTATCCCGGGACGCCGGGTGGTAGGCGAAGTTAATAAGCCTGACTCGATGGAGCGACCTATGGCCATCACGGGGGTGATATAGTTGGTGCTGGGTACAAAGTTTCCCCGTGGCGTCGGTGAAACAAGCAGCAGCAGATCCTGTTCTTTATCCATTTGTTCCAGCAATCGGGTTACCAAAGAGGTCATCCGGGCCAGGGTTTCGCGGCGATTATCCTGTATTATGCTTTCTTCCAGGAAATTACCTAATATATCCAAGCGCTCCAAGTCGCCCAGCTCTACCACGGTAAAACCAGGGTTTTTCCGGTGTTTTGTAATTAAAGGCAGCAACTTGTCGTAATCAGTACGCACTCCCCCTGGAAAGGAAGGATCATTGATTAATAGATTATCACTCACGTCGCCGCTCTGGACCAGGCCGTCTTTATTCATAGCCAATGCAACTGCCGGACGGGCGGATTTTTCGCTGTTGTCAGCGTTACCCAGTATGGATACCGCAACATGGTTATCCTGTAGTACAGTGCCCAGCAAGCCGGGGATGGCCGAATATCGATTGGCTTCACTTATCTTTTTAATCCGGGCTATATCCAGCTGCAGCACGGCACCATCCGGTGCAATAAACCCGGTTCTTTGCAGGAATATTTCATTGGCCGGAACGCCCTGTAGTAATTCCCATTCACATAGTCCATGGGTTCCGGTGCCCGAGGCATTGATGGGAGCTCCGGCACCTATAGAGGCATAGGTATTGTCTGCTATTAAACCACCTTCTACCCCAACACTCATCAGTCCAAGGGCGGCTGAATCTGTAATTTCATCAAACAGGTCCGGGTGATCAGCCAT
Organism: Desulfoscipio gibsoniae DSM 7213; assembly: GCF_000233715.2. Classification (GTDB taxonomy): domain Bacteria; phylum Bacillota; class Desulfotomaculia; order Desulfotomaculales; family Desulfallaceae; genus Sporotomaculum; species Sporotomaculum gibsoniae. Next base: position 2,174,999 of record NC_021184.1, read on the forward strand.
GTCTTGCAAAGTTAGCCGGTCAACTGTCACCATGTAAACATGGCCCGGCTCAGGGGCATATTCAATTGGTTCGGGCCGGGGTAGACCAAAACCATACACGGAAGGCACCGTTGGGTATTCGGCTGTATCGGATGGCCACAATGCGCAGGTTATGATCGTTATTATGGATATCAGCAGTATGGCCCAGAGGTGCAATCTTTTCACGCATGCTGTTCCTTTCATTAAAATAACATCATTAATTATAGCTAAATTACAGGCGGTTGGCTAGTGAACTGGTCAAAAATTCCGTTACTACGGCAAATTATCATGCAGCTTTGAACCTTTCAACTTTACCAAGACCTGGTATAAAAGAAAAGCACGGCTAATTAAGCAGTAGCCGTGCTTTGGTTGGATAGTATTTAATTAACGGTTATGGCATCTGTAGGACATCCCTCGGCGGCCTCTGATGCCTGGTCCTCCAATTCATTGGGTATTTCATCCACTGTGGAATGGGCTTTTTCCTCATCGTTCCATTCAAAGACATCCGGGCAGGTATCTATACAAGCCCCGCAGCTGATACAAAGGTCCTGATCTACTTCTGCATGCATTTGTGATGCACCTCCGGCAAAATTATTGCTAAAACGGTAATAGTTTATCACTTTTTTAACATATTATGCCTGTTAGATGCGATTTTTATAATTTTACATTAGTACATAGAAAAACCGAAAAGATTTGGGCAATTACTTTTTCCTGCTATAATATTATTTAACAAAATTAAACCACTCAATTGCGCGCTCAATAGCGATTTAAGGAAGGAACGGTGGTAAAAGTGTCCAGCAAAACAGGTGACCAGGCTAAAAGGAAGTTGCTTATGTTTTTAATCTTTGCGCCGGGGATTTTTTTTATTGTTTACTGGCTGGCTACTATCCAAACCAGCGACCGGGTTGGGGGTGGGGAAGTAGATATACCGGAGTGTTATGTGTTGTTGGGGCAGCAGGTTGATGTCCAAGGGGAACGTTATGTGGCCCAGGGGGGTGAAATAATCTTTACTGACAGGGTGGATTTATCAAATAACGTAGCAGTTGCGGAACCTGGTCGTGTATTTGTGGGATTGGCTCTTGTCACCGGCGCTGATGTGGAAAGTAACAATGTACGATTAATTGATACTCTGGGAGAGATCTATAGTCCTTTGCATGTGGACAAGACCGTGGTAGCCCGTAATTTCGAGTTGCCGGACAGTGAAGGTTATCTTTATATGTTCAAGGTAAATACCAGGCCAGATCACTACTTTATTCAAGTGAATGAAAATGCGCGTTTGACCTGGCGGTTTGATAATAGTTACCAAAGGTAGCCCAATTCGTAACCATAATCAGGTTATGGATTTATTTAACTGATTGCAATAGCAAAAGGACCCCGGTAGTAAGCACCCGGGTCCTTTTTATTTAGGGATACAATTTTGAATTGATACCTTTTAATTAACCATTAAATTAAACAGATTCGTACTGGTTGTTTGCTTGTGAAACACCAATGCTTTTAATTTCTTTATCATGAATGTAATATGTGGCACCGCAGTTGAAACAGTTGTATGAGCCGATGTGTTTCAGCGTTTGGTCAGTTTGGCCACAGGATGGGCAGGTAAAGGTTCTAACCTCATACAGGGAACCAAACACCAGCATGAAAAATCCTACCACGCCGGCCAATGCCCCACCTATGGCACTAGCTAAACCCACTGGTGCGCCGGCTACAACTGCCGTTAACCAGCCGGAAAAGCCCACGGTCAATACTACAAAAATAAAAGCCACTACCCGTGCCCCGGACAGAGCTCCCCCCTGGCCAGGGGCTTTTAAACGCGGACTTGCCATAATACTATCCCTCCTTTTACAATTAGCTATATATTATAATAACACTTTATATTTTATTTCTGCAAAGAAATAATTAATCCTCTATCAAATTATACCTGCTTCATAAATTTACTATTCCAACCTAAGTGGAGGGGTTGAAGAACAAAAAATAGTTGACCATAATATAAATATCTATATAATTATATATATAGATAATAAATTAAAGGGGGAATATATTAATGAAAGTTCACGAAGCCATATTACGCAGGACAAATCTGCAAGCTTACACCTGGGTGATGCTGCCGGTGGTGGCCATCGGTGGCTGGTTTTATACCCCGCTGGGGTTCTTGCTGTTCGGGTGCATGATTGGAGCGGTGGGTGTTTCATTTTTCCGGGGCCGTAACTGGTGTGATTGGATGTGTCCACGGGGTGCTTTTTTGGATTTATTTCTCAGACCCATTAGTCGGAAAATCACCATACCCGCCTTTTTTAGGCATGAAGCGGTGCGCTCATTTATGCTGCTGTTGATCTTTATTGTTATCGGTGTACAGTTTTACCTGGCCTGGGGCGACCTGCAGGCCATGGGGTTGGCCCTGGTCAGGGTGTTGACTATTACCACGGTGGTGGGCATATTGCTTGGTTGGGGTATTCATCCCCGTACCTGGTGTCACATCTGCCCTATGGGTACGGTGGCACATTGGATTGCCCGGCGCCAAAAACCGCTGCAAACCGGTAGTAGCTGTGTATCCTGCGGCATTTGCACTAAAGTCTGCCCCATGCAGCTGGCCCCCAATGAATTTAGCGATCATAACTTGGAATACAGCGATTGCTTGAGATGTTCTTCATGTGTGTACAGCTGTCCTAAGATGGCGCTGTCCTTTGAAAATAATGTAAACAGGACGGAGTCTTATCAAAAGGCGTCCTGATTTTTCTCTGGAATAAACTGAATAATACTGGCAAATAGTTTAAAAAATATTATTATTTGTCACTTAAAAGGTAGATTCATATTAATAACAAGAGCCGCTGCATATGATTTTTAAGCAGCGGCTCTTGGCATTGGTTGATTATGTGAGTATTAAGTTAATAGTCCCCAACGTAATACCTGGGCACTCGGCAATTAACCGCGCACAATACCTCGTAATTAATTGTGCCTATTTTTTCGGCGATATCATCCGCTGTTATCTCATTATTGCCTTGACGACCCAGCAATACCACCTCTTCCCCCGTCTCAACGTCCGGTATGTGCCCTGCGTCCACCATGAACTGGTCCATGCAGATGCGCCCGATTACAGGTGCCCGCTGGCCGCGGATTAGCACTTCACCTTTGGAGGAAAGCAGCCTGCTGTAGCCGTCGGCGTAGCCCGCCGGTATGGTGACCACTACTGTTGGGGTAGGAGTGATATGGGTCACTCCGTAACTGATACCGAAGCCGGCGGGCACGTGCTTAACGTGGGCCACCCTGGCTTTGACGGTCATCACGGGCTGCAGGCTGGTGCCATCTTTGGCTGTTTCATTGGAAGGGTAGATGCCATAAATGGCAATACCGGCCCGCACCATGTCCAGGTGGGTCTCGGGCATATCCAGCAGCGCTGCGCTGTTCGCCGCATGTCTACAGGGAAAGGTAATTCCTTCCCGGGCAAGCAGGTCTAAAAATTCTTGAAAACTATGCCACTGACTATAGGCATAGCTTTTGTCACGGCAATCTGCAGACGCAAAATGAGTAAAGATGCCATCTAGTTCCAGGTTGGGCATCCTGGCGATATCTGTGATATTCTTTATCCCATCGTTATCCGGGAAAAAGCCCAGCCGGCCCATGCCAGTGTCCACTTTAATATGCACGTGTGCTTTTTTACCAGCCTGGGTGGCCATCTTAGACAGTTCCCGGGCAGTTTGTACGCTGTAAATGGTTTGTGTTAGGTTATATTCCAATATAAGATGATAATCTTCCGGTATGGTATAGCCCAGCACCAGAACCGGGGCATCAATACCCTCTTCCCGAAGTTCAGTCCCTTCGCTGGCCCGGGCCACGCCCAGACGGGTAGCTCCATTGGCCAGGGCGATTCTGGCTACCCTGGGGGCACCATGACCGTAGGCGTTGGCTTTGACTACCGCCATAAGCTCAGCCTGTGGGCTGGCTATGTTCCTTAGCTGTTTGATATTGTGGGCCAGTGCTCCGATGTTAATCTCCGACCATACCGGTGCATGGTAAATCATGTCGTACCTCCGTGAAAATGGATGTGCATTAACTTTTGCAATTTTATTCTACTGTCTTCAGTACTGAAGGCAGATGCTCAAGCAAGTCCCCAGCCAAAAGGCTGGCCATGCCTTTATCACGGGCGGCGGCGTCTCCTGCCAGTCCGTGCAGGTAGACCCCGGCGGCTGCGGCAGGTAGCGCCTGCATACCCTGGGCCAAAAGGCCGGCGATGATGCCGGTCAGCACATCTCCCGAGCCACCGGCAGCCATGCCCGGGTTACCAGTGTTATTAATATATATGGAACCATCCGGGCCGGCTACTACTGTACCTGCGCCCTTTAGAACCACCACGGCACCCCATTGCGTGGCTTTGGTAGCTGCTACGCCAAGCCGGTTATTTTGTATTTGGGGGATAGTACGCCCCGTTAGCCGTGCCATTTCACCCGGGTGGGGGGTAAGCACCAGGTCGGGCTGTACTGCGGCAAACAGTTCGGTTTTGCCTGCCAGCGCGTTTAAGGCATCGGCATCCAGCACACATGGAATTTTTATATGCAAAAGGATTTCCTTGATTAAATCTGTAACGTCTTCACCGGTACCCAGTCCCGGGCCCAGGGCCAGCACATCGCTATTGGACGCGCGGCTTAATATACTCTCCAGCGCCGATTTGCTGATTATGCCCCGGTCGGTCTGGGGCAACGGGAAAGTCATCACCTCGGTTAATTTGGACTCGGCAATGTCGTGGATGCCAGTTGGCACGCCAAGGGTGACCAGCCCGGCACCCGACCGGGCTGCTGCTTGGGACGCCAACACTGCAGCCCCGGACATGCCCCGGGAACCGGCAATCACCAGCACTCGCCCGAAATTACCCTTATGCTCGTTACCTGTACGCTTGGGCCACCAACCCCGCACCAACTGGTCGGTAATTAAATAACGGTTGCCTCCTGCGCTGCTGCCGTCTCCTGTGCTCGCGCCCATGTTTTTATTATGCTTATTAATTCCTGGGCCTTTACCTCCCTTGCCATCTTCAACACATGTGCTTTTGACCATGCCCTTACCTTTGCCGGCATTTACTTCATCGCTGGTTTTACCGGTGATGCTTCTATCTCCGTATATAGTTTCACTTGCGGTCACCGTAGCGGGAATGGATATATCTACTACATGAAGCTCCCCTACGTATTGACGCGCTATGGGCAGCACTAGACCCAGCTTAGGTATCGCAAAGGTTACCGTATTTTTGGCTATAATGCACGGGCCGTTGGCCCGGCCGGTATCGGCTTCCAGGCCCGAGGGGATGTCTACAGCCACCACAGGTTTGCCACATGCGTTAATAGCCTCAATAATGGGTACCATTTGATCGGGCACCGTTCCCTTAAATCCAGTACCATATAAAGCATCCACTACCAGGTCGGCCTTCATTAACGCCAGCCGGACCAGGTTGACGTCATTATTTTTATTTACCTGGTAGATCCTCTGCCCCATCTTGCGCCAGATATTTAAATTAATAAGTGCATCTCCCTTAATTTTTTCTGCTTCCGTGGCCAGGAGAACCTGTACCTTAGCACCCCGGTTATGTAGATGTCGGGCCACCACAAAGCCATCGCCACCGTTGTTTCCCTTGCCGGCAAAAACTATTATGGTGCTTTGAGTAAGGTTTTCCAGCAGCGAAACAACTACTTCCGCCACCTTAATCCCGGCATTTTCCATTAGCACGACGCCAGGTATGCCGTATTCCTTGATGGCTATTTGGTCCATTGCGCCCATTTCTTGCGCAGTTACCAGTCGCAATTTAATCACTCTCCTTGCGTATTGCAGTGGCAAATGCCACCGCACGTCCCCGGTCGTGGGAAATGGACAGCAATACGCCGCCCACTTGCCCAACCAGGGCATGTTGTTCTGCCGCGCCGGTGAGCACCACTTGCACCGGCTGGTTGCCGCCGCCTCGGATTTCTACTTCGTGCCAGGTCGTAACTCCGGAGCCCAGGGCCTTGAAAACCGCTTCTTTAGCGGCGAACCGCGCGGCTAGACAGGGCCAGGGGTTGCGGCGGCGCATGCAAAAAGCAATTTCCCCCGGTGTAAAAACACGGTCTAGGAACCGTTTCCCACGGCGGGCAGCTTTTTCTATCCTGGCAATTTCTATTATATCAGTGCCAATGCCAGTTATCCCATGTTACATCACAACTCTTTTCAAAATAAATTTAATTATACATGTGCCCGTCAAAAAATTCCACGCAGTAAAATGTAAAACCTGCCTGTTAGCAGGTTAAATAGAATTTATTTGAATCTATACAGCGGTGGTTAAATGCAAGTCTTGAATTTTATTGCTCAAAAGGCCTGTCAAATTCGCCGTTTAATTTAAAGTTAACCCACTCAGGAAAGGATACACCGGTGCTGGCATAGAAATCGCTTTCCCGGGCCGCCTGCTCCGCTTTTATTTTTAAAAAATCGCGTACCGCTCCTTTATAAGATCTGAAAATTTCCTGCTCTATAATCCCTTCTTCTATCAGCAATACACGCAAGGCCAGGTTTTCTTCCTCCAGTGTCTTAAGCCGGCTAAACAACTCAATAAACATCAGACGGGTAATATCTTCATCAATTGTACGATTAACATCACCCAACATCGCCCATATTTTTTTATCACTGAGCATTTCCCAAACTACCTGCATAAAACTATACCTCCGTTCATTGTTATCCAGGGAAGCATAGAAAATGCTCAAATCTTTTCTTTCTCGTTCACTAAGCATTTATGTTTGCCTTTATGCTTCCCTTGCTGTAACAGAATTTGTTTACATGTTATATTTTTAACTGGTAATCTGATTTGTATACGTAAGGTATAATGCCGTAGGTTTAGAAAAAGCTCAATTTAGTGCAAACCGCGACAGTAAGCCCTTAGACACATGTTTTCTTTCATTAACTAATGTTATTCGTGTGTTTCTCAAATTAAGAAAAGACCTTCTCTACTGGAAGGTCTTTTAAAATCCCAATATTTTGCGCAGCTTTTTGGCCTGGGCTCTACTTACGGGTACTTCGCTGTGTTCTTTGTCTTCTACAACTAGATTGTAAGTGCCATTAAAAAAGGGCACGATTTCCTTAACCTTGTGTAGGTTGACCAGGTAGCAGCGGTGGGTGCGAAAGAAAACCTGGGGATTGAGCCTGGCCTCCAGTTCTTTTAAAGTAAAGCGGGTCATCAGTTTATCGTTATGGGTTTTAATGTAGATATAATCCTGTTCGGTAAAGGCGTAAAAAATATCTGACTCAGCTACCAAAACGGTTTTACCCGTCTTTTCCGCAGGGATGCGGTCTATTTTAATCTGGGAAGGTCCTGATTTTGCCCGGTTGTTTTCCTGTGGCATGTTTTCTTCATTACCAGCGGCCACTTCCTGATAAGCCTTTATTACTTTGTCAATGGCTTTTTTGAGTCGACCAGGTTCTACCGGCTTTAGAAGGTAATCCACTGCATTGACCTCGAAAGCTTTTAAGGCATACTCATCATAGGCTGTTATGAATATCACCTGGGGCGGTTTCGGCAGTTCCTGGATGGCCGCACCCAGTTCCAGTCCCGTCATGCCCGGCATGGATACATCTAAGAAAAGCACCTGATAATCCAGCGCCTTGACCAGGGCCAGGGCCTCCTGAGCGTTGGCAGCCTCACCCACTATCTCTATATTGTCAAATTTGCTTAAGAGGAAGCGTAACTCCTGGCGTGCAGGGTATTCATCATCAACTATCAATGCTTTTAGCTTCATTTGTCTCCCCCTCTCTTTCCAGTGTGTTATACGACAACGGGATTCTAACATATATGGATGTACCTTCACCGGGTACACTGACAATGCGTAGACCATAATCATGGCCATATAATCCCTTGAGCCTTTCATGTACATTGCTGAGGCCCACCCCATTCCCCGAGCCGAAACCCGGGGTAAGTACTTTGGGCTGTAGTTCAATATCGATACCCACGCCGTCATCTCTGACCACAATAAGCATTTCATCTTCATGTTTGCTGGCGGTAATCTGCACTGTACCCTGACCTGGCTTGGGCAGAATGCCATGCTTGATGGCGTTTTCCACCAGTGGTTGAATAGTTAATACCGGTACCTTGCACTCCAGCAGTTCATCGTCTATTTCTCGTACCACCCGCAGTTTATCTCTGAACCTGGCTCGCTCCAGTATTAGATACGTGTTCAGGTATTCCATTTCCTCCTTCAATGTATTAAAGTGCCCGTGTCTTTTTAAAGCGTGGCGGAAGAACGAGGCCAATCGTATTAACAGTCTTCTTGCTGTCTCTGGATTGGTGCGACTGAACATAATAATGGTGTTCAGGGTGTTAAATAAAAAGTGCGGATTAATTTGAGCCTGCAGTGCATCCAGTTCAGCCTTGGTAACCAATTGTGCCTGGCGGTCTACTTCAGCCAGTTCCATTTGCATGCCCAAAAGCTGGGCTACTCCAACCGCCAGTTTAACTACGGCATGGGGCAGCTCACCCTGCTGGGTTTGATAGAGCTTGACGGTGCCCACTAGTTCACCCTTGCATAACAATGGTACAATTACCGCTGATTGCAGCGGGCAGCCCGGCACCGGGCAATCCAACCCATAACCGTCCCGCACTATTTTTATTTCCCCCGTGCGAATTACTTCCTTGGTGGCCAGTGTCATAATAGGAAGTCCTGCCTTGTGATGGTTCGACCCGGCACCGATATAGGCTAATACCTTTTCCCGGTCTGTAATGGCCACCGCTGCAACATCGGCGGTGCGACGGATAATTTCGGCTGTATAGCCGGCGGTTTCTTCATTCAGTCCCCGGCGCAAAATAGGCAGCGTTTCATTAGCAATGCGCAGAGTGGGATCCAGCGGTTCATCAACCGGGTTGTGCCTGTGGCTGTGCCAATGTGTAAAAATATATATTGCAGCCAGCGTGGACAGCAGTGCGGAAAAGGTTAAAAAGGCTACTGCGGCATAAAGCTGCGGCTGCCAAAGGTAAATAGCCGCCAGCGTTATTGCAAAAATGACGCACCAACAAAGTAGAGTTTTGCAGGTAGGACTTTCCATTGACGGCATAACCCTTCCCCCGTAATAAACAATAATCTCAATATTCTAAAATTTGGTTATTCATAATTATTATTCGACAGCATCAAAACTATTCCTGCAGTAATTAATTAAAAAACGTGGGTAGTTATGACAAAATAGGTTGCCAGGCATGTTGTTGCTTCGCACCAAAAGGCAGGCACCTTTTTCAGGTGCCTGCCTTTCTCTTTTGTTGCTGTTTGCAAGATTAAGGAAATTATTCCTTTACTTGCTTGCGGATTTCCTCAACTACTTCCGGGTTAGCCAGGGAAGTGACATCTCCCACATCGCCTTTGTTGGATATCGAGGCCAAAATACGGCGCATAATTTTACCGGAGCGAGTCTTGGGCATATCGGGCACAATATGCACAGCACGCGGCCGTGCGATCTTGCCCACCACTGTGGACACTGCGTTGGAAATCCTGGCGGCAAGTTCATTGCTGGCTGTATAACCGGGCTTCAAAGACACATACAGGTCGGGCACAGTGCCTTTAATTTCATCCTTGGCAGCGATAACTGCTGCTTCAGCGACATCCTCAACCGTAAGAGCGGCGGACTCAATTTCTTTGGTGCCCAGCCGGTGTCCGGCTACGTTTATGACATCGTCCACCCGACCCAGTATCCTTACATAACCGTCACTGGAAACCACGGCGGCGTCGCCCGCCATATATGGCCAATCTCGCCAGTCTTTGCTGTTTTCATCTTTACAATATTTCCGGAAGTATGTGGAAACATAGCGCTCACGGTCTTTCCAAATGGTTTGCATTAGCCCGGGCCAAGGATTACTTATACAGATGTTGCCTGCCTTGCCTGCACCGGCAGGAATTTCGTTCCCCTCATTATCAAAGATCACCGGGTGAATGCCAGGTACACCCGGTCCGGCACTGCCTGGTTTCATGGGGCTGAGGCCAGGTACAGTGCTGCACAAAAAGCCGCCGGTTTCAGTCTGCCACCATGTATCCACGATAGCTGCCCGGCCTTTGCCCACCACGTTGTAATACCATCTCCAAACCTCGGGCTCTATAGGCTCACCTACGGTGGTCATATGCTTGAAATTATAGTTATACTTGGCCGGTTCATCCGGTCCCGCCTTTCTGAGGCCGCGGATGGCCGTGGGGGAGGTATGGAATATATTAACGTCCAGTTCTTCAGCAATTCTCCAAACCCGCCCGGCGTCCGGGTAAGTGGGCAACCCTTCGTAAATAACAGTGCTGGCGGCCACGGCCAGTGGACCATAGACGATAAAAGAGTGGCCAGTGATCCAACCGATGTCTGCCATGCACCAGTATACATCCTCGGGGTGAATATCCTGGATAACTTTGGACATCCAGGCCACATAGGCCAGGTAACCTCCGATGCTGTGCTGTACACCTTTGGGACGGCCAGTTGAGCCACTGGTGTACATCAGGAATAAAATACCCTCGGCCGGCATGGAAACCGGCTCTACCTTAATCCCGGCATACTGTTTTAGCAGATCGTTCATAAAATAGTCCCGGCCTTCGACCATGGGTGTCTTGGATGAAATTTTGCCGGGATAGCGCTGCCAGATCAATACCTTGTCAACTTCCTGGCCTTCTTTTTTAGCCACCTCCACTGCAAGATCACCGATGGCCTTGTGGTCAAGCAATTTGCCGTTGCGGTAGTAGCCGTCCATGGTAATCAGTATGCGGCTCTCAGAGTCCCAAATTCTTTCACCGCAGGCCTGGCCGCTGAAACCCGCAAACACCTGGGAATGGATAATCCCCAACCGGGCACAGGCCAGCATGGTGATGGGCAATTCCGGGGTCATAGGAAGGTGCAGTGTCACCCGGTCGCCTGCTTTCAGCCCACAGAAGTCCCTAAGTACAGCGGCGGTTTCATTAACCCTGCGGTATAATTCCTGGTAGGTCATGTGCACAATGGGCTCATCCTCTGGCTCCGGCACATAGTGGATGGCAGTTTTATTTTTATACTTGGCCAGGTGTCTGTCCACACAGTTATAGCTGGCATTTAGCTTGCCGCCTACGAACCACTTCCAGCACGGTGCATCGCTGGTGTCCAACGTAGTATGCCAGTATTGGTCCCAATCCAGCAAATCAGCAAATTCTTTAAAGCACTCGGGGAAGTTATCCAGGCTGAAACGCTCAAATACCCCCGGATCAGTCATATTGGCTTGACCGATAAAACTAGCCGGTGGTTGAATATACTCTTCTTCTTGCCAGTGTACAGCATAGTGGGCTCCACTATCATTACCGGTTTGGGTCATGATACCAACCTCCTCTATTTATAAATAATTATTTGTAATTAGCACCTAAGGATTTACTTTATGAATAAATGATCAATAAGACCGTTAATATTAAAAACCTGGTAATTGTTGAATATACTTCTTTTTATTAACCCATTAAAATACATAACCACTATATATTTAACAAAAATTGCTTGCATATATTTGTGATAAAAGTGAGTTTTCCGAGTTAATTTTAGATCAACTAAGCACCCCCTTTGAAAGATTTAACAGTTAAAGTTTCAATGAATTAAAGTTAATACGAAAACGTTGTGATCAAGCAATGTGGTTGGTTTAGATTTTACCTTATGAAATATATAATAATGCCTATTTGTAAAAAAATTAAGAATATTCAGGCAAACGGTTTTATTTAAGTGTTGAATGGTTTGCTGGCAATAGGTTACCGTTTAAGACGGGATATGTCCGTCCAGCGCGGTTTTAGCAGTATACGGCGAAGAGGATGGACGGGGCTGACGTTTAAAGTTTTATTTTGCTAATGTGATTGGATAAGCGGGTTGTTGAACTGTGAGTAATACATGCAAATGGCCGCTGCATTTTGTACGCGTAATAAAAAGAACCGGTTCCTGTTGGTGGAACCGGTCTTTTTAATTGTTAACCGCCATAGTAAAGTCATCGCAGGACATGGTCTTGTCATTTGTATGATGGCTGTTGATTATGTCGCTATCATCGCCCTGGGTAATGATTTCATGACAGATATTGCGTATGTGTTCGCTGATACGCAAAAAAGAGTTAATTAAATCCAGGTGCAGCGAGCTGGTAGAAATGGAAAGAGCTGTGCCATCCTTAAGCCGGTTAAAGTGCTGTGCTCTCAGGCGTCTTTCCATACGGGCCAGCTCGGGGTATCCGGTGATAACCTCGTTGGCCAGCTCGGCATCGTTGGAAGCCAGGGCTATATTGGCCATACGCATTAAATCCCCGAGGCGCTGGTGCATATCTTTAATTTCCTCCCACCCTTCCTCGGAAAACTGACACTGCTGAGTTATCTTACAGCTGGCTATATAGGTAATATCCTTTTCGATAATATCCCCAATGTGTTCTAAATCGTTAGTAATATGCATATGGCTCATGCTGCGGAAAAATTCCTTACGTGACAATGGCTGGCGCATAACGCTGGTCAAATAATTGGTTACGGACTTACACAATATATCAAGGTAATCCTCTGTTTTATTGATTTTGTCCAGCAACCCAATATCGCTTTTTTCAAAAATCTTAATGATCGATTGTATCATATCAAATACCTGATCGGCAGCGTGGTTTATTTCCTTGGATGCCAGCCCCAGAGCAATTGACGGTGTGTTAATTAATTTATCGTCCAGGTATTTAGGTTTAAGCTGCTTTTCCTGGGGTAATTTACGTTCTGGAACAATCATTTCCAGTAACTTTACAAATTGATTAATAAAAGGTAAAAATACAATAGCTATACCTATATTGAAAAAAGTATGTGCGTTAGCTACCTGGTAGCCCGGTGCCGCTGTTAGTTTAGTCATCAAATAAGCATAGGGGTTGACAAAAGGCAGCAGTATCAGCACTCCAACTATCTTAAACAGCAGGTGAGCCGTGGCTACCCGCTGGGCCTCCCTGGAAGAGCCCAGGCCGGACAGCACTGCAGTGAACGAGGTGCCTATATTGGCCCCGAACAAAAGGTAAATGGCTGAGTGGAGGGATACCAGGTCCTGCATGGCCATAATCATGATGATACCCACAGATGCGGCACTGCTGTGTACTAAAAACGTAAATACAGCGCCGGCTGCAATGGCCAGCAGGGGATAATCGCTGGCGCTCATCAGCATTTGGCGGAATATGGGCTCGTCTTTAAGCGGCTGCATAGTATCGGCCATCATTTTTAAACCCAAAAACAGCAAGCCGAATCCTAAAAGCACCTGCCCCACCCGCTTGTATTTATCCCTTTTGGAGAAAAATATAATGGTGGCACCAATACCCACAATGGGTAACGAAATTTCGGTAACTTTAAGGGCGATCAGCTGGGCGGTGATGGTGGTTCCGATATCAGACCCCAGAATTACCCCCAGGGTTTGTTTTAAGGACATTATGGAAGCGCTGGTCAGGCCAACAAGAATTACGGTGGTGGCAGTGCTGCTTTGAAAAAGCATGGTCACTAGGGCTCCTACAATAAGCGCAGTGAAGCGGTTGTGGGTGAGGGTGCTAAGGATGCTCCTGAGCCTGTGTCCGGCAATTTTCTGCAACCCTTCACTCATAATGAACATACCATATAGCAATAGCCCCATGCCACCCAGCAATCCCACCAGCACTGATTGCCAAAGTTCCATTCTCAAAACCTCCCCCCAGGCTTTAAATAATAATGTATAGTTAAGAAAATGTTAATAATATATTAATTTTATATTAAGGAAATTGTACCATGTTTCACATTGTTTATGCAATAGTTATCTGATAATTATATGGCAGTTCGTTTAGCCAATCAAGTGCCAATAATGGAATTTATGCTCGGCACCTCAGACTTTATCAGATCAGGATGTGCCCCATTGATACGCCTGAGTGCCCGTATAACCCCTGGTTTCAAAATCGGGTCGTCCATGAAGGAGGCCAATATGGACACATAGTCCCGGAAAAGTTCTGGCTGATGGTAAATTAACTCCCCGGCAGCTTCGGGAGCGACCCAAAGGGATCCGCCCGATTCATCATTTAGTTCCCAAAAAATGCGCCGCATGATAATCCTGGCCCGCTCGGGGTTTTTATGGGCGATGCTGTCTGTCAGCAATCCCAACCCCTCCACCGCCCGCTGGCGCAGTTGTCCATCCAGGCTGTATAGAAAAGAAAAAAGAGCGCTGGTTACCCGGCCTGGATTCTGTTCACCCAGGTTGATCAACTGTCTATAGTTCCCATCTAGCAATGCCTGTTTAACATTTCTTTTTATGGCTGAATAATTCATCTTAACTGCCTCCCTTTTGTCGGAAGCAAGGGGACGGTTCTCCTTGCTTCCGTTCTGGAAGCAGAAGAGCCGTCCCCTTGCTTCCCTTCTCCTTGCCCCTCTTGCTTCTTTGCCGGTCATAGGTTATTTTACGGGTGGCCATATGATCAAACAACTGGCTCAATAGTTTGGTCCGCCTCCTTTATTTTTAATTGAATAACCAAGTATTACCTAATAGTTTCCATAGGCGCTTACATTTGTTAATAAAAAAAGTTTACTATTGATTAACTACGCTTGCAAGCTGAATCACTAGTCTTTAAAAAAAATTTTAGATGGTAATTCTTCTTAACTGATTATTTTTTTTAAGTAATTCATATTTACCATTTAGGTATAAAAATAATAAACAGGCCAGAAGCTATAGCCTCTAGCCTGTTTATTATTTTTATTGTGTAATTGCACAACTGCTCATTCCATCTTTGGCAAAGATACGCAAGTATTTGTGCATTTTTTGAAGATCAATTAAACCGCCTTTTCCACTTTCACAGCGCATACCTTCAGTTCCGGTATCTTGGCCACAGGGTCTTTTGCCGGGTTGGTAAGCTTGTTGATAGCCACCGCCGGGAAGTGGAAAGATGTAAATACCAGCCCCTGGGGCACCACATCTGTGACGCGTACCGCTACTTCCACCTGGCCGCGGCGAGAGGTTACCCGTACTTTATCTCCGTCAACTATGCCCAGGGCGGCGGCGTCTGCCTGGTTAATTTCCAGGTATTCAGTACCGTAGTGCACTTCCAGTGCGCCGGTACGCTGGGTCATGGTGCCTGTGTGGTAGTGGAAATGCCGCCGCCCGGTGCTCAGCACCAGCGGGTAGTCGGTATCAGGCATTTCCGCCGGTGGAATATATTCCACCGGGTTAAATTTACCCAGACCCCGGGAAAACTTGTCCTTGTGCAGGTATTTTGTACCCGGGTGCTCGGCGTTGGGACAGGGCCACTGGATGCCGCCCTGCTCCAACCGGGCATAGGATATGCCTGCATAGGACGGGGTCAGGGAAGCTATTTCATCAAATATGTCCGAGGTAGTGGGATACTGCATGGGATAGCCCATAGCCGTGGCCACGGCACAGATAATCTGCCAGTCCGCCCGGGCGTTGTACACCGGGTCGATGGCCTTGCGCACCCGCTGTACCCGGCGCTCGGTATTGCTGAAGGTGCCGTCTTTTTCGGCATAGCTGGCTGCGGGCAGTACCACATCGGCCAGGGCTGCCGTTTCAGTGAGGAAGATATCCTGCACCACCAAAAAGTCCAGCTTGCCCAGGGCGTGGGCTACGTGGTCGCTGTCGGGATCGGACAGCACAGGGTTTTCGCCCATGATGTACATGGCTTTTACTTCACCCGTTCCGGCTTTGTCCAGCATATCTCCCACGGTCAAGCCGGGCTGGGCGGGTAGTTCCGTCACATTCCAGGCTTTAGCGAACTTGGCCCGGTTGTTATCCACTGTCACAGCCTGATAGCCCGTGAATACGTTGGGCAAGGCGCCCATGTCGCAGGCCCCCTGCACGTTGTTTTGGCCTCGCAGTGGGTTGACGCCGCTGCTTTCTTTGCCGATATGTCCACACAGCATGGCCAGGTTGGCCACGGCAAATACGTTGTGGGTGCCACAAATGTGCTGGGTGATACCCATTGTATATAATATGGTGGCATTTTGCGCCCGGGCATAGCCCCGGGCTACTTCCCGTATAGTGTCCGCAGCAATACCCGTAATTTGCTCGGCATATTCCGGGGTGTACTTAACCACAGTATCTTTAAGGGCTTCGAAGTCTTCGGTTCGATTGGCCACGAAATCTTTATTCCATAACTCCTCAGCAATAATGACATTGGCCAGAGCATTGAGCAGTGCTATATCGGAGCCCGACTTTAGCTGCATGTGCACGTTGGCCAGCTCTGCCATCTCGGTGCGCCGCGGGTCCGCCACCACCAGGGTTGCACCGCAGCGTTTCGCCTTTTTGGCTTTCAGGCTGATAATGGGGTGCGATTCCGTGGTATTAGTGCCGATGGCCAGAATAAAGTCAGCCCCGGCTATTTCATCAATACTGTTGGTCATTGCCCCGCTCCCAAATGCATTCGCCAGACCGGCGACGGTGGGAGCGTGTCAGAGACGGGCGCAGTGGTCGATACTGTTGGTACCGAGTACCGCGCGGGTGAATTTCTGCAGCAGATAGTTCTCTTCATTGGTACACCTGGCCGAGCTGAGCACCGCCAGCGATTCGCTACCGTGCTGCTCCTTTACCTGTCCCAGTTTAGCGGCCACCAAGCCAATGGCCTCATCCCAGGAGGCTTCCACAAATACGCCGTCCTTTTTAATGAGCGGTGTGGTCAGGCGGTCGGGGTGATGAATAAACCCATAGCCGAAGCGGCCCTTGACGCACAGTGCCCGGCCATTGACATCGCCGTCGCAGGAGGTGACCCCCACTACTTTATTGTCCTTGACGTTAAGTTCAAAACTGCAGCCTGTACCACAGTACGGGCAGGTGGTTTTAACCTTTTGCACTTCCCAGGTTCGGGCCGCGGCACGCAGTCCTTTTTCCTGCAGTGCACCCACCGGACATACCGCTACGCAGTTGCCGCAAAAAACGCATTCAGATGCCGAAAGGGGCACGTCCATAGCAGGGGTGATTTTGGCGTCAAATCCCCGGTAGGCAAAGTCTACGATGCTCTTGCCCTGAATTTCGGCGCAGGCACGCACACATTTGCCGCACAATATACATTTATTCATATCCCTTACGATGAAGGGGTTATCGTCCTCCAGTGGATAGCTGTGCTTTTCACCTTCAAAGGGCTCAGTTTTTACGCCGTACATATAGGCGTAATCCTGCAGCCGGCAGTCCCCGTTTTTGCCGCAGGTGAGGCAGTCCATCGGGTGGTTGGCCAGCATTAGTTCAAGTATGACTTTCCTGGCTTCCTGTACCGCAGGTGAATCAGCGTGTACCACCATGCCATCCGTGGCCTCGGTGACACAGGAGGCAGGTAAATTACGCATGCCAGGTATTTCAACCACGCACATCCGGCAGGCACCAAACTTGGTAAGCTCCGGGTCGTGGCAAAAGGTGGGTATAAACACCCCTGCCTGGCGGGCGGCCTCCAGCACGGTGGTCCCTTTGGGAACGGTTACGGATATGCCGTTAATTGTTAATGTAACTTCCGCCACCGTCAAGTATCCCTCCTTCCCCAGTGTTATCACTTAGTCAATTTAGATAATATATCTTCTAAGCCCAGGGCCTCGGCCCAGGACACTTCCACAAACTCGCCATCCTTTTTAAGCTGCGGGGCTGCCGGTTCATCCAGGTATTTCAGCTCCAGTCCCAAACGCCCTTTTAGGCACAGGGGACGGCCGCTGCCAGGCTCTTTGGGCACCACACCGATGTTTTGGCCATTTTTGCTGAGCACCTCGAATGTGCAGCCACTGTCACAAAAAGTGCAGGTGACCTCCTGACGGGACATTTCCCAGGTCCGCCCTTTACCGGCCAGCGGCTTCCATGTGAGTGCGCCTACGGGGCACACCGTGACGCAGCGGCCACAATATACGCAGTCGGATTCGCCCAGGGGGGTGTCCATGGCGGTAACGATTTTGGTGCCAAAACCCCGGTATCCGAAATCAATAACGCTGCGCTCGGCTATGGCGTTGCAGGTACGCACGCACCGGCCGCACAGTATGCATTTATTGGCATCCCGAATGATATATGGGTTGGAATCGTCCAGCGGGTAGTCTTTGCGCTCACCTGTGAACCCGGACTCCTTAACGCCATAGCGGAATGCGTAGTCCTGCAGCCGGCAGTCGCCGTTGCGATCACAGGTCAGGCAGTCCTGCGGGTGGTTGGCCAGCAGCAGTTCCAGTATGGTTTTACGGGCTTCTACTACTGCAGGCGATTCAGTAAATACCTGCATGCCCTCGGTGCACTCAGTGACGCAGGATGCGGGCAGGTTGCGCATGCCCGGTATTTCTACCACGCAGATGCGGCAGGCACCAAAGCGCGGTATGGCGGGATCATGACACAGCGTGGGTATAAATATGCCTGCCTGCCGGGCCGCGTCCAGCACAGTGGTGCCTTTGGATACTTTTATGTTAATACCGTTGATGGTCAGGGATACGTAGGACATTCTCTTTTCCCTCCTTTTTGCGAAAGAGTAGGTTCTAAGGCTACTATAACGCATGAAAACAGGCAGTTGGATTATCGGTGGGTAACTGTCGTGTTAATCGGATCAATTAAGCGCAAATGTCTAAATGAACCGAAAAATTATAAGATAACCACCAGTTAACTCGTTAGTTGTACGACTAAACCCACACCGGCTGCAAGCTTACGCTTTATAAATTGCATCAAATTTACAGCCCAGCAGACAAGAACCGCACTTGATGCACTTGGTGGCATCGATAACGTGAGGCTCTTTCTTCTCGCCTGTAATGGCCCCGGCCGGGCAGTTCTTGGCGCACTTGCCGCAGCCTTTACATTTTTCGGGGTCAATTTTGAATACCAATAGGGCACTGCAGGCCCCGGCGGGACAGCGCTTGTCCTGAATATGAGCAATGTACTCGTCCTTGAAGTAACGCATGGTGGATAAAATGGGGTTGGGGCAGGTCTGGCCCAGCCCGCACAAAGCAGTATTTTTAACCACTCGGCCAAGGCGTTCCAGGGTATCCAAATCCTCCATTTTACCTTCGCCATCGCAGATACGGGTCAGAATTTCCAGCATGCGCTTGGTGCCTTCCCGGCAGGGAGTACACTTACCGCAGGACTCGGACTGGGTAAAGGTAAGGAAGAACTTGGCCACGTCCACCATACAGGTGGTTTCATCCATTACCACCAAGCCCCCGGAACCCATCATAGCCCCGGCAGCGGTGAGGGAATCATAGTCCACTGGCAGGTCCAGGTTTTCTTCGGGGATACAGCCACCGGAAGGTCCGCCTATCTGCACGGCTTTAAATTTTTTGCCGTTTTGAATGCCGCCGCCAATGGTGAAGATAATGTCCCTTAAGGTCATCCCCATGGGTACTTCCACCAGGCCGGTGTTGTTCACTTTACCGGTCAATGCGAAAATCTTGGTGCCCTTGCTCTTTTCAGTGCCCAGCTTGGCGTAGTTTTCACCGCCGTTGCGCAGTATATAGGGCACGTTGGCATAGGTTTCCACGTTATTCAGGTTGGTGGGTTTGCCCCATAGACCGCTTTGAGCCGGAAAGGGCGGCCTTACCCTGGGCATGCCGCGGTTGCCTTCGATGGAGGTGAGCAGCGCGGTCTCCTCCCCGCATACAAACGCACCGGCACCGGCTTTAATTTTAATATGGAAGTTAAATCCAGAATTCAATATGTTATCACCCAGTATGCCGTATTGTTCGGCCTGGGCAATGGCGATTTTCAAACGCTCAATAGCCAGGGGATACTCGGCCCGCACGTAAATATAGCCCTCATCGGCACCTACCGCGTAACCGCAAATCATCATGCCTTCCAGTACGGCGTGGGGGTCGCCCTCCAGCACGCTGCGGTCCATAAAGGCACCCGGGTCGCCTTCGTCAGCGTTACAGACAACGTACTTCTTATCGCCCTGTGCCTGGCGTACAAAGCCCCACTTCATGCCGGTGGGGAATCCGGCACCGCCGCGGCCGCGCAGGCCCGACTTTTTCACATCCTCAATGACTTCTTCTGGAGTCATTTCAAACAGTGCCTTCACAAAACCTGCATAGCCGTCATTGGCAATGTATTCGCCTACATCCTCGGGGTTGATATGACCGCAATTGTGTAGCACGAGGCGCTGTTGTTTAGCGTAAAAGGGCACGTCATTATAAGTTTTGGACAGCTCGCCGGTGGTGTGGTCTTTGTAGAGCAACCGCTCCACCACCTGGCCGCCCACCAGGTTTTGCTCCACTATTTCAGGCACATCGGTATCTTGTACCCGTACGTAAAAAGTCTTGTCGGGTTCCACAATCATTAACGGGCCTTGCTCGCAAAAACCATGGCAGCCTGTGATGGTGATCTTCACTTTGTCAGTGAGGTTATGCTTCTGCAGTTCTTCCTTTAAAACATCCACCAGTTTTTTAGAACCGGAGGAGGTGCAGCCTGTACCGGCACAAATAAGTATGTTTTTCTTATCAGAACCTACCGGAAGGTGTATATTAGCCAGTAACTCCTGCCGTTTTTGCCGGCAGGCTGCGTCGTCATGGCAGATAGGGCCTTCTTTGATGCACTTGATGAAGTCCCGGCAGGGATTTTGTGGTTCGTGGGTGCATTTGTCACAGCACTTGTCCAATAGATTGTTCAATTGCCAGGCCTCCTTCCTACTCGTATTTTTTAACTATGGCTACGGCTTTGTCCGGTGTTAAACGGCCGTGGGTGTCGTCATTGACCATCATCACTGGGGCAAGCCCGCAGGCACCCAGGCAAGCCACGGTTTCCAGCGTATAGCGCAGATCCTCGGTGCTTTCATTGCGGCCTACGCCCAAATCGGTGGATACAGCGTCAAATACTTTGGCGGCACCCCGTACGTGGCAGGCTGTACCCTGGCACATGCGGATAATGTTGCGTCCCCTGGGTTTCAGGTGAAACTGGGAATAAAAGGTGGCCACCCCGAAGGTTTTGCTGAAGGGTACACCAATTTCTTGGGAGATTTTTTTCATTACATCGCCGGGCAGGTAACCGAAAATTTCCTGGGCTTCCTGCAGCAGGGGAATCAAAGCTCCCTTAAAATTCCGGTACTTGTCGAAAACCTCTTGCAATTGTTGGTACTGAGACTCCTGGCTCTGTTCGCATTTACAAGCTGCCAAATTATTTCCCTCCTCTCATTAATGCACAACATTACATTAGCCCGGACGGTTAATTTTCGGCCGGGTATTTATTGGTAATGCTTCCTAAATATTTAGCGAAACTATGCCCATATGTTGGCACCGCACATTTGACTGAAAATTGATAATGCAAGAATTATCTAGCATTTTGGGCGAAAATCCAATACTCTGTCTTCAGTTATCAGTATGTGTATGGGTACATCGTACTCGCCGGGATAAACATTAGGTCTGACCTGCAGTTCAAAAGCCAGAGAAACTAGAGTTGCGTCTTTCC
The DNA here is from genome assembly GCF_000233715.2 of Desulfoscipio gibsoniae DSM 7213. GTDB lineage: Bacteria > Bacillota > Desulfotomaculia > Desulfotomaculales > Desulfallaceae > Sporotomaculum > Sporotomaculum gibsoniae. The sequence continues at coordinate 2,196,344 of NC_021184.1, forward strand.
TGATGCGAAGTAGAAAACGGTCGTAAAAGCCTCCTCCATATCCCAACCGGTTGCCCGCGGTGTCGAAAGCCACTCCAGGTATGATAACCAGATCGATTTCTCCTGGTTCCACGGGTCGCACACACTCGGGCTTGGGTTCTAAAATACCCCAGGTGCCCGGGGTCAGGTCATTTGGGAAATGAATCACCTGTGACGGTATCAGCTTTTTATTAGCCACGTCTGTAATGGGCACCACCAGCCGCTTACCTTGCTGCAGTATGCTTTTGTTAATAAATGCGGTCTGCACCTCGTTGCGAAAGTCGACATATGCCATCACCGTGGTAGCCCGAATATACTCGGGCAAAGCCAGAACTTTATCAGCAATGGCAGCGCTTGTTGCTTCTATTTGATGCAGAGGCATGGCGTTGCGTCCGGCAATCACATTCTTTCTTAATTCGTTTTTGGACACGGTAATTCCTCCAAAAAATCATACTGTTATTAATTTTTCATTGCGTTTATTAGTTCAGGTTCTACCAGGTTTCCCTGAAAGGGCGCTTAAAGACACCGGCGTGATGATGCTGTGCTATTATATGTTAAGCTTGGCCGGTTTGGGACTGTACGCAATAAGTGCACTGCTCTGGGAAAGCCAATCTTTTAATAGTGACAAAAAAAATACAAGATGCTTGTTTGCGACACTCAAAATACCATTTGTATGCAGTATTTCGCCGAACAAAAAATAAATCCTCCTGTGTTACGGGAGGATTTGAATAATGTACCAATACTTTGCACAAAGACATGAGGTATCTGACTCACGTTTAGTTTTATTAATTTTAAGCCTGACCCCTTTTACAAACTGTATACCTGGCTTTCAGTCAATATGCTGACATTGTTCTTCTGCAGTACTTCGACGGCTTCGCTTAGCTGTTCCACCCTGAATACCACCAGTGCGGCATTAGTGGCTTTTTGCAAAAATGCGTACAGGTATTCGATGTTAATATTTTCCTGTTGTAGTATCTCCAGCACGCCGGCCAGCCCGCCGGGTTCGTCTTTTATTTCCACCGCAATGACATCAGTAGTGCTTACGGTAAAACCGGACTCTTTAAGCACCCGGTAGGCCTCGTCGGGATTACTGACAATTAATCGCAGTATGCCAAAATCAGTGGTATCGGCGATGGACAGAGCTCTGATGTTTATGTCGTTGCCACCTAGCACCCTGGTTACTTGAGCCAGACGCCCGTACTTATTCTCCAAAAAAACAGATATTTGTTTTACTTTCATAAATCCGCCCCCTCAAGGATTTTTATTGTTTAACACCTGTTGCGGTATAATTTTCTACTTTCGCCACCTGATTATAAAAGCATAGCACAACTTGTTGTTAAAAAAAAGCTTTTTCCACAAGCCCGTAAAATATCCTATGTACAGTGCACAGCGAAATTATGTTACCTGGCAGCTCAATAAAATAGCCAATTGTTAAATTCTATCATTAGGATCGGTGCTTGTTCACCCACAGGCAAAACTCCTTGCTGCCAAGTTATTAACAGACTTATCCACATTATCCACAGGAATAACTTTTTGGGAGTATTTCAATTAAACTATCAAGCAGCAAAATATTTAAATGCGGATAAATTGATAACCTGTAATAACAAGGGTTTGGTGGGTTGCTGCCACCAGTGATAATTTTCTGTAAACACAGCTATGTTAATAGGTTGTGGATTTTTTTGTGGATAGGTGTATCTTTTAATACCGATCCTGGCCCAGCGGTAAATTGGGTACTGCATTTAAGGTCAAAGGGGCGAAATCACCGCGCAAATATTTATAATAGGCAGCACAGCCAATCATAGCTGCGTTATCGGTACATAAAACCGGCGGTGGATAAATCAGCCGACGGGCTTCCTGATGTGCCCGTCGGGTCATTTCTTCTCTTAATAGCTGGTTGGCTGCCACCCCGCCCGCCAGCATAATAGTGCCTGTATTGTGCTGCCGGGCCGCCAGTAAAGTTTTGTCCACCAGCACATCCACAGCGGCCCGCCGAAAACTGGCCGCCACATTGGCTTTATTTACATGAAAACCCTTTTGGCTTGCCCTGTGCAGATGGTTAATCACCGCTGTTTTAAGACCGCTGAAACTAAAATCCAAGCTGTCTCCGGCAAGGTAAGCTCTGGGCAGGGGAATGGCAGTATCATCGCCGGACGCTGCCAGCTTGTCAATTAGCGGCCCACCCGGGTAACCTAGACCCAGCACCCGGGCTACTTTATCAAATGCTTCCCCTGCTGCGTCGTCCCGGGTGGCACCTAAAAGATCGTACTGGCCAAAACCGGAAATCAGCACAAGATCGGTATGTCCTCCCGACACTACCAGGCAAATAACAGGGAAATTCGGTTTGGGTTCCACTAAAAAATTAGCGCTTACGTGCCCCTCTAGATGGTTGACGCCAATTAAAGGTATATCAAGTCCAAATGCAATTGCTTTAGCGGCAGCAACACCTACCAGCAGCGCCCCTACAAGACCGGGACCGTAGGTAACGGCCACTGCGTCCAGCTCGTCAAAATCAATGCCGGCTTCGTCCAGTGCTTCCCGGATTACGTGGTTGATCAGCTCCAGGTGCTTGCGAGAGGCCACCTCGGGCACCACACCTCCAAATTTGCGGTGCACGTCCACTTGTGAAGATATGATATTGGACTTAACGATGGTGCCGTCCACCAGCACGGCAGCGGATGTTTCATCGCAAGATGTTTCCACGCTTAATATGATCAAACTCATCTGTTACTATTTCTCCTTTGTGGTACCATTAAGTGGCATATGCGCCAAATATAGTTACAATGTATAGTAGTAAAACTATTTTAACACCAGTGTTGTTTATTTATAGCCTGCATAATATTAATTTAAAAGTCCTAAAAGGTGTGTATATGAAGATAAGCGTGCTTTCTTATAATATTAGAAACTGTCGCGGTATCAACAACAGGGTTTCTTTAGATGCAGTGGCCTCGACCATCGCTGGTACCCGGGCAGACATAATAGGCTTACAGGAAGTGGATTATTGTAATCCCCGCAGCGCCTTTGCCCACCAGGCAGCCAGGCTGAGCAATATGCTGGGTATGTATTATGTTTACGGACCCAATGTCACCTGGGGCTGTATAGCCCGGTTCGGCAATGCCGTACTTTCGCGCTATCCTATTCTATGCTGGCATAACTACCCGCTGCCCAGCTATGGCGAACAAAGGGGGTTGCTCCGGGTGGAAATCAAGCTCGCCGGGCAGTCCACGGTTTTTTTTACCACTCACCTGGGGTTAAATCATCAAGAACGAATGCAGCAGGTGGAAAAAATTATGCAAATAGTTCACGGCGTATCCAGCCCGCTGCTTTTAACCGGCGATTTTAACGCCAAACCATATAGTGAAGAAATCAAACGCATACAAAACTTATTACAGGCAGGTGATTTGACTGGAGCCGGGTTGACTTTTCCGTCCGATTACCCGAAATATAAAATTGATTATATTTTTCATTCTCACCACTGGACTTTGACCGAAACCAAGGTATATAGCAGTCTAGCCTCGGACCATTTACCGCTGTTGGCTAAAGTGGAGCTGGCCCGGGCTGAGTAGAGAGGCCTGCTATGCTATAGGATCAGTAATGCCAAATAGCGCATGGCCGGTTTATTTGCATGGGCTTTGTGCAGTAGAGGTACTTGGCTTTTAGAATCCTTTGCTCATTTCGGCCATAATATCCTGGAAAGCCTGGCCGGTATTCTCATGAACAACCACCGCCGCTTCTTCGTCATAGGGGGTGGGGGTGCGGTTGATAATGACAATTTGTTTGGCCACACCCGGCAAACCGGCCACGGGATATACAGTGAGGCTGCTGCCTGCCACCAGCATGAGCTGGCAGCCCGAAATCACCTGGGTAGCCTGGTAAAAATCTTCATTCATACGGTCTTCAAACAATACCACATCAGGTCGCAAAACGCCCTTGCATTTAGCGCAGCGAGGTGGGTTGTCACCGCTTTTAAAGTTTTGCACAAGATAATCAAAGCTGTATGATTCCCGGCATTCCATGCAGTGGCAGGTGCGCAGGTGGCCGTGTACTTCCCATACCCGGGCAGCTCCTGACCTCACGTGCAGGCTGTCAATATTCTGAGTGATTACCCCCGTCAATAGCCCCATTTTCTCCAGCTGGGTCAGTGCATAATGGGCGGCATTGGGTTTGGCATGGTTAAAGGCGATCCAGCGATTCAGGTTGACGCTGTAAAAACGGGCGGGGTCTTTGCGCAGGGCTGAAAGACTAGCCGTCTTGGCCGGGTCGTGCTTTTCCCAAAGACCGGTGCCCGGGCTGCGGTAGTCGGGTATACCGCTTTCGGTACTAATGCCCGCTCCTGTAAGAGCCAGAGTTTTCTTAGATTCCCTGACCAAGCGGACTATTTCCTTGATTTTTTGATTATATGACAATTTTATACCCCCATTCTGCCTCAATACCTTAATTATCTTGAAAACATTTTTTGCTGTCAATCTTTTACGGGCAGGATATAGTATTGTTCTTGTTGAAAAATGTAATTATATTTGCAAAAGGAGGAAAAAAAACAGCATGGCTGGAATTATTAATAATCTATTAAGCCGGGTTGGGCTGGCTCAAAAGCCTGAAAAACAAGCTAAAGAAACAGCAGCTGACACTACGCGCAATACCAATGCCTTTTTAACTATAGTTGCTGTTATTGATGATATGGTGGCCCAGGGTGAAACCAGGCTGAAGAAAATGGAGGATAATTATGCGGTAATTTATATGCTTGGTGATAAAAAAATACTGCATATCACTAAAAACGCTGATCCCCCCCGCACATTTTTCTTATATTCAGGTGCTAACCGTATAGCCCGGGGTATGGATGTACCCGGTTTGCGGGTGGTTTCAAAAAATGAAGCTAAACAAAAAAAATATGGGCCGGTTAAGGCTGTATATACTGGTACCAATACCGATGTAGTTAGGGATATGCTTAAGATGATGGACAGTGGTAAAACTGCATAGCACAAAATCAAACCGGTGCTACGAGAGTAAAATACTGCTCTTGTGCACCGGTATTTTTGTGTCCGTAAATTAAATTTGTCATGTGTTAGAAAATCGCACCTCGGTGCGGAATGCCGGCCGGGGTGCCAATATAAGCATTTTAAACCGGATATTTGCCGGCTTATCGTTTAAGCATAAACTCGAGAAGTTCGACAAAACGCTGGTTCAATATTTCCTGTACGGTTCTGCCGGATTCGGCAGCTTGTTTTTCAATAAACTGAACCTGATGCATCAAATGGTCGTAGATGATGGTTTCCACTACTACCTCCTGGGGTTGACCGGTTTTACGACTTAATTCATCTATCATGGCCTGAGTGTGCTCAGAAAATTCCAATGATAATTCCTTATCCTGCTCCATTTGTTACCACCTCTCTTTCAATACGCTAATCATGTGCATTTTTAAGGACGCGAACCAGCAAAAATATTAAGATTGGTTCCATGTATGCATATGAACCCGGCCAATTTTTATCGAACCTGCTGTTGATCTAAGGCCCTAATAATTGAACACATAATATTAATACGGTATTAAGTAATAAAAATAATTCAGATTATTTTTCGCTAATATTATTCCACTACCCGCTTGCCGCAGTAACTGCAGTACTTGCCTCCTGTTGGCAACTCTTTGCCACAATCCGTACAAACAGGCTCTTCGGGCTGTAACGCGTTTATTTGTTTCTCCAGTTCATCAATTTCTTTTTCCAGTTCCTTTGTGGCATCCAGCAGTCTGTCCAATTCTTCCTTTACATCATCCTGCCCTGACTGCTGCTGATAATACAGTGCACCGATCCCGGCCAGATTATTTTCCAATTCTCTTTCCAACTTTTTCATTTCGTGCTTCATTTTGGTGACTTCAATCAGATCAGATGATTTTTTGGTAATATCTCTGGCTTTGTCCCCAGCCATGCCGCTAAAATCTTTGGCCCGGCTGCCCAACTGTTTAGCACCATCAGCCATTTTTTGTATAAAACTCATGGGATCACCTCCGCATTATTTTTACTTTTTATATTCTGCGTACTCGCAGGTAATCCTTTTCATTTTTAATTAGTATTGGTAATATTTCAGTTAATAAAAAAAGAGCGGCGACCGCCGCTCACTTTGTGGATTTTTCTTTGGGATCACACACATTGGGATTAGGTTCTACATAAACCTCTGCCGGCTTAATCCGGTATGGTTTGTAAAACTGGCCAGGCTCAGCCAACCCGGTCTTTTTATTATCGGTTTGTGCCACTTTGCCCATGTCCCCCCTTGTGAAACAATATGATTTATTCACTGCGGGTCAGGTGAAAGTGATTATGCTGTATTCTTACGGTATGCATGGCCCCGCAATATGGACATTGTTTTGCTTCCCCATCTTTGTAACGAATCTCGCCAATATGTTTTTCACAGCAAGTTATTTCAATGCTGATAATTTGATCTTTATCACGAAAGTTTACCCGGTAATCCATCCTTTTATTGTTCATTTTATCATCACCTCAATTTACCTTATTTTACCTCAATGGTGATATTTTAAACCAAAAAAAATTTGTTAAATAATTCCTTGATTAAACCAGCATTTATTTGTTTATGCTTAAGCTTGCTGGTATACGATCGTTATATGGCTGCTGCACCTGCATGCCGCTGGGCCGCCATATTAACAGCCATCAGCGCGTCACAAACCGTGTCGATGATGTGTACACAGCCATCACCTTTGCCCAAAAGAGCGGCAACTTGTTTTTTGCCCAGATTACTAGCATCATGACCCTGCAGATGCTGTAAAAAGATAGTGGCTTCCCGGCAAATTTCGTCCGGTGCCCGCAGTAATGTGCCTAAAACACCAGTAATCACCAAATTGTTATCCATATCCAATATTACGCTTAGTTCATGAAAAGAATCGCTAAAAGTGGCAACAACATGGTAACCGCCACCTGAAACAGCATAAACGGACTGTGCTTTAAAACGATTAAACAGGTTACCGGTGCGCATGTAATAAACATATTCATCCCAGCTTTTACTCACTTTTTCAAGGTTGCTAAAATAACGACAAGAATTGATATAAAACTTTTCCCAGTGTTTGCTGTACTCAGCAGCTGAAGTAAAACCCCGTTCTGTGAATAAAAATGTTTCCGCCTGTATAATGCCACGTATTGTCTCGGCAAACAGCGCGCGGGCAAAAGACCCCAAATCGGCCAGCGCTTTAATTGCCGGTCCGCAGTTGAAATAAGCCTCTAAGCCACGCATCCCGGGAACATCGGTGATGGCCACAGGAGGGGAATAATTTTCCCAAATGGCTTCTTTAATTTTGAAGCTTATTGGGTCCACCCACAACCGGGTACCAACTTCGCAGTCGGTACCGCAATACACCGTTTGTGCTTGTATTTGCCCGGCCGTTTGCTGGTGCTCTGCGCTGCCAGTAAAGTCCGCATGGTATGCAGCAGTCGCACCGTCCGGGGTGGACGAGTCGAAGTGCACAGTGGTAACCCAATGGCGTTGGAGAACATTAATCATGGCTTCACTCCTTTGACCTATTATACCGGAAAATGAAGGTTTTGTTGGTTCTAAAATTAAAAATTTAACCTTATTTAATTATGAGCAATGCAATTCCGGTTAGCGGGTCATTGCAGCCATAATATAATTGGCCTGGTGTTGCAGGTGAAAAAAAACACCTCGCATGGCGAAGTGCTGGGTAGTATGTTAATTTTTATAAAAACCTGTAACAGACAGTATGTTCTTATTGGCGTGAGCTGCCTGTGATTGAATTGTTTAAATATCCTTGATTACTGACTTACAGTTTTCTTATTAACCATAGATATAGCTTTAGCGGTGAGAACAATGGGAAAACAGCGAATATACCGGGGACGCAGAAATGTTGCCGGTAAAAAAGCGTTAGTTGATATAAGTTGCTTATCCATTAGCATTTTAGCCAACTCTATAGCCTGCTGTTCCGAAAGGGAAAACTGGTCCATGATTTTACCCATCGCGTCTTCCATAAAAAAGGTGCATTTTTGGGCTGTATAAAGCTCGCGCAGAATCTTTTCAAGGCGCAGATTTTCCAGACTTAACATGCTGGTCATTATTATTCCTCCCCATTTTTTAAAAGACACTTGAGTACTTGCTGCCAGTATTTGGTTTTAAACCTTTTTTTGCGGCTTTGTGCCGGCAAGTTTACCCTATTTTCGATGCATGGCTGATGTAATAATTTTACAAATCTGTGACCAGGAATGAACGCGCCGTGCCGGACTTGGCAAAGGTGCCCGGTTATAGGGTGCGTCCAGCAGTAATACAGGTATACCCCGGGCGCCTACCTGCAGGGCGTTATCTAGTCTATCTTCAATGAAAAAATCTAATTCCAATTTTACGCATGTTTCGGCTTTGTCGTGGTTGCCCAGTAAAATTAACTCATCCCAGTAGAAGCCGTGCCGCTGTAACCAGTTTTCGGTGCGCTGGCGTGACTTTTCCATGCGGGCAGATATTAATGCCACAAATGCTTTGTAGCGCAGGTTATTGATGCACTCTAATGCATTAGGTACAGGGGCCGGGCCATCCAGGAGCAGGTCCTGCTTAAGTTGGGCAAACTCCACCAGTTGCTCTCTTTCTATGTTGTATACCTTACCAATGTCGTAATCGATAATTTCATCATAGCTCAGATTCTTGTTAAAGAAATTATTTAACTCTCGCACAAGTAAAGGAAAGGTATTGGCAATAACGCCGTCAATATCAATTCCGATACGCATTTATAACCTCCGTTTGGTGCGATATTGTAAGATTTCAAATTAAACGCAGTTATGTTATCCTATCGCTGCGGTGGATAGCGCGGATCATTGGCTGCCCTACCCCCGGCTTCATGGTTTGCTTGCCCTGCGGATAGTATTTCCGGTAAGACTGCGACCAGGTTTTCCAAGGGGTTTATGGCCTGGGCAGGTCTTAATGAAAATACACTGATATTATCCTTTTTTACTGCTACTACTGCCACCGGATCAAGTCGGATTCCTCCACCACCTGCGCCCTGATGTGAGGTGGTACCACCATAGGCTGCGGATATGGATAAAACGGGTAGCAGTGTGGTTTCCTGTACTATTACGGGTTTACCCAGCACCATATGTTCAAATGAAGTTTTTCCCCAACCGGACAATATGTCTGCCAGTTTGCCATCACTTAGCATATTTAACTACCTGGTTTAAAAGAATATTCATGAAATAATACCAGAATATATGCAATTCAGCCATCCTTTCCAGACCAGGTTTTCGCTCCTTTCAGTGTATATCTGTCCACTTAAGTAAAACGAAAGAAAGAGCAATTCCGGCTGAACAATACTTTGAAGTGTATTCAGCTTAAAGTATAGGTATTAATTTGGTTACAAAGTTCATCTTAGTGTACATGAAGAATATACCTAAATGTTTCCTGGATTATAGTTTTTAGAGTAGTATACCAGCATTTTGGCCAATTGCAAAATAACTCCAAACATTCAGGATGTGGTTACACCAATGAATAACGGCCACAGGGATTAAAAGCACACCCTGTCTCCTCTGTTTCAACACGCTGTTTATCGCCCCGTACGCGATATGCCGGCCCTTTGTCACCACATTGGGAATACCCCATTATAGTGTTCGCAGCAATACCCGTGATTTGCTCGGCTTATTAAAACCCGCTTCATTAACTTATTCGCACGCTTCTAAGTCAATTATAACACTTTTTACAAACTGTTGGTTAAAGTATGAAACAAAGCATTTTTATGTATCAAATCTACCCAAATTGTCAATTAATAATGTACAATAGAGAATAGATTTTTATGGAGGGTAGAACATGCAAACAGCCAACATACTTGAATTTCCCACCACCGATGACCAGCATGTCATAAGGGCCGCCGTTGATGCGTTTTTATTTACTCAGACCGGTAAAACCCGGGAGATCATGCTCAAAACCATTCGATCTGTGCTGGACCGTTACCATATTACCAAGTTTAGCTTTGCAGATTATTATGTATATGCCACCCGGGAGCCCAAATGGTCCCTCATTAAAGCGAAAAATATCATCAATGGGGATAACTGTCCCGGCTGTGGGGATCATATTTATACATACAAAAGTAATGTGCGCATTTTAAGCATCGAGGAAAACCTGCGCTACCACTATGTAACATACGGATGCCGCTGCGGGCACGTGTTCGGTAAATGGGAACCTGCCGTAGGTGCTGAACACTAACAGTTATTTAAGTACCATACTCAGTACTTGAAAGGAGAGCTGTTCATTGTCCGAAGTGAGAATAATTCAAGCAGATCAAAGAGCCGGGCAGGCCGGCACAAAAGTATATGTTGATAATACGCCGGATTTAGGGGATTTTACCGGCGAGGCACTCTTAAATAATATTGAACAGGCAGTTCATGAATGCCGTGGATTACTTAACCAGGGATACCGTCTCACTTCCTTTTGGACAGATCCAGATAAAGGTATCGAGTTTGTACTAAGACAGTCTCCAGGCAGCGGTGCAAAGGGCCAACACGGGTAAAGCAAAGGGATGGGTATAATGCATATGGATTGGCAACGTAACCTGGGCAGCATCGATAGAATTGTGAGAACTGTAATCGGTCTTTTAATCATCGGCTTAGTCTTATTGAAGGTGCTAACAGGGATCTGGGCGGTTTTAGCGGTACTATTCGCTGTAGTTCAATTTGCCGAAGCTTTATTTGCTTACTGATTTGTTTATGACCTTTTGGGTTGGTCAACCCTTAATAGGCAATCCCGGGTTTGACACCCCGGGTGGAACTGTATAGCGGCGAGGCAGTTTCTTAAATGATGCAATTTATAAGCCGATGGTCCAAAAGCAAGGAATCATCGGCTATCTTTATGACTATACCAATGGCTAAAATTAAATCGGGTCTTTTTAAGTGGCAAACTAGAACATCATGGGATCCATGAGCTTTGATTGACGGCAATGGCTTTTTTGGTGTTTAATGTAATAGGTAATAAGCAATTTTTTGGCGGGAGGAATTTTTTATGTTATATACTAGCACCAGAGGTAATTATGGGCCGCTGCCCGCCGCAGGGGCCATTAAGCTGGGGATTGCTCCCGATGGCGGGCTATTTGTGCCTACTGATCGGGTTATGCTCTCTGTGGAGGATATTCAAGCCATGACCCACATGTCTTACCAGCAGCGGGCCGCAAACATACTCGGGCCATATTTAGCTGATTTTACCCCAAACGAAATTAAACGTTCGGTGGATAACGCTTACGATGCAGGCAGTTTCGATCACCCGGATGTGGCCCCACTGGTTGACCTGGATGCCGGGCTCAGCGTGCTGGAATTGTGGCACGGCCCTACCTGCGCATTTAAAGACATGGCCTTGCAGATACTACCCCATCTGCTGGTCAAGTCTATGGAAAAAACCGATGAGGACGCAGGCATACTCATTTTGGTGGCCACTTCAGGTGACACCGGCAAGGCCGCCCTGGAAGGTTTTAAGGATGTGCCACGTACAGCCATTATGGTGTTTTACCCGGAAAAAGGGGTCAGCCAGGTGCAAAAAATGCAAATGGTCACTCAGGAAGGCGGCAATGTGGGTGTTTATGCCGTGCGGGGTAACTTTGATGATACACAGAGCGGCGTTAAGGCCATATTTGGCGATGCCGATATGCAGCATGCCGCAGCCGAACGTGGTTATAAGTTTTCCTCGGCCAATTCTATCAACTGGGGCAGGCTGGTGCCCCAGATAGTATATTATTTCTCGGCCTACGCAGACCTTTTGGCCCGGAAACGGGTGCAGCCAGGCGAGGCTGTCAACTTTGTGGTACCCACGGGCAACTTCGGGAATATACTAGCCGGCTTTTATGCAAAGCAGATGGGCCTGCCTGTGCACCGGCTGGTGTGCGCCGCCAACGAAAACAATGTACTTACCGATTTTATCGCCACTGGGACCTATGACCGCAACCGTGATTTTAAGCGTACCATCTCCCCTTCTATGGACATTTTGATTTCCAGCAATCTGGAACGGCTGCTGTACGAGCTTACTGGTCACGATGCAGCCCGGGTGCGCCAGTGGATGGCCGATCTTATGGCAAAGGGCCGGTACACTGTGGATGACGAAACGCGGGAACAGGTGCAGTCACTGTTTTGGTCAGAATATGCCGATGATACTGCCACTATGTCGTCCATCAAGGATACGCATCGCCGTTACGGTTATGTAGTGGATACCCATACGGCAGTGGGACTATACGTTTATCACCGTTACCGCCAGAGCACGGGCGATGAGCGGCCAACCGTTGTTTTGTCCACTGCCAGCCCATTTAAATTTAACGCCAGCGTTGCCCGGGCACTACTGGGCGAGGAGCAAACGTCGGGAAGGGACGAATTCGAGCTGTTGCAAATGCTTTCCGATTTCAGTGGCCTGCCCGTACCCCCCGGCCTAAGCGGTCTATCCCGGCGCCCGGTGCGGCATACCACCGTGGTGGATCGCGAACAAATGCCCCAAGCGGTACTAAACTTTGTGGCCCAAAATCAGCAGCGCCGTAATTAATTGAGGGTAGGTCAAAAATGAGCAAAACTTTTTTACCTATGATGCTCACAGTGTTTGCATCGATGGGTACGTATTACCTTTTGGCCACCGAAGTAGGCCTTGAGGAGTATCTAAGCATGACCGGCGGCATTGCCGTGGGGGTTTTAGGTGCCGTAGCCACCAGTAAGATTTTGCGTAGAAGATAGGTAGACAACAGCGATTAAATCAAACTACTCCAGGGCTAACTCCTCCGGTACTCCTCTTTGACATACCATTTGCCGTCGATTTGGATAAGCATTTCATGTACATCGTTCACCGCTAAAAAGGCCCAACCCTGGGCCTTTTTATTATTGCACAGTCAAGCCCACTCCTTCATTAAAAGCGGCAGGTTAAAATGGTTGGTCACCCAAACTTCATACGTTTCAGGATTATATAAAACTCCTTTGACATCCGACCTTGCTTCAAGCATTTGTTGGTCACTTCCTTTCCAACTCTGTAACGAGCATGTTTTTTTGTATTTATTATCCTGTGAGTGTGGCGATCGTTTAATCCATAACCTGAGGAAAAGATGAAATTTTTTGTGCCGCCCTCGGGATTGAAACCGTAAGCTACGGCAATTGCCTCTAAAATAGTTGATTTACCCTATCCGTTTTCATCTATAATAAAAGTATCCGCATTAAGCATTATTGATCATTAGTATAAGTTAAAGCTCATCGCCCCATGCCACCATCCATTGCTTCTATAGTACACTCCTTTCCCCCACGGGAGCAAGAGAACTGTCTTCGTGCTTTCCAGCCGACGGAAGCAAGAGAACCGTCCCCGTGCTTCCAGAGAACGTCCCTAAAAGGAGGTGATAAAGTATATGTCAAACCACATCCGAGTGGAATTTGTGCTGGGTGACATTACTAAACAGGATACCGATGCTATAGTTAACGCGGCCAATTCAAGTTTGCTGGGGGGCGGTGGCGTGGACGGTGCCATTCACCGGGCCGGCGGGCCACAAATACTGCAGGAGTGCAAAGAAATAAGGTCACGCCAGGGTGGCTGCCCTACCGGCCAGGCGGTAATTACCAGCGGGGGAAATTTACCTGCACGCTACGTTATTCATACCGTGGGACCGGTATGGCATGGGGGTGGCCACGGCGAGGCGGCGCTACTGCGGGAGTCTTACCTTAACTGCCTGCGGTTGGCCAGGGAGAAAGGCATTAAAAGTATTGCCTTTCCTTCCATTAGCACCGGAGCCTACCGCTACCCCGTCGAGCAAGCGGCATCTATTGCAGTGGCTGCGGTGCGTGAATTTGCGGATAATCATGACTTGCCCGGGCAAATAAGGTTTGTGTTGTTTAATGACCGGCACCTGGCAGTTTACCTGGCCGCATGGAACAAGGCAGCCGAATGCCAATAATAATTATATTTTGCATTGGTGAAGCAGGCGCAAAAAAGGACAGCATCCAGCTGTCCTTTTTCGCGCCTGCTTTAACTAAGTTGTGGCATTTGGGCCATATTAAAGGAATTAATCATGGTGCTGGTAGTCATTTGCTTCATTGTGGGAACCTGGTATATCCCCTTTTGGTTCATATAATTCCATACCTCAAAAGACTGTTCACTGCAGTTTATCGCACCTTGCTGAAGCATTCTTCTCAAAGTGGGATCCGCAAATTCGAGTGAAGCCATCATTCTGAAATTGGCGGATGCTTTATGGCAGCCCAACATGCCGCTGGCTACATCCCTATCGTCCATTTCATCAGGTGAAATATTGGGTGCGTTGGGCGATGGGTTTTTTAATCCATACGCCGGAGAAGTATTTTTAACCCTACGGTAGGGAATTGCCTCGCTTCTGCTTTGTTGCTGCACGGTTTGAACCATATTGTTATATTCCTGGGTCATAAAGCCTATCTGATTATCTAATACTGTGCGCAATTGTGGGTCTTGCACATGGGGACGATAAAGTTGAAATTGATTGATACCGTCAATGGTATCTGTTAAAACTTCATGCAATTGCATAATCTCGTGTGCTCCCAGTTCCGCGGCCATTAAAACCCTCCTTTAATAAGTTTATTTCTATATTGCCCGGTAACTTAATGAGCATGCTATATAAATAATGGTAAACAAATTGTATTACTTTATTCCTTACCTAAAATAATTTATCTTGGTCATGAAGTGCGCAACACGCTGACTATTGTACATAGTTTGGTGCACTTAAACATACTTTTGCCTTGCATAAACGAACCCTCCATAAGCATATAATGGAGGGTTCTTCTTTGTTTGTAACATATCGCTGTTTTTTGTAATTAATTTCAATATATACAGACGTGACGGGTACCGTTATTGTTGGGGGTGGTTGAACATACCCTCCACCTGGGCGGTTAGCTGCTTATGGCTGTAGCTTTGCAAGGTGATGGCCTTGTTGGGGCATTCACCGGCGCAGGTGCCGCATCCCTGGCAAATAACCGCCTCTATTTCCGCCAGGTGATTTTCAGCAATGCGTGGGGCCTTGAATGGACACAGCCGCACGCAGGTTAGGCAGGCCGCGCAGAGATCCTGGTTCACCACTGCCACCACGCCCTTGGACTCCAGCTTATCATGGCTTAAGATACTGGTAGCTCGACCTGCGGCCGCTTTAGCCTGGGAAATGCTTTCATCAATGGATTTGGGACCATGAGCCAACCCGCACATATAAATGCCCTCGGCGGAAAAGTCAACTGGGCGCAGCTTCATGTGGGCTTCCTGGAAGAAATTATCCGGATTCAGGGGCACCTTGAGCAGCTGGGACAGCCGATGGTTAGACTCGGGCGGCACAATAGGTACTGCCAGGGTGAGTATGTCTGCGTCAATATCATATGTTTCGCCCATGATATGATCAGTGGCGGTGACCCGCAATTTGCTCTGGCCGTTTTGGCCCACCAGCTCTACTTTGGGTTTATTATCCACATCGTAGCGGAAAAAGATCACACCCTTGGCACGGGCCTCCCTATAATAGTCCTCGTTAAAGCTGTAAGTACGGATATCCCTGTAAAGCACAATAATGGACACATCGGGGTTAATTTCCTTCATCTTAAGGGCTAATTTCATAGTCTTGGTGCAGCAAATACGGCTGCAATAGGGACGGTTTTCCTCCCGCGAGCCTACACACTGGATCATTACAATATTCTCGGCCGACTTGACCCGGGGGTCGTTATTGGCGATTGCTTCATCCAGCTCTAGCTGGGTTAACACCCGGCTGTCCTGGCCGTATAGATACTCGGTGGGCTTGGCCTCCTCACCCCCGGTGGCGATTATGGATACACCGTGCTCCAACACTTGCCCACTGGATAACTTAGTTGTAAAATTGCCGATGTAGCCTGTTACTTCATCTATATCACTGCCTGTATACACGTCTATTTTAGGACTGTTATTGACATTGTTAACTAACTGTTGCACAAATGCCGGTATATTCTCACCGTTGAATCCTTCGTGGATACGCAGCGCCATACCGCCCAGCTGTTCGCTCTTTTCCAGCAAATGTACATTATAGCCCTGATCCACCAGGCTTAGCGCTGAAGTCATGCCGGACACGCCACCACCAATGACCAGTGCGGTGTTGGTTACGTCCACCGTCACATTTTTAGCAGCACTCAGTGTGGCTGCCTTGGCCACGGCCGCGCTTACCAAATCCTTGGCTTTAATAGTAGCCTTGTCGGGTTGTTGCTGGTGCACCCAGGAACACTGGTCCCGGATATTGGCCATCTCGAACAATGCAGCATTCAGGCCTGCTTCTTTCATGGTCTCCTGGAAAAGGGGCTTATGGGTGCGGGGGCTGCACGAGGCTACTACAATGCGATTGAGTTTGTGCTCCTCGATTAGTTCCTTCATGGCCAACTGGCTGTCCTGGGCACAGGCGTACAAACTGTTAGTTGCGTAAACCACATAGGGCAGCTGTTTTACATGCTCTACCACCGCAGGTACATCCACCACGCTGGCAATGTTAATACCGCAGTGGCACACAAACACCCCGATGCGCGGCTCTTCTTCGCTGACGTCCTTCTCCTGGGGGAATTCCATTTCGGTTACCTGGGTATTACGCACTGATGACAAAAAGGCCGCAGTGTCTCCAGCAGCAGCGCTAGCCTGCATCACGGTTTCGGGTATATCTTTGGGGCCGCTGAACACACCGGCTACGTAAATCCCTTTTCGGGAAGTCTGGACGCCGGAAAGTTCCTCAAGCTGGCAGAAGTTATAGCCGTTAAGCTCAATGCCTAGTATCCCGGCTAATTCAACAGCCTCCTGGGTAGGTTTTAAGCCAACGGATAGCACCAGCATTTCAAAATCTTCTTCCATCATTCCTTCAGGGGTGCGGTAGCGTACCCGCAGCTCTTTGGTCTTGGGCAGTTCTTTAACCGATGAAATCATACTCTTGATATAGCGCACATTAGACTGGTTCTGAGCGCGGTTATAATATTTTTCATAATCCTTACCGAACGCCCGGATGTCCATATTAAAAATGGTAGTATCAAGCCCGGGCACGTGCTCTTTGGCAATAACGGCCTCTTTGGTGGCGTACATACAGCAAACCGAAGAGCAGTAACCGTTGCATAAAGATACATCCCGGGAGCCCACGCACTGGATAAAGGCGATTTTCTTGGGGGTGGTACCGTCGGCTTTTTGCACATGGCCTTCGTATGGACCGGAGGCGCTCAGCATGCGCTCAAACTGCAGGCTGGTAAGCACGTTTTCATATACGCCGTAGCCGTATTCACCCCGGAGCTCAGCGTTAAATAAATCATAGCCCGGGCAAAGTATTATCGCCCCTACATTTAAGGAAACAATTTCTTCCTGCATATTATGGTCAATGGCATTGGACTGGCAGACTTTGATACATTTACCGCAGGCTTTGGGATTTTTCATCTTCAAACATTTGGTGGCATCAATCATATAGGCGTTGGGATACGCCTGTGGATAGAGTTTGTAAATGGCCTTACGCTGGCCCAGGTTTTGGTTGAACTCGTTGGGTACCTTCACCGGGCAAGCCTCGGCGCAGGAACCGCATCCCACGCATTTGTCGGGATCCACATAGCGGGGTCGCTTTTTAACCTGGACAGTGTAGTTGCCGGCGTCTCCGGAAAGTCCAATTACATCAGAGCAGGTTAATACATCAATATTGCGGTGCCGTCCACATTCCACCAGTTTGGGGGAAAGGATACACATGGAGCAGTCGTTGGTGGGGAAAGTTTTGTCCAGCATGGGCATGCGTCCGCCAATGGCCGGCGATTTCTCCACGATATAAACCTTATACCCCACCTCTGCCAGATCCAGGGCGGACTGCATGCCGCTGATGCCCGCGCCGATAACCAGCACGGTGCCCACCATTTTGCTGTTATTTATGCGATCGGATTTGTTTTTACTCACAATCAATCCAGACCTCCATCACAAATTTAGTCCGCCAGTGACAATGATTGCAACAGCGGGTTGGGGTTTATCAAATGCAGGTTAAACCATTTTTTAGTGTCGGGCAGACCCAGCGCCAGGCCGATCAGTTCTGTGAAAAAAAATGCCGGCAGGTCGGTGCCTTTTTCTTTGCGGCGCATTTCCAGGTTGGACTGACATAACGGGCAGGCGGTAACAATAGCCATAGCCTCTACTTCTTTGGCCGCTTCAATTAAACGGTTAACCATGCCCTGGACCACCTTGGTGGAAGTTAAACCAAGATTAGCTCCGCAGCAATCCGTTTTATACGACCATTGTATGGTCTCGGCGCCCAGAGCTTTCACTATTTTATCCATTGACATGGGATTTTCAGTGTTGTCAAAATTGGTCACTTCGGGGGGCCTGACCAACAGGCATCCGTAGAAACATACCACCTTTAGTCCTTTTAGTGGCTTTTGCACCTTATTGGCGATGGCCTCTACACCCACCTGGCTGACCAGCGCCTCCAACAGCGAAACGACATTAACTTTTCCATTATATTTAAAATCAACAACGCCCTCAATTTCCTTGCGTAAGTCGTCATTATTGCGTAAAACATAGTCGGCCTTTTTAACCCGGCTGTAACAAGCCGAGCAAGGTATGGCCAAATCCATACCTGCCTCCTGGGCGAGGGCCACGTTACGCGACGGCAGGGCGACGGATAGCAAATGATTGGTGCTGTGAGCTGATGTGGCCCCGCAGCAAACCCAGTCCTTGAGCTCGACCAGCTCCATGCCCAGTGCCTGGCAGGCGGCCCGGGCGGACATATCGTATTCTTTAGCGGTGGACCCTAAAGAACATCCGGGGAAATAGGAAAGTTTCAATTTATGTAACTCCTTTCCTTTAATGGCTGATTAAATAGCTTGTCGGTTATTGTAAATCAATGGGTGGTTTTGCTAAATATATCCTTAATTTTACCCCTGGCCTTGATACGATGCGGCAGTACCGGCATCTTGCCCTTTCTGAACATTTCCAATCCTACATCCATGTCTGAGAACAAATCGCCGCTTTTAATCTTATAAATGACCATCATACTGGTTTCATGCACCCGGCCGTGGGACCGTACCGAGTTTAAAAAGGTATTGTGGAACAAATTAATGTTTTTCTCCTTAACCATACCGGCTGCAATGGCCATTTCCTTCAGCGCGTCCATCACTTCGGCAGTATTAATGCCGTTGGGGCACCGCGCTCCGCAGGTTTCACAGCTAGAACAAATCCAGATGCTGGAGCTGTTTAATACGCGCTCTTTTTGTCCCAGCTGTACCAGGCGAATAATTTCATTGGGGTAAAAATCGGCATACCCCGTAGCTATGCAACCTGACGCACATTTCTGACATTGGTAGCATAACTCGATGGGCTGTCCACTTTTTTCCCTGACTTCATTGAAAAATTTTCTCTTTTCTGCGTCAATGAAACCCAACTGAATCCCCCCTCCTAAATAAACTTTATTTCTTTTAAAATGCTCATAATGAATAATAATTCATAAAAAGCATTGGTTAATACAACACATTTTTTAATGCAATAATTGATTGCCTTAAAACTTTAGAAATTTTATGAACTATGACCAAGTAATATGACTTTATCATAGTGTATACAACAATTTGCTTATACTTATTTATAGTTTCGCTATTAATAAATATATGAAAAAATGGTTTGGGCGTAACTAAATTATATGTTAATTGCTAAAAAAAGAAAAGAATTATCTTATAATTCAATGTCAGTTCTAAAATATATAATTCGCCTGTTGAAAATGCGGAAATATTTTGTATAAATATACATATGCTGGTTAGGGATAGCGAAAAAATACCCCGCCAAGGGGGCAGAAAAAATTTTACATTATACATTATTATGAAAAGGAGCATATGTTTATAATACTATATTATCTAAAAACTGATTTCTGTCAACTAGACGACATGATGTGCCAGATTTATAGCGATCAGTGCCAAATTCCTTTATTACTATAATTAGGAATTTAATATCAACTTATCTGTTTTTATAAATAAAGGCGGTTACTCAGCCAGTAAAATTTAAACGGTGATGCTTTAGCAATAAATGTCTAGTAATATTGGTTTCTAGTCCTTGATATTTTAAGCATAAAATGATATATTAATGTTTGCGACCAGATAAGTTATTTTGCGGGCGTGGCGGAACGGCAGACGCGCTGGACTTAGGATCCAGTGGGGCAACTCGTGGAGGTTCAAATCCTCTCGCCCGCACCAGGCATAAATAAAGGCTTCCCGAAAATGGGGAGCCTTTTAAATTTAGTCGCAATCGGTTTTTAGTCACGAAATAGTCACATGAGTTTTACTCGTCAAATAACAGCTTGTCCAGTTTTAATGTCATTATAACAATTCAATTAATTCCTCAACAGTTAGGCCCGCTTGTTCTAAAATGCTTTTGATTAATATTGGGCTTAATGTCTCCCCTGCATGAACGGGCACTGTTACCAGTTTATTCCCTGGCTTATGTAAATGGTGATGGCTGCCGGTTACTCTTACCACTGTGAAGCCGGCTCTTTTGAGGGCTGTTACAACCTTCTTGCCGGTGGTCCTGGGCATCCTCGTCATGAAACACTTACCTGCACTTCAGCAAATTCAACGTCTCCCTGTGGGACTGGCTCACCAATTAACTTTAGGGCCTCAATATGGCCGGTAATAGCTTCCTGGATACGCTCCAATGCTTCTTCCCGGTTCTTCCCCTGGGTAACACAGCCTGGTAAGGCAGGAACGGTTACAACATAAACCTGTGTTTCATTATCCCAGGAAAGGATAACTTTGAACTTGCGCGGCATCAGCGGATTCCTCCTTTACATATTCCATTAAGTCCCCGGGTTGGACGTTTAGAGCGGAACAAATACGATCTATAACAGAGACATCCACTCTGGTAATAGAGCCTTTGTAAATCGCGTAAAGAGTATTTTTATTAACACCGCTCATTTCTTGTAATTTGGGTATTTTCATGTTTCCTTTTTCAAAAAGCAATCTATCAAGTTTAAATTTAATCATGGCAAACCCTCCTGGCAATATATGTACATTATACAATGAATAAAATAAAAAATCAAATTAACGTAATAATTTATACAATTAACAATGTACAATGTACAATGTACAATGAAGTCAAGAATTATTACCATGATGTATGTAAAATAACCCGCGTTTCCAGGGGGAGTTTCCTGGAGGGATGCACACCCCAAAAGTGCTGCCCTGAGTGGTAAGAGTATGAGACCTGAACAGTCCACCAGGGCGAAAAAAGCAAAACTGTTGAAGCCAACCAACTGCCGGCAAAGCGCAGCAGCTCCCCTGGCCCGGGTGCTGCACACACCAGAATTGATTATTGTACATGCTACCGGGTTGGGCGTCCCCCGGGACAAACGGGATCCCGTCACAACGAGGGAGGTTAAGACCATGTATTTTAAAAACAAAGCCCACAGGGAGTTATTTGAACAATACAGGTGGCTTTCCCAGGCCGGCAATGACCGGGAATACAACTCATTGTGCTACCTGCTGGCCGCTATTGGCAAGCCTTTAGAAAGGTACTTCAAGCCTCGTAATGTGGCTATCAGGGGTATTATGGCAGCCTTCAGAGGATGGAGCAGCGGTGAAATAGCACTTGTCAAACTTTGTCTATAGCAAAAATAATAACCCTTATTTCATGCGGGTTTCCGTAGACAGGAAAAATGCAAAATATGTAAAAATAAGAAAATTATGAAACTTAGGATCCAGTGGGGCAACTCGTGGAGGTTCAAATCCTCTCGCCCGCACCAATAAAAAAAGCAGTACATCACTACCTTTGGTAGTTGTGTACTGCTTTGTGTTTATTTGTCCATATAAAATTACTGCTTTAGGACATTTTAGTTACATTGTCGGCATTCATTCTATCGGAGCCTTTCGGTACAAAGGTTTTGCAGCAGGTGGCCATGCAGGAGTCCGCAGCCGCCGGAGTTAACTGTTTAGCCATTGTGGCATCAATGTTATCCGGCTGGTTTGATGCAAAGGCATCGGGGGTTACTAAAATTTCATTGGCTACACACTTGTTGCCTTCCGCCCAGTAATGGCAATTATTAATAATGCAATGGATGTGTTGATTCATTTCTTTAATCTTTCCTCCTTATTTAATAACGTTTAAATTCCACATTTATTATCCCCGCATATTATTAATTTATTTGCCAGATGTAATAAAATTTTAGTTGCGTAAATAATTTGTCACTAGTTCTTATGAATTAATACCAGTAGTCTGGATATTTACGTTCGCTGGAAATGTTATTAACTAATAAGGCAATGACTAGCAGGCATATTATACCAAGTCCCACGGGTGATAAAATGAAGCTAAAATCTTGGTGTGTGTAAATGGCTAAAAAGGCTGTTGCCCCGCCGGGCGGGTGCAGGGTATAAGTTAATGTCATAACAATAATGGCCAGTGTCACGCCCAGGGGGATAACCCACCATGCATAACCAAACAGCCGATATACCAAGACACCTATAAATGCCGAGATTACGTGCCCGCCCAATACATTCCTGGGTTGTGCCATAGGTAAGTGACAGGCCGCATAAAGCAGTGCTGCCGATGCGCCAAAGGAAGGAAGTAGTAGTGGCAGTCCATAATGATCAGCCAGAGCAGCCACCAGCCCCAACCCGGCAAAGCTGCCCATGGCGGTGATTAATATACTGGAAAGTGATATCTTAGGTATGCTGGTGCAGTGTCCACCCTTCATTTTACACAGATAAGCAGTAAGTGTTTTCCACTTTGAAGGATAGGTATCCTGCATGGCTCGTTCAAGGGAGTTTTTCATTATTATCATCCTTTGCCTGCACTTGTGTCATACATATTACAAATGATACGCAGTTTTACAATGCATTGTATGCCATTAATTAACCGGTGTGCTAAAAAGCACAATGATAACAAAGTTTTCTCCGTTAGGCTTGAAAATCCTCCCGTCAGCTGCCACATCACCGGCTTTACCATCATCATTAACATATCCGGCGTTTCCAGTTTTTTTAGGTTTTCTTATTTTATGCCTTTGGGATTTGCTCGTGGCAACATTATCTTTGTCGTTATTTTCGCTTATGAGTTCTTGCTCTTCACCCGTTTCCACCAGGGAAAAATCAACGTGATCGGGTGGCCCGTTATAACCAAGTATTTTTCTAGCCCAATGTTTAAACTGCATTTACTCACCTTACCGCGAAACAAAAAGCTTATAGCATCAAATTTACTTTTGTACGGGTAATATCAGATAATCTGCTGTAAAAGGTTTCCCAAAAGGTGTAAACTTTATTGCCACTGCAAATACCTTCCACCATTTATTAAATAAAAAACCTCCTTAACGGAGGTTTGGGTCTCACAATTAAAATTAATGCTTTTTTATCAAGCCCAATAAGCGCAATACTAAAAATCTACAAAACAAGTAAACACCCAGCAGAACCAGAAATCCCCACAGGCTGGCCAAAACATCTCCCAGTTCCATACCGCCACGACCGGTCAACTTTTGCTCTACCTCCAGGATTAAAACCAGGATAGATATAATGGCAGAAGTAAAGAAAAAGGAGATCAAGGAGACATTAAATTTAGCCAGCCATTTAAAAAGAACGTCTGTAAATATGAAAAAAAACACACCGAGGAGGCCTATGATCCAAAAATGCAAATCCTTATCTGTAAAAGGGAGTCCTAAATGCCTGCTATATGCCCAAATGCTATCATGCAGGTCGTTAATAAAATTAGTGATTTGACTGATTAATGTCATCATATTAAACACCAACTTTCACTAGTTATATTATGCTTATTTAGTATATTTTGTTAAAGATTATAAAATCTTTTTTCTAAAATTTTTCTTTTGACTCCACAACAATTTTTCTGTATAATAATATTGTTCGCTTCAGACGAGCGATTAATTTAATAACTGTTACGAAACCGGGCGGGTGTAGCTCAATGGTAGAGCCCTGGCCTTCCAAGCCAGTCGTGTGGGTTCGATTCCCATCACCCGCTCCAATTTTATCTCCCGGTAGCTCAGCTGGATAGAGCAACGGACTTCTAATCCGTAGGTCGCGGGTTCGAATCCCTCCCGGGAGGCCAAAAAAAGTAAGGGAGTCGCAATGGTTTGCGGCTCCTTTAATTTTGTGTCAACCAGGTTGACCATCGTTTTGGTTGACGGTGGTTGCCTTCGCTTTTGTAGCATCACCTGGGGACATTATAGCAAACGTTCGTTTGCCTGGAAAGGTTAAAAAAACGCCCAGAAGGGCGTATTAAATGTTTCTTGTTTCTTCATCATTAAAAACAGTGGTCTTAGTTTTATTTTTGCCTATATTATCTTTCTTATTGTTTACATCTATACCTGGTGTTATAACGGTTGTTTCCTTGTGGAATTTCTTTTCTGATTTGGGCAATTGAATACCTCCTTTCTCTGGATTTAAAAATATTATGTCCAATTTCTTTTGCAAAAAACAAAAACCCCCGCGGGTTAAAATTATGTATGACTTCATATTTAGTGACCCAAATTTTCCGCATAATTAAAAGCCCCTCCCATTACGGCAGGGGCTTCATAAAAGTGTTTCTATTAGGCATAACTCCATATTTTAGTACCTCCTCATAATTTAATTATTATACAGTCCTGTACGAAATCTAAAGTATAAATAGCCGTAACAAACCATCCATACACCTATTACAAGTTTTTCATATAGCTTTTCTTTCATTAAATGTAACATCTTCTTTTCCTCCTTTTTTAATCGTAAAATTCTGATAATTTATATTAGCATGTATACTACAAGACAGAAAGTTTTTGTCCGTGAATAGTTAATTTTAAATACTCTAAATTTCACAATATACTTGTTTTATTTTCTTATCCGTTAGCCACGACATATTGCAGCTCAGGTAAGCATAAAGTATACAATCTCATAAAAAAATAACCCCGGCCACATGGGCCGGGGCTGCGGTGAATAATAAAAAAGAAATTGAGCAAGGGCTTATCAAAGCGCCAAATGGTATGGTCCTCAGCTTCTCCCTGATGCAGCACCTCAAAGTCTGCTACCTTTATGGCCAGTGAAGTCCGCCCGGTACTTAATTGGTCTAACATAATTCCCGGAAGATGTCCGATAAGCCGGTTGCAATTCAAACTCCGGCTGTAAATCCAGTTCAAATAGACAATTGTATGGCAGCGAAACTAACCCTCAGGGAAGTTATCATCAATTTTTTCAGGTTGGTGATAGTCATCCTCACAAAAATCACCAATTACAAAATAAGAAGCCTGAGACCTTACAAGGAGTTCTTGTTTATTAAATATTTCACCTATAGCACGCATGATTGTTTTACCATTACTAATAACCTTGCCGACTGCAGTAAGTGTTGTACCTGTAGCTGTAGGTGCATTTTTTATATAGCTTATGCTCATATCAATAGTAACCACACGTTTTCCCAGTGTTTGACAGGAAACTCCCATTGCCACATCGGAAATAGAAGCTAAAGTACCACCATGTATAAAACCATATCTATTGCAATGTCTGTCAATAATTTTTGTACTATAAATTATCTTTCCCTCTTCAATTTCAATAATTTGAAGTTTAAGAAAGTTTTCAAGTATTGGTGTTTGATAAATTTGCTCCAAATAATTACGCATCCACGAAAGGTGATCTTGTTTCATGGTGACCTCCATTTCTATAGCGAGAAAATTTCCCCCTTTGCGCCGTCTGTTCCAATGTCCAATATTCCGAAGCTCGCTTTTACACCAGGCGGGGGGCGTGATGTGCTGCCAGGATTAAATAGTAACACATTGTTTTGCCATGTATTTACCGGCACATGGGTATGTCCGAAAACCGCCACTTGCGCTTCCACTTCTTGAACCCGGTAATACAATAACTGGAGGGTGTTCTTAACCCGGTAGAGATGGCCGTGGGTGATGTAAATTTTGTAATCCCCAAGCGTAAAGATTAGTTCCTCCTGCCCCGGGTCCGTAATATCACAGTTACCTGTCACAGCATAAACAGGCACTTTAATATCGGAACTGATTTGCAGTGCGTCGCTGTACAAGTCACCGGCGTGGATCAATGCGTCTATCGTTCCCATTTTATTAATTGCCTGCATGGCTGTGCTGAATGAACCGTGCGTATCGCTAATCACACCAACGCGCACAATTTCACTTCCCCTTCCTTTGTCAGCAAAACCACAAAATAGTACATGGTGCTGTGTTTGTTTAGCAAGCATTTTTAACAAGTATTACTTTCTTACCACCCATGATCGTTTAATAACCTGTACAAAGGGGATTTTCTCTCACAATACCCCATAACTGCCGGATAGGTAATCATTTTTCTTTTTAAGTATACAATTATCCATACATCAGTCGGGTTCATATAGGGCAAAACAGCTTATATATTGCCGTCATTCGCCGCTGCTTTCAATATATCCCTGACCTTTTGTAGCGCCCTTCCCCGGTGGCTGATGGCATTTTTTATGGCGCTGTCCAGCTCGGCAAATGTTTTGCCATACTGGGGTACTAAAAATAAGGGGTCGTAACCAAATCCGTTTTCCCCCCTGGGCTCATCAATAATTATACCCTCGCAGCTTCCCTGTGTGGTGGCAACCTGGCCGTCGGGAGTGGCTACCGCAACTACACAGCAAAAACGTGCCGTGCGCTTTTGCTGTGGTACGTCATTTAGTAGCTGCAAAAGTTTACGGTTATTGGCTGCGTCATCATGACCCGGTCCTGCAAAGCGGGCCGAATGCACCCCGGGGGCCCCATCCAGGTAATCCACCACCAGCCCGGAGTCGTCGGCCAGGGTGGTTCTCCCCAGTGCAACCGCCACCTCCCGTGCCTTTTTTACAGCATTGGCCTTAAATGTGTCACCATCTTCCACCACTTCAGGCACGTCAGGGTAGCATGCCAGTGATTCCACTTTAAAATCAGTACCCAATAACAGCTGCTGTAATTCCCGCACCTTGCCTTCATTGCGAGTAGCTAAAATAATGGGGTCAGACTTAAACTTTCTTAAACTAACTATAATATCTTGATAATTAGATGTGTTTCCATCCACTATTTTATCACCCTTTTATATTTCATTTGATACATTGAGTCCATTTATCTGGGGCCTCCGATACCGTCAGTCAATGTGCCGAGAATGCTTTTTTGATATTCCACCAACTGCCTGATGCCCAATTCAGCCAGATCCAGTAACTGACTGGTTTCATCTCTGCTAAATGAAGCCTCTTCTCCGGTACCCTGGATTTCCACGAACCGGCCGCTGCCGGTCATTACAATATTCATATCAACTTCAGCAGTGGAATCTTCGGAATAACAAAGATCCAAAACCAACTCGCCGTTGACCCGTCCCACACTGGTGGCGGCCACCAGATCCCTAAGCGGCATTTTCTCCAGCTTGCCCTTTAATACCAGGTTATGCATTGCATCAGCCAGTGCGACAAAGGCACCGGTTATGGAAGCTGTCCGGGTGCCCCCATCCGCCTGGATTACGTCACAGTCAAGGGTTACAGTATAATCACCCAGTGCCTGAAGGTCGGTAACCGAACGCAGCGCCCTTCCGATAAGACGCTGTATTTCCAGACTGCGCCCGTTTTGCCTGCCCCGCATGGCATCCCGCATCATGCGCTGTCCCGTGCTCCTGGGCAGCATACCGTATTCGGCGGTAAGCCACCCTCCCTTGCCTTCCATCTTGCGCCAGCTGGGCAAGCGTTCTTCCACCGTAGCAGTACAGATAACTTTGGTATCGCCCACTTCAATTAAAACGGATCCTTCAGCATGTTTATTTATGTTCCGGGTTATTTTCACCGACCGCATGTCACTATTTTTCCTGCCATCCACTCTATTCATTTTTTTCCTCCAATTTATATGTAATGTAAATGGTAATACATGGTAAAATATAGCACTGAAATAATTTTTTATTTACCCTGTTAGCGCCCATCATATTACAGCAGTTTTACTTTAAGGCCACTTAAATACCGCGTCCTGTTCTGCTGCCGACACCGAATTACCAAAGGACTCCCGGGCTTGAGCCAGTAAATCATGGACGTTATATTCGGGCCAGAAGTGTGTAAGTATGAGCCGCTGTACTTTGGCCTGTTGGGCCAGGGTAGCGGCCTGCCGGGCTGTCATGTGCGCTCCGGCCAGATAGTCTGCGTCTTTATCCAGTCCGCTGGCCTCGCAAAGCAGTAGCTGGACATTATGGGCAGCACCCACTATATCCGCCGTGGGAGCAGTGTCACCGGTAAAAAAGAAAGATTGCTCCCCCGTGCGGGCCAGCACGGCGTAACCGGGGAGGGCGTGCGCTGTGGGAATAAAATACAGGGTAAGATCATTTAGCCTGGCAAATTTAGCCGACACATCTTTAATAGCACCTGTTGGGGACAAGATAACAGCGGGCAGATCTTCTATGTTGACTACATTAAAGGCCCCGGTATAACTCGCCAGCTGACGGTATATTTCCACAGGTTCCGGTGGTATAAACAGTTTAATGGTGTTTTCCATACGGCCATCACGCCTGGCTCCCTCGATGGCGTGGCGCAGGCAGTATATGTCGGCATAATGGTCCATGTGGTAGTGGGTGACCACCAGCCCAGCAAGCTGATGATAATCAATATGTTTGGTCAACCGGGCAAAACTGCCGTGACCTGCCTCCAGCATCAGTGCCGTGGCCCCGGCCTGCAGCAGGTAGCCCGAGCAGGCTTCCCCAGGTCGGGGGTAGGGCGCCCAGCACCCTAGAACAGTTAATTGCATGTGCTCATCTCCACCAGTTTTTGCACCCTATTTCTATTACATCCATATCCTTTCCCGCACCATAACGTTATAGTACAAATTTACAAGCTCCGAGTAGGCTGCCTAAGGGCAATGACCATAATGGTAGTTCTATAAGTTTATTAAGAACCCGCAGCCCACCATATTGTACCACTTTTTTAGCCTAAAACGTATTCTATAAAACATTGGTCATCAATTATTTTGCCACATTTTCAAACAGCAAAAAAAAACCGATGCTCCATGTATTAGGGAACAACGGTTTTAATTAACTAATTAAAATTAAGGTGCAAAATAATTATTCAGTGCCAAGGCCAGTGCTTCCGCCACTTTAGCTCGCACCGTTTCCTGCCGCAACATTTGTTCTTCCTCGGGGTTGGATATGAATGCCACCTCCGCTAGGACTGCCGGTACAGTTGAAGTGCGCAATACTACAAAATTGGACTGTAACACACCCAGGCTGCGCCTGCCCAGCGTCCGGAGCAGTTCCGATTGGACGGCCCCGGCCAAGCGCCGGTTATCTGCTTGATCTATACCCGGGGGAAATTCTCCGGTATCACGACGGTAATAAGTGCTAGTGCCGTTTTTGTCGCGACTTGCATTGGCATTGCTGTGGATGCTCAAGAATACCTCGGCACCTTCCCGCTGGGCTATAGCAGTGCGCTCATATAGATCAACAAATCTATCGTCGCTCCTGGTCAAAACGACCCGGGCTCCATTTTCATTGAGCAATTGCGCTAACTTCAAGGAAATGTCCAGGTTAACATCTTTTTCTTGAAGGCCGGTGGGCCCGATGGCGCCCGGGTCACTGCCGCCGTGTCCGGGGTCAATGGCTATGACGCGCCCCTGCAAAAATTCGCCCAACTCGGGAACGTAAATATCCAGGTCCAGCTGCTGCCGGTCGCTGGACAGCTTGTCCACGCTAACCACCGCTTTTTTTAAGTCCAAAACCACCCGCACCGCCGGTGGGTCTGTGCCAAATAAGCCGGTGCGCATTTGTGCTACCGCCTCGGTATTTACCGTCACATTTTCAGGTAAATCACCGATATTGGTGTTCTTAAGATCAATTACCAACCGCTGGGGATTGGTCAACAAAAACATGTCGTAGTTTAGTTCCCCGGCGGCCTTGATGGATACCAGGGTATGGTTGTTTTCCTGTTTTACTTCAATTTTTTCCAGATTTAGGGATGTTCCAGGATTAATTTTATCGCTTTGGTCGGTGTCCTCGGTTTCCACGGGCGGATCTCCCGGTGCCGGGGAAGCCTCAGCCTGTTCAATATCAACCATCCAACCGGCCACCCAGCCAATTACGCCGCCCTCCAAGCTGACTTTGTACCAGTCGCCTGTTCGCTCCAGCACCCCTAACCGTGCACCCCGGCTGACCTGGGCGACTATATTGTGCTGTGTACCAGGGCCGCCTCGCAAATTGACGTCGTTATCATTGATCACTACCTGCACGTTACCGGTGTCGTTGATGCCGGTGTTATCTGAGTTATCACCATTACCTGTATTGCCAGTGCCGCCGGAACCACTACTGCTGCCCTGGGAAGGGGCATTTGGCTGAGCCGCAGCAACTTCGCTGACGCCGGCCAGCCAGGCGGCAATCCACCCGGCTTTGCCCCCGGGCAGGCTAATTTTCAACCACTGGCCATTAACTTCAGTAACAGTATATTTTTCACCTTGATTCACTTTGGCTATAGTGCTGTTCGAAGTTCCAGGCCCTGACCGCACATTAACTGCTGTGGCAGTAATGGTAGCTTGCTTTATCTTTACGCCGCCGGTAGCAACGGTGTTGCTGCTTGCTGACGGCTGGGTCTGGGCCGGTGGTCCCGTATTATTGTCTCCGGTATGAGCGGCTGGCTGGTTTATTGCAACTTCGCTGACGCCGGCCAGCCAGGCGGCAATCCACCCGGCTTTGCCCCCGGGCAGGCTTATTTTTAGCCACTGGCCATTAACTTCGGTAACAGTATATTTTTCACCTTGATTCACTTTGGCTACTATGCCGTTTGAAGTACCAGGCCCTGACCGCACATTAACTGTTGAAGCGGTTATCGTGGCCTGTTTTACTTGGACCGTATTGTTTTGGCTGCCAGGCTGGCTGCTGCTTTGGTCAGCCTGACCGGCTGACGGTACCTGCTGGGCCGGTGTTGGCTGATCGCCGGACTTTTGTATTTGCACCAGCCAGCCGGCCACCCATCCAGCGCCACCACCGGGCAGCTGCACCTTCACCCAGTCTCCGGAAAGTTCCAGTACGGGAAGTTTCGTATTAGCATTGACCTGGCTTACCACCGTATGGCTTGTCCCCGGCCCACCCCGCACATTTATGGAGTTGGACTTGACTACGGCGTAACTGGTGGGAGTATCGGCCACCGTTTTAGCCTGCACCAGCCAGCCGGCAATCCAGCCCTCTGCATTGCCCACTTTGATTTTGTACCAATCGCCACGCTGATCAAGGGCCGTAAACTGTTCCCCTTTATGTACACTGGCTACAATAGCGGTGTTGGTGTCCGGTCCGCCCCGCACGTTAACGGTGCTGCCTCCTACGGTCAGCTGGGTGGCGGCAGAAACTGCCGAAGGTGCGAGTATCAGTCCCGCCGTAAACAGGCAGGATATAATAAATCCTTTTTTTATCTTCTGTTTCCAGTTCCAATGCTTTTTCATATCAAGTTTCCTCATTTCCCAAAAAATTATCTGGCATACCTATAGTTCAACAAAAAACTTCAAATACCTTTTGGGGATGCTGGCTGCTAAAAATTGCTATAGAAAGTGCAAATTACCAATGGTTGTTCTCATAAATAATAAAAAGACGTTCAAAGCAGCGGAAAAGTTCCCTATCCAGTAAAAAAAATGGATAGTTTGTCTTTTCCGGCTGCATAATAAAAAATAAACAATGACAATGGGGGAATATGTTATGGATAAGCTGAAAGTGGGGATTATCGGCACAGGTCTGGCCTTTTCACGGCTGCATTATCCCGCTTACCAGGAACTGTCCGATAAGTTTGAAATCGTGGCCCTTTGCGACCCGGAGCCCGATAAAACCCGCCCCTGGGCTGAGCGGTTAGGCCTGGGTGGCAATAATGTTTATACCGATTACCGTCCCATGCTCTGGCGGGGCGATATTAACGTTTTTGATATTATGGTTCCTATTGAACATAATTTTCGGGTCACCGAGGACGTAGCCCGGGCTATATCCCATCAGCCCGGCCGGGCTATTATTTGCGAGAAACCACTGGCTGCTAATTATGAACAGGCCCGGGCCCACGCCGAACTGCCCCGTCGCTATGGTGTGCCCATTATGATCGCGGAGAATTACCGTTACAGTGAGGAAATCAATATCATTCGTGATTTAGTCAGGCAGAAGAGAATAGGTAATCCCATTTATTTCATCCACAACCGGGTGACTTGTTTCCCGGAGGATATGCTGAAAAATGAATTTGCAAGGGAGGAATGGCGCCAGCACCCGGTATTTGCGGGCGGCGTAATCATGGATAGCGGGGTGCACGATGTCGCCGCCCTGCGCCATATATTCGGTGCAATTGATAAACTACAGTCTTTTGGAGTGCCACAGCACGATGACTTCGCCCCCTATGCTGTGATTAACGTAAACATACGCTTTAAAAGCGGTGTAACCGGTCAATTTAGCTTTTACAGCGCGGGCAAGGAAATGCAGCGTCCCCTTATCGGCCTGCGCATATTTGGTACTGCCGGGATGATTTACCTTGAGGAGAAGGATTGCGGTACTATTAATATCGCGTATAACGACGGCCGGGCAGAGCAAATCAATTACCGCCCGCAGCGTGGTTATTACAATGAGCTGCTGAATCTTTATAATGCCATGGCAGGTCGGGAAGTAATTTCCGTCACTCCGGAAATGGAGTACGGGGACGCCAAAACAATTTTGGATATGCTGCGCTCCGCCAGAGATGGCAGCACAATTGCAGTGGACGGCGGCCATGACTATATCCCTGCCTACCGTTCGGCCCATCAGCCTGATTTTGAGTTTCAACAATTAAGTTGGCATTAGCTCTTTTAGGAATACCGCATACTATTTATACTGCACCTGTGCACTGGCCCTGATCAGCTCACTGTCTCGGGTAAGCGGCACACTGACATCCAGGTGGCCAGCAATGGATTCAACAACTTGCCCGTCCACCAATATCTGCACTTGCTCTACGCTGCTGAACTGGGTTAAAGTGTTTACTATCGAATAAACCGTAGCGTTTTCCGAACCTGACCCGCCGCTGTGCTTGGAAACCAGTTCCCGGCTAAAATTGACGGTGCACAGACCGTTTCGAATATTAATATCCAGCAGCCGGGTACCATCGGGCATGGTAGCGGATAATCCCTGGGTACGCGGGCCCCGGCATAATTCCTGCATGGCCTGCCGGGCTATACCAGCTGTTTTATTAACGGAACGCCGTTCAGCTTGTAGATAGCCATCTGCATCGGCAAAGTACAGCACTACCGTAGTGGTTGCAGCCCCGGTTGCTGTTTGGGGATCGGCTGTATTGTCAGGCGTGGTGCTATTTGCAGCGTTGTTGGAGGACATGCTGCCCATTTCCTGTCCATTCTTCACAGACGTTTGGCCGTTAACTGCTGTTTGGTTACCGATAGCATCATTTGGTACCTGCCCTTGCTCTGAGGTGACATTCTGACCTGCAGAAACTTGTGCATCACTGGCACAGCCGGAGGAATATAAAGCTACTATAATCAGTCCCAGATAAATAAAAAATTTGATGGCCGCCTTCATATTTTGATGGCCCCCTCTCTTAGAGTTTGTCCATTTATCTTTATGGGCTTAACCTCCGTTTTATGACAAATAAACATGGGAATATACCCTGCGCAGTATGGGAAAATTAATTG
Source organism: Desulfoscipio gibsoniae DSM 7213 (assembly GCF_000233715.2). Classification (GTDB taxonomy): domain Bacteria; phylum Bacillota; class Desulfotomaculia; order Desulfotomaculales; family Desulfallaceae; genus Sporotomaculum; species Sporotomaculum gibsoniae. The sequence continues at coordinate 2,229,870 of NC_021184.1, forward strand.
TGCAAGTGCAGTCTCATAGATGTGATTTGAAAATTTGTCTTTAATTGTTGTTCGTGTATGTTTGTAATTTGTATTTTAATTGCAATATGTGTTTGATTCTTATCATTGCAATATCCATTAATACACTTTGTTTAAGAAAGTTTAAGTCTGACCCTGGAGGGGGAAAATGCTTAAGCAAAAAAAAATCAGTTATATAGGCATGTTTGTAGCAATATTCTTACTTACCTCGTTAACGGTTGTGGCAACAATCCTGGGTGCCGGCCCTACCCGGGCGGAGGCAGGTATCGTGCCCGGTTGTCCCTATTATGATCCGGCGCTGGAGGTAAAACGAGATCTAATGGTTAAGGAACCAGCTCTTGTGGGTGATGATGTAACTCAGTTGCAAGAGCGGTTAAAAGAATTAGACTATTACCATGGTCCCATTGACGGTGTATACGGGGGGGCTACTATAGAAGCGGTGAAAGAATTTCAAAGGTCCCATGGACTTGAACCTGATGGTGTTGTAGAGGAATTTGTCTGGCAGGAACTCGATGAGGTTCAGTTTGTATGGGGCGCTCAAAATAAAACGCCGCCTCCCCCAGGCGAGGTGAGTATTGTTGTGGATACCTACCGGCGCAAATTGACAGTGCTATCAGACGGTGAACCTTACAAACAATACCCGGTGGCGGTGGGTAAATATAAAACTCCCTCGCCCATTGGAAACTTTCAAGTGCTGCGCAAGGCCGCGAACTGGGGTACTGGATTCGGCACCCGTTGGCTCGGGCTGACAGTACCCTGGGGCATCTATGGTATTCACGGAACAAATAAGCCCCATGCCATCGGTAGTTATGCCAGCCACGGCTGTATCCGCATGAACAACCATAATGTGGAGGAGATTTACCCCTGGGTCAAGCCAGGCACACCGGTAACGTTAATTGGCAACCAGTTTCGCTACCAGCCCAGCCAATATAGAACCATGCGGCGGGATGAGCGCGGAGGTGATGTTATGGAAGTGCAGCTACGACTGCAAAGGCTGGGCTTCTATGATGGCCCCATCGACGGTATCTGGGGCGGCGGCATGGAAAAAGCCGTGCTGCAATTCCGTGAAAGCCGGGGCTTGTCCAGAGATAATTCGGTCAATGCTGAAGTGTACCACCTGCTGGGCCTGCAGTAGTTATAACGATATATTTACGGCTGAAAAGTAATAACAATTAACCAAAACTAAATACATCAACTGTAAGGTAACCAAGCGGGGCTGCTTACCCCGCTTTTGCTATAGCCATAGTGTTCAATCTAATCCCCTGCCTTGCCGCCGGCCTGGGGCAACGGTCGCTTGCGCTGCCTGGCAGCCCCCTTTTGGGCCTGATGCCGTTTCTTTAGCTCGGGTACCACCACGTTTACGTACCAGAAGCAGAACAGCAGGCCCAAGCCGATATACAACAGCACATTGGGGAAACTGGCAAATACAGCCAGTGTCAGGCCGGTGAAAACTACCACGCAGGTGACCGGGATAATATAACCACCCGGTATGCGGTAGGGGCGGTTGGCACCAGGCATTTTTTTGCGCAGTCTAATCACGGCCAACCCCGCCAGGGCGTATATAATACTCTCCATGGCCGCGGCCATGTTCACCAACACAAGGTACCGCTGTGTCACCAGCACAACCGTGGAAATAACCAGGCCAATGATAAATATAGCAAGCACGGCTACCCACGGTGTAAAGAAGCGCATGCTCAGCTTGCTGAACACCTGTGGCAGAACATGTTCCCTGGACGAAGCATAAATAAAACGGGATACGCTGATTAAGCCGGCGTTAAAAGTAGTAATAGAAGCTGCCAGAGTTATGACCACCATCCAAACCACCCCGGCACCACCAAGTAAACTGCGGGCGAAAATCAGCTGGGGTATGGGTGAGCCGGCCAGCACCTCGCGGCTTACTGTGGCAGTCATGGCCATAGTAAAAAGTGAGTAAATAACACTGAGAAGACCAATGGCCAGCAACATGCCCCGGGATATGAGACGGTGGTGGGTCACTTCTTCAGCCAGCGGGGTTACCCACTCGAATCCCACAAAAAGGAAAATACCCACCGCCACCGCGTTAACCAGTCCCACCGCACCGCCTGTAGCCACTGGAGCGGTAATTTGAAAATCCACCCGGACCAGGGCGATGAATGCTATAGACACCAGAGACAGAATCAAACCGTAGGTAATCATATCCTGAAAACCACCGGCGATTTTAATACCCACCATATTGATCACCGTAACAGTAATGAACATGACCAGTATCCAAACCAGTGCGGGTACGGACGGCCAGACCTCGTTTAAAACCTGAGCCAGTATATAGCTTTCCGCTCCAATCACCCCCATAATGACCAGCATATACAGCATGGACACTGTAAGGGCAAGCCGGTCATTAAAAGCCCGGCTAAAATAAAGGCGGATACCCGCCGCCGAAGGAGTCATACCATTCAATTCACTAAAACAAAGGGCCGCTGTCATACACAGCAGCCCACCAGTAAGAATAGCCAGCCAGGCGGCATCGCCCGCCAAAAAGCCGGCCACCTGCACCGCTGCCGCAAAAGTGGCACTGGATAGTGTCAGACCGGCGCTGGTGGCCACAATAGTACGCAGGGTGAGCACTTTTTTCAACTGCAAGTCACTCACCCCAAATCATCAGTGATATAAAGTCCAGGCGCACAATATCATCCTCTGTACCCTGAATAACCAGAGTGCCGTTCATGTATGGTTCAGTAGGGGTAATATCGCCGTAAAACATGTCCGCCAGTGTTTCGCTGTCCGATGTAACCACCAAATCCGCAGTTTGGCCCGGCGTACCCTGGGTTAGTGACAACTCACCGTTATGCAGGGTCAGGGTATGCTGGGAGTCTATATCATTAGCCTTAATTACAATGATCCGGTTCCAATCACGGTTCATTAATTTCAGCTTTTGATTATTTTGATAACCTTCACAAAAAGCCTGTAAGCTAGCAGCAATTTCTTCATGTGTAGCCATAAACATCCTCCACTTGCTGAAATACTGTTAATCAAAAGAGAGCCTGCTGGGGGAGCACGGGTAAAGGTTAATTAATTCACCATTTCAATAATACGCGGTTTGAAGTCGAGCTGCTTGATGATTCCCAGATAGTCAACAGGGTTGATATTCTCCCAGGGCTTACCTAACAGTGCAACCAGTGCACCCTCAATTACATTGGTGCCAAAGGAGCGTCCTTCAAATACCGGGGTGGTAGTCACCAAACGGCCGGCACCACATTGACTTAAAAGTTCTAAATCTGCAGCAGTAGTGGTATTGGTGATAATCATCTGCCCGTTCAGCTTGTCCGGCAAATAACGTTTGATGAAATGAAAATCACCGGCGATAACCTCGGCATCCTGGTAATATTGGGCAAATTTTTGCGTCTTTTCTTCGTCCCGGGTTTCCTGCTGCTTGCCAGTGGGATAAAGCATATGAAATGGCAGTTTAGTCATTTCCGGCAGCAGCCTGGCGGCTATTTCTTCCAACTCCTGCAAAGTTTTAATGGGATAAGGTATACCGGCGGCAAAAATTAAATCGCCATAGGTGATATCGCATTGTGCTGTCGCAAAAGCCTCGGCCATGCCAAACCGGTCCACCGCGCTGACCATGAGCACCCGGGTACCTTTTTTTATATAATCTGTATTCTGTAGCAAATATGTAACCGTTTCACGCTCTAGAGTGTTTTTTAAACCACTGCCGTCCACCACCGGAGTGGTTTTTACGGCTTCCATTAATCTCAGCCCGTCCTTAAAGGCGTATCGTTTATTGCCTGCATATACATATACATCGATACCGCCCAGTCCGATGGCATCCACCTGCCCGTCCAGTTGCTGCAATTTGGCCAGGGCTCGGTCAAAATCGCCGTCCATGCCCAGGCGACTGATTTCAAACTGCTCGCCCAGCAGTTCCACCAGCACCTGGTGATCCCGCCTGGATGAACCCAGGCTGACACTGACCACGCGTTTCAAACCGCAAGACCTCCAATCGTCTGCTCTGGTGATTTTAGTTCTTTGAAGCAAGTTCTTAATTCAGGGGGAGATTCAACTCCCCCTGAATTTTAGAACTGCAAATGCATGACTTAGTTGGCGTTGTACTCCCACTTATAGAAGTGGGAGACTTACGCCAAGTTAGTCAGGTTAAAATTACCTTCTTATATTTATAAGCACCTTTACCATTGTAACCAAAAAAAGCAAAAAAGACAAGCTGCTCAGGGTTTACCGCGTTTAATGGGGTTATTTTGGTGTTTGATGAACAACAAAACCAGCCTCCGGCCGGCATGAAAGAACGGAAACTGGTTTGGTAATAAACTATAGCTGGCTGCTATCTACTGGTCAATGTAATGGGCGGACCGGTCCTCCAGAACATCCATCGCATTCACCTGTTGGGCATCTTCAAGTACATCTAGAGCATCATCAAAAGTATCAATGTAATCGGATTCCAGTACATTAAGCCACTCAGGCGATAGTATGGGCACCTCCTGTTCCTCGCGCATTTGCTCTGCGTAAAGGGACAGGTTATTAGGTTCCTCCGGCATTTATAAACCCCCTTTCTGCACCATATTTTGCGGATGTCCCGGGTGTTTAACGCTATTAGCCGAAATATTGAAATTTCGCCTAAAGTTTGCCCCCGTTATTTTTTAGTATCTCCTCTGCCCTGCCGGTATAATCATCAGTAGTCACTACAGTGACTAAAAAGGCGCTTCCGCCTGCCACCCCGTAATCGTGGTTGCCGTAGCCGCTGACTGATGGGTCGGCCCCCAACAGCACCCGGGTGTCGTTATCAACAAAACTATCAGTGCCGGCGGAATAAAGGGTTAGACCGGTGATGGTCTCTGCCCTTCCCATTAGGGCATTATTTATTTCGGCATCATTGGTGGCACCATACCGGCTAACCCGGTCCACCTGAACGGTATCATAATCATTATTCCTCAATTCCTTCGCTGCTGACTCAGCGGCGCTGCTGCTGGGGAAGTAAGCCAGCAAAGCTCGTTCTCCCGGTGATAATTGCATATTACCTCACTCCTTTGTGCATATAGTACACTACTTAGCATAGTCTTTGCCGATAAAGTGCCCGGCACTCATTTTACCCATTGCATAACTTGCGGTAATAATTGGGGTTAAAATAAACGTGGATGTTTACATAAATTGCCCAGTGGAGCAAATAAAATAGCAGCCGTGTAAAACTACGGCTGCCTAAAAGTTCTTTTTATAATTGCGTTTATCGCATGATTAAAGCATTGATTTTTTAAATTGTAATCTTTCGAAAAGTATTAGATCATCCTTGTTCAATTCCGAGCCGGCGCGGGCCATTAAAGCATTGACCGAATGTTCCCGAATATCGGGGTCGTCGGTTGGTTTGACAACAAATCCAAACTTTCCAAAAAGCCGGTCCAACATTTTTCTGTATTCCCAGACATTCATTCGGTTGCCGTTTGTATCCCAGTGCCGGAAGTATTCAGTGGTAATAACAATATTTTTTTCCATAAGCCCGCTGCTTAAAGCTATTTCAAGTAATCTAGAAGCCACATGGTTGTGCCTGAAACTATTGGCTACTTCAATACCCCCCAGTTCCAGCACTGCAGGGTGCCTGCGCCACCTGCTGTAACCATCAGGGTAGTGAAAAGTAACATAGCCGATGACTGTCTGGCAGTTGCGGACAATAAATACCATGCCCTCAGGAAAATCTGTAATTTTGCACAGCGCGGCTTTTTGAAGATCCGGCGGCCGAAAATTGCTTAATTCAGCATGCATGTTATAATTGGCTAATAATTCGCCTTTAACCGGCCCTTCAAATACCAGTAAGCCGAGCTTGGTTTCAATGGTTTTCGATATATACATATTAGACAAAAAAATTTTCACCCCATATTTTGTCGGCAATTTTACCCACTTCTTCAGTAAACCGGTTGGTGCGGTTCATAGTAAAAATCCTGGCGTAACCTTTTTTCCCAGTTAAATCCGGATAATTGGGCAATACTCCGTAAAGGGGTACCCCCAGGGCCCGGCTTATTTCCAGGGGGTCTTCCTCAGCATAGGTAGGATAACGATTCAGCACCAGCCCAAACTTGTCCATACTGAACCCCTCATCAACCAGCAGGCGCACAAAAGCTTCCGCATTTGGCAAAGAAAAGCCAAATGGCTCAGCAACTAAAAGCACTTTATTCATTCTGAGCAACATATTTAATGTATAATCGCGCACTTCTTCATTAGTGTCAAATATCAACACATCAAATGATGTATCCAGCAAACTGCGCAGCAAGACATCGACACCGTTTAGCAGCAATGGTGAACCGGCTAAATTGCCTTCAGTGTTACTGGCCAGTACTGATAAGCCATCAAAGGTTTGCAAGTATGGTTCTATTTCATCCATGGTATATTTAATTTTCCAGCAAGGTATACTATCCAGCCACTTAAATATATCCTTTAGCCATATGCCGATGTTCGGTGAGCTGTTCAAGCCCAGCCTTTCAGCCAAGTTACCCTTTACAAGATCCATATCCACCAGCATGGTACTGCGGCCCTGTAGATGAAAAAAACCGGCTAATTCCTTAGCTACGGAGGATTTGCCCGTACTGGCAGCAAAACCGTAAACTGCCACCGTTTTCATACTACCCCTCCCTTACATTTAAATTCACCGGGTACCTGTCTTTTCCCTTTTAATATTGAATGAAATTTGAAAATATGTAACGAGGTAATAATTGCCATAATTTAATGAATGTTTAAGAAAATATTTAATGTTTATTAATGCCTAATAATTATAATGTATGGCAATATTTTCACCCAAACGTACAAGCACTTAAATACTGTTACAAATATCAAACTTTCCGTGTGATTAATCTAAACCCCGGTATGTGAGCTATATCATAGTGACCGGCAGCTGTTTAAGGTAAATTATATACATCAAAAACACCACGAAAAAAAAATACAACCAAAGGAGGAAATAAACATGTTTTGCTACCAATGTGAACAAACAGCAGGTGGAACCGGATGCACCAAAGTAGGGGTTTGCGGTAAAAATGAGGATGTTGCCAGCTTGCAAGATGCCTTGATTATCGGGCTCAAAGGCGTAGCAGCTTATGCCTATCACGCCAGAGAGCTGGGCCTGCGGGATGAAAAGGTAGATGCCTTCATGCACGAAGCCCTTTTCACTACCCTGACCAACGTCAACTTTGATTTAAATGACCATGTTAAAAAAGTGCTTGAATTAGGCGAAATGAACCTGCGGGCAATGGAAATTTTGGATAAAGCCAATGTTGGGCGGTTTGGATCCCCTGAACCCACCCAGGTATTCACAGGCTTTAAACCGGGCCCGGCCGTGTTAATTACCGGCCACGACTTTCTAGATATGTACGAACTGCTGGTGCAAGCAGAGGCAGCAGGAGTAAACGTATACACCCACGGCGAAATGCTGCCGGGTCATGCTTATCCCGAACTGAAAAAATTCAAGAACCTGGTTGGCCATTACGGCTCCGCCTGGCAGAACCAGAAAAAAGAATTTGAGGAATTCCCCGGGGCAATTTTAGGCACCACCAACTGTGTACTACTGCCCAAGGAATCATACAAAGACCGTATGTTTACCTGCGGTATTGCCAAACTGCCTGAAGTAACCCACATAGAAAACCGTGATTTCACAGCGGTAATTGAAAAAGCTAAATCCCTGGGCGCACTGCCCGAGAAACCGGGCGGCACACTGACTACCGGCTTCCACCACAATTTTGTGCTCTCTATTGCCGACAAAGTAGTTGACGCTGTTAAAGCCGGTAAAATTCGTCACATTTTCCTGGTAGGGGGTTGCGAAGGTGCAAAAGCCTCGCGCAGCTATTACACTGATTTGGTGAAGCAAATACCGGAGGACTGCATCGTTATCACCCTGGGCTGCGGCAAGTACCGTTTCAACTACCTGGATCTTGGCGACATCGACGGCATTCCGCGCATGCTGGACATGGGGCAATGTAATAACGCTTACTCGGCCATTCAGGTAGCTGCGGCGCTGGCTAAAGTATTTAATTGCGGTGTAAACGACCTGCCCTTGAGCCTGGTGCTGTCCTGGTTCGAACAAAAAGCAGTGTCCATACTGTTCACCCTGCTGCACCTGGGTATTAAGAATATCCGCATCGGCCCGTCGGCACCTGCGTTTCTGACACCCAATGTGCTGGCGGTTATTCAGGAGAACTACAACCTCCAGCTAATCACCACGCCGGAAAACGACCTGGAAAACATGCTTGCTTAGGTTAAAATTTAATTGGTTAGTTGGTGCCGGGTGTTGAAAGTTGAAAGTTGAAACGACCGCAGTAAAAATAGAAAAAATGTTCTCAGGTAATGGCCTCAATAAGTAATTTTCGCTGTATTATTAAGCAAATAGATAGATATATATCAATTAAGTGCTGCCGGTAAACTTGCCGGCAGCACTTAATCTTTTTTATTTCTTATTTAAATCTTTAATTTTAATAGGCTTTTTGAAAACTACCTTCTTGTTTCCTGGTTTCTGAAACCTAAACATATCTGATTTATAAAGGATAATCTAGATTTATTTAGCTTTCTCTCCCGCCGACTAACGGAAGGCAGTGTCACAGGATTCAACTGCTCAGCTATGGACTCTCGTCCATATTCCGGGTGGCTCACCCCGAAGGGTTACCCGCCGCTGCCAAAAAGCTAGCGTCCTGCCCGGAAGGGGGTGTTACCCACCGCCTGGTTGATTTCAACCTCCGCGCCCGACTTTCACTATGTGTCTTTGCGACGCGTCATTGGTTGTAACTGCTAAGAAACCTTTTCCTTTCTTTTTTTTTACTTAACACTCATATGCCACTTCACCTCCTGTATCTATTTTACAATGGAACAGGTGTTTGTGGCAATGGCTTTTTGTATATTTTATACCTTTTATTCAACTATTTTGTAACTGCTTTAAACCTCCTTTATTACTCCCGTCGTCATCCTCCTCACTACTATCTTTATGTCCTGTTAATACAAATTTTTTAGCTGGCATGAAAGCTAATCGATAAATAGGTTCCTTTTTAGTATACAGCACCTGATTCTATAGAATTTGCATCTAATTAAGTAACACCATTAGCATCTTTTACATAATTTGGTTTAAGTGATTACTGAAATTTATTGCTTTGGAGGTATGCATTTTGAATAACAAAGACGATAAAAAGCCGGATCAGGTTAAGGTGCAGTCTAAAGACCATAAAACCGGTGCCGCAGCATCAACCGGTCTGGGGCCGGTCCCCGGTCAGCCGGGTGGAACTGACCCGCATCAACCCCTTCAGCCCGTTGATCCAATGTATGCACCCTTTGACCCGGTGCAGTCTGACGGTTTGCCGCCCTATCCCGGCCAGCCAGGCTTCGGTCCCGGTTATCAACCAGGAAAACCAGCTCAACCCGGTTACCCTGATTATCCCGTTTACCCGGGGTACCCCGATCAACCCGGCGTCTACCCGGGAATGGAACTGGCCAGGGCGTACATTCTCATACAGAGGTGGGGGAAAGTAAATACCCCTGCCCGGGCATTGGAAACGGGCACTTTGTTTCCTGAATTGTATAGACCATACCCGTACTAATTTACGGAGGTGAATTATTGTGGATCATCGCAACCAAGTACAAATGCTCTTACAGATACAACAATTATCAATCGTGGCCACGGAACTGAACTTGTTCTTGGATACCCATCCCAATGACCAGCAGGCGCTGAACATGTTTAACCAGGTACACAATGATTTATTAAAAGCTGTGCGCAACTATGAGAAAATCTACGGTCCAATGCTTAATTACGGTTATTCTCCGGCTGTGCAAAATCGCTGGAAATGGATTGATAGCCCGTGGCCCTGGGAAATCAAGTACTAATATAAAGGAAGGGATATGTGAGTATGTGGGTATACGAGAAGAAATTGCAAATACCCGTACGGGTAAGCGCGCCTAACCCCAAGCTGGCCAAATACATCATTACTCAATACGGCGGTCCGGAGGGGGAACTTTCCGCCTCCTTACGCTACCTGAATATGCGTTACACTATGCCCACCGCCATGGCCAAGGGGGTGCTTACCGACATTGGCACTGAAGAGCTGGCGCATATGGAAATAGTTGCCACACTGGTATATAAACTCATCGAAGGCGCTCCCATTGAAGCCATTAAGGCAGCAGATTTAGGAAGTCATTATGCGGATCACGGACGCGCCTTGTACTGGGAAAATGCTGCCGGGGTACCCTGGGTTGCCGCTTACGTTTCCGCCACCGGAGATCCGGTAGCTGATTTACACGAAAACCTGGCCGCAGAGCAAAAAGCCCGGGCCGTATATGAAAACCTGCTTCATTTAACCGATGACCCGCAGGTCAAAGACGTGCTGCGCTTTTTGAGGGAGCGGGAAGTCGTACACTTCCAGCGCTTTGGTGAAACATTGATGTATGTCGAGGATTATATGAATAAAAAGAAAGTTTTTTAATCCCCTACTGGGAAGCACAGTTAAAGGAAGCAGGAGGAGGGTTCTTAAAGGTTCCAATTAGAAGTTTTGCGGGAGAAAAAAGGTCCAATGTCAGGCAACCCCTGATTTTGAGCCTTAATAAGTCATTGCCACTGGCATTGGACCTTAGCTAAATTAATTCATCGTCCTCAAGGCCTTTTTATACCGCATCTGCTTTAATAAGGGCTATTCATTGTGCTTCACCCCCAGTGCCTTGGCAAAGGACAGGCCGGAGCGTTCTTTAATCTCATCTATGTGTTCCTGGATAATAGCCTGCATGGCTTTTTCTAGAACACTATAAGTTCCAATATTTATTGATGATATATGCAATTAGTGCTAAAATATTGATATCTAATCGATATATCGCAATACCAGGATATGGTATAAATTACTTATGATTACCATATTAGCCTCATTTGGCCCGGGGATGTGATAGTGTTTATGGATGTTCATCGGAAAGATACAGGTAACCGAATAACCAGGAAGGAATTGCATATTAAATATTTTGAATTGTTAAACGAGGTGGGGATAAATAGAATAATAAAAAAGTATGTTTTTGATTAAAAAATGATTAATTAAATTTTGGAGAGGAGTAGGACATGTCATTACAATTAAAAATTCTTAGTGGTTTTATTTTTGTTATAGCTATATTTACAATTGCTGCAGGTATTGTTTATCATAAGATTGGAGACGTACAGGTTAATGTGAGCAACATCCCTCATGAGTTTGAAAGAAGTCAGCAGCTAAGTAATATTAGGAATAATTTTACTGCTCAATCGGCTGCCATGCGAGGGTATATGTATTATAAGCAGGATAATTACGTTGAACAGCTTAGACAACTGGGTGAGGAAAATATCTCCATCCTTCAAACCATGATAGATACGGCCAGACAGTCCTCAAACAAAGAAAAGTTTCAGACATTAAAGGATTACCAGGATCAATATAGTGCATTATTCCTGGATAAATATATTCCCCTTATTAGAGAGGGTAAAGAAGAAGAAGCTAACGCAGTGGCTATAAACGAAGGGTTACCATTAGCGAACAATATTAATAACGCTACGGACTCATATGCGAAAGAACGAAACAACAACCTTATGACAATTGTCCAAAATATCAACACGGAATTTACTTCCATGAAGAGAATAGCATTGTTTTCCAGTATTTTAGCTTTGCTAATAGGCTTATTGCTGGGCTTTTTCCTTGCCCGCTCAATTTCCCTGCCACTTAGAAAAGTTGCCGCAGAGTCAGCTAAAATTGCTGAGGGCGACCTAACTGGTAAAGAAATTGACATTAAAACAAAAGATGAGGTTGGCCAGTTAGCAATGGCTTTTAATAAAATGATACTAAACTTAAGGAGTTTAGTTATTCAAATTCAGGAAAAATCTCAGGTTATTGCTTCATCCTCAATGCAACTTTCAGCAAGTTCACAAAATGTCGCCGCAGGTGCTCAGGAAACAGCATCAACAACTAATCAGGTGGCCAGTACCGTTGAACAGGTCACTGTTAATACGCAGCACATAGCAGAAATATCAGAACAGGCCACTACATATGCCCGGGAAGGAAACGAGGGAATAAACCGCATAGGTATACAGATGGAGGCCATTGAAAACGCTACTACCACCAGCGGTGAAGTTATTAACGCATTGAATGAATCTGCAACAAAGATCTCTCAAATTGTAGAACTAATTACCCAAATCGCTGAACAAACCAATTTACTGTCCTTGAACGCTGCTATTGAGGCAGCTAGAGCGGGGGAACAGGGACGCGGTTTTGCAGTGGTTGCCGAAGAGGTAAGAAAGCTTGCCGTACAGTCGGCAGACGCTGCAAAAGAAATTCATGATCTTATTACATCAATCCAGCAGGAAACAAATAAAGCTGTTCAAAGTATGACTGACAACATCGCCCAGGTAAAAGAAGGAGCAGCTGTTGTATCGGATGTAGGAACAACGTTTGAAAAAATCATTTCGGCAGTTCAGAATCTCTCAGGAGAAATACAGTCTGTAGCGTCAGCCGCAGAGCAGATGTCTTCGGGTGTGCAAAACGTTGCTGCAACGGCCGAGGAACAAACGGCAAGTGTAGAAGAGATTTCTTCGACAAGTCAGAACCTTGCCGGGATGGCTGAGGAGCTTGATAGTTTGTCCAAACAATTTAAAGTAGCGTAAAAGATTTTCACTGCTCAAGTAAATATCGGAAGGCCCTAATTAGGACTTGCTGAACTAAACAAAAACCCAATAAAATCAAGGATTTAGGAGCATATTTGTCGAAATAAGATGCATGGAAAATGCGGTAAAGATTGCAAAAACCGTGCACCTGGAGGCAAAAAATATGTTCCGTAAAGTGGAAAACCAATATTATCTTGAAGAATTTATATTGCCTTTTGAAGGCAAATTAAGAGCTGATAACCGCTGGGTAAAACTAGCTAAAATTATCCCCTGGGAAAGCATCGAAGAACGCTATGCCAATCTTTTTCCCAGCAACCGTGGACAGTTGGCTAAACCCGTCAGAATGGCCCTTGGTGCCTTAATCATTAAAGAGAAATGTGGCTATAGTGACCGTGAAACAGTGGAGCAGATCACTGAGAATCCCTATTTGCAATACTTTATCGGTCTAAGGGAATACCATGATCGGCCGCCATTTGATTCTTCACTAATGGTCCACTTTCGTAAGCGTTTTGGCTCTGAAACCCTAAAAGATATCAACGAAGAAATCTGTCGTGCCGCCAAGAAAGCGGAAGAGCAAAAGAAGGACGATGACAACAAGCCTAAACCACCTTCAGGTGGCAAAAAAACGCACGCGAAAGAACCAAATAGCCCAAAAAGCAAAGCCTCTTCTTTTGAGGTATATCCGGCAAACAAAGGCAAACTCATCTTGGATGCCACCTGCGCCCCGGCAGACATACGCTACCCCACTGACTTATCCTTGCTTAACGAAGCTAGGGAGAAGTTGGATAACATTATCGATCTCGTGCACAAGACTCTTGGTAAGCCAGGTAGAAGACCACGTACTTATCGTCAAATAGCTCGTAAAGCCTACCTTAACATTGTTCACAACAGAAAGCCTGGTAAAAAAGCTATCCGAAAAGCCATCGGCAAGCAGCTGCGCTATGTGAGGCGCAACCTAAGTGCTGTAGACCGCCTACTAGCTATGGCCGGTGATAGTCATGGTCTAAGTCAGAAACAACAGGATACATTGCGCACCATACGTATGGTCTATGAACAACAACTCCATATGTATACCTACCGCAAACACAAGATAAATGATCGCATTGTAAGCATCAGCCAGCCGCATGTGCGTCCCATTGTCCGAGGTAAAGCCACAGCTGATGTCGAGTTCGGTGCCAAAGTCGCTATCAGTATGATAGATGGTTACGCCTTTGTGGAAACGCTAAGTTGGGACGCCTTTAATGAAGGGGTAACCTTGCAAGAATCGGTGGAATATTACCGCCAAAAGTACGGGTACTACCCTGAAGCCGTTCAGGCAGACAAAATATACCGGAATAGGGAAAACCTGCGCTTCTGCGATAGATATAACATACGGCTCAGTGGACCACGGCTAGGAAGACCACTGATTGATAAAGTACTACAGAGAGAACAGAGACGCATAGAACGGCAAGATGCCAGCGAACGCAATGCTGTAGAAGCGAAATTCGGAGAAGGCAAGCGTCGCTATGGATTGGCACGTATTATGGCACGTCTAAAAGAGACCGCCGAAAGCGTGATCTGCCTGCAGTTCCTAGTAATGAATTTGGAACGTAGGCTCCGTGTTCTTTTGTTCTTTTTTATGCGGCGTCTGTTTCGGTATAATCTGGGTTTTCAAGAACCGTTATTATACTGTTTTAATTAAAATAAGTTCGGTTCAGCAAGCCCTAATTATAAATGAAAATAGACTTTTTATTGCAAGTATATCTCTTTTACTTTTTATCCTTTTAAGGTATCAATCCTTGCTTTGGTAGAAATTATACTGTTAATTTTAATACCGAAGTTTTCATTTACCACCACAACCTCGCCTTTTGCAATTAACTTTCCGTTAATCAGTATATCTACAGGTTCATCGACTAATGTTTCCAGCTCTACAATAGCTCCCGGGGTCATTTGTAATACCTCTTTAATTTGTTTTTTAGCACGACCCAGTACTACCGATACTTTCAAAGGAATATCCAAAAGTAAATTAAGTTTATCAAGAGCCACACCGGATAAAATATTTTTTTCCATATCTTGTGGTTGGTTTAGCTCTTCTTCACTTTTCGTAAAACTTGCTTCAGTTACTTCATGAAGAATTTGTTCTCCGGTCGATGCACTTGCGTTAAGATCGAGTACCTTTTCATGCCCCGCCGGTTTTTGGGGAACAGATGTAATTAGTGCATCATCTCCGCCACTAAGCTTTTTCCAAAGTAGCATAGCCTGTTCACGGGCAGTTTCTATATCTAGCACCTGCATAATACTTGTATCTAATAAATCTTCTATCTTCATACGGAATGAAATAACTACTATGGGATCACCGAATGGTAGAGTAACGTTTATTTTTTCTGTGTTCTGAACTATATCGGTTTCCGGAGGTAATATATAAAACTTTCGTTCCAGAAGGTCTGCCAAGGCTGTTGACGCGGTGCCTATCATTTGATTCATGGCTTCTGAAGCGGCGCTGATTTCCATTTCAGAAATCTCTTCCGAAAGTTCGGACCCGTCGCCGCCCATCATCAAATTAGCCATAATAATGGCATCATGCATTTTTATTATTAGAACATTGTAACAATCAAAGCCCTTCGTAAACTTTACCTTAATAATTAAATAAGGACTATCAAACTGATTAAAAAAATCATCTTGGTTGGTTACAATTACTTTAGGGCTGGTAATTTGCACTCGCTTGTTTAATAACTGGGATAAGGTAGTGGCAGAAGACCCCATAGAAATATTACCTATTTCACCCAGTGCGTCTTTTTCTTCTACAGTTAAGTCCGAAGTTAAATCTATTAGGGCCTCAGTATTATTAAACGACGCTCCCTCATTGTCTTGCTCATCTTCATCAACTAGCCGCTCATTATCCAAATCCTCACCCTGGCGTTCAAGTAATTCCTGCCGGTCGTTTTGGGCAGTCATTATGAGAGCATCAATATCATTTTGATCTAAATTTTGATCTTTATCAGATTGAGATAACTGGTAGCTGTCTTGAGCGCCCCGGAGCATTTTATCTATTTCATCTTGTGTTAAATCGCTGCCATTATCATTTTCAGGTTGTTTTTGTTGAATATCATTTCCATTTAACAGAGCATCTATTTCCTCTTGTTGGAGTAGTTTATTATCAATCATTATTAAATTCCCCTTCAATAAGCGAAACAATTTGAATAGCCAAATTTTCGTCTACTAATCCCACCTGCGCGCCAAATTTTAAGTTTTCTCCAACTAATACATTAATGTCACTATTAATATTCTGATCAAGTACAATAACGTCACCTTGTTGTATTTGCAAAAGGTCATTAACCGTTATTTGGGTATCGCCCAGCACAGCAGTAATATCGATATTGCAATGATTTAACCAGTGTAAAATATTAGCATAGTCGTCTTCATGGGAAGATGAAAAGTTTCTGATGAACTGCTGTCGCATTGAAAGTTTGGCAATTACGGGATCCAGCGTAATATACGGGTAACATAAATTTATCATTCCCTGGATATTTTCCCCTAGTGATACAGTAAACGTTAAAAGTGCTACCACTTCATTTGGCGAATAAAGCTGCTGCAAACGGGGGTTTGTTTCTACGGAATATAATTCCGGTTTAACCTCGAAAATATCCTGCCAAGTAGGAATAAAGTATTCTAAAATTTTGGTCATTATTTTTTTAGTTACCTGAATTTCAATATCGGTTAATTCCCTGTTTAAATCTCCGGTAGAACCGTTCCCACCAAACATTAAATCAATTACAGGGAATATAAAAGCATTATTAGCCTCCAATATAACTGATCCATTCAAAGGCAACAAGTCAAATATTGTAAGTACTGTAGGAGTTGGTATAGAACGTATAAATTCGTCAAATATGGTCTGGCTCACAGAAACTAATTCAATGTTTACATTTGATCTTAAATAGCCTGACAAAAAACTTGTTACATGTCGAGCAAAAAGGTTGTGCAGTATTTCCAGGGTTCTTAAATGTTCCTTGGAAAATTTATTTGGCCGGCGAAAGTCGTAACTTTTAATTTTTATTTCTTGACCGGTTTTCGTATCAATTTCCTCTATAGGGATGTCACCAGTATTTAATGCATCCAATAATGCGTCAATTTCACCCTGAGAAAGGATTTCCTGCATATTTATCCCCCAATTATTTATCTATTCATAACTCTTTCAATAGCTTGAGCAATCCTATCTTGTTTAAATGGTTTGACAATAAAATCCATAGCCCCGGATTGAATAGCCTCCATAACCATAGATTGCTGACCCATAGCACTGCACATAACAATTTTAGCATTGGGATCTATTCTTTTAATTGCCTTGACTCCTTCAATACCATCCATTTCCGGCATAGTTATATCCATAGTTACCAGATCCGGTTTAAGCTCAGAGTATAACTCTGCAGCCTGTTTACCGTTTTCTGCCTCCCCCACTACTTCGTAACCCAATTTGGTAACAATATTTTTGATCATCATACGCATAAAAGTTGCATCATCAACTATAAGAATTCTTATTGACATTATTTTCCCCCCACTGTATTAATCTTCTATACCTAAAGCAATAAATAGTTTATTAAATGACTCCGGATCAGGCATTAAGAAAAAAAAGCCATTTATTTTACGATCATCTCGATACATCTCGGTTTTAATAGTTAAAACATTATCTCCCTCTGGTTGACCGCTGGTGGTTATTAATGTCGTAAATATAGCCGCCAGCATGTCAAAGGCAAAAATCGGCGTAGATGGTATGATCTTTAAATTAGTAAAATTGCTAATTGCAGATATAAATGATCCCGTTAAAATATTACCTATTTCATTAATTGTAGAAGTGGCCATATCATCCAGTCCGTTTGTAGTTCCGTCTTCGAACCCCATCAGCATGTCTACCAATTTATACGTACTAGATTTGTTAAAAATATAAAATACAATACCATTGATATCACCATCCAGCTTTAAGCTGACACAGGAGACCAGTTCCTCATATCCCCCAAGAATATTTATTACTTCTTCCATGCTAATAAAATCCGCATGTGGAACGTCCATGCCAATTTTTCTTTCCAACATCTCCGACAGTGAAGTTGCGGCATGCCCTAAACCAATGTTACCTATCTCCCGCAGCGCATCAATTTGTAGTTCCGTTAATTTGTTGGATTCAAACATGATATCAACCCCTTCATCCCACACGGCTAGAAGTTTAGTTTTCTATAAAAACACGGAGATAATTTTTCAAAACCTAATTCCCGGTAATTAAATAACATTTCACTTCCGCCAATAAATAGCACCCCTCCGGGATTTAAAGATTTATTAAATTTCTTATGTATCTCATCTTGTGCTTCCCTGGTAAAATATATAGTAACATTACGGCAAACAATAAGATCATAGCTTTTCTGATAGTCATTATTTAAAAGGTTATGATAACGGTAGAAGACCTTTTTTTTAATAGTATCTTTTAATAAATATAAATCACCTTGCTTGATAAAAAAACGATTGATCCTTTCCTCACTGACATTTTTAAGACTATCATGTCCATACCTGGCTTCCATTGCTTTATTTAATATTGTTCTATCTATATCAGTTGCATGGATGCTGCTCCTTGAAGACAGCCCTAACTCTTCTAAAATAATAGCAATCGAATAAGGTTCCGATCCATTAGAGCAGGCGGCACTCCATATTTTTACCGGATGACGTCCTTTGAATAATTGCGGAAGGTATTTTTCTTTTAATTCAACAAACCTCTGTGGATCTCTGAAGAATTCTGAAACATTAATAGTTAAAAAGTCCAAAAACTTTTCGTAGCAATCCTTTTCTTTGGTAAGTTGATTAAATAGTTCTTCATAATTTTTTAATTTTAATCTATTAAGATAAGAATCAAGGCGGCGCTGTAACTGTTTTTCCTTATAACTATGTAAATCCAAACGGAATGTGGCCATGACTCTGGTTTTAAAATCATTAATATGCATTTAAATCACCTTTATATTTTTTCCGAGCGTTTTCACCAGTACTTCTCCCGTTACGAGATCCAGGTACATGGTCCGGCCTTTATTTCCCCCTACATCTTCACCAATAATTCGTATAGACATTTCTTTTAATATTTTACGCGACATCTCAACATTTCGTTCACCAATATTAAATATTTGCTTTTGATTAACACCGGTAAACATCTGGGCCCCCCCTATAAGTTTGGCTTGTAGCATGTTCTTACTGGTACCTTGCTTAACCATATCTTTAATCAAAAGTGGTATGCCCAAATCAGCATATTTCTCGTATTTATTTATTCTGTTGAAATCTTTACTGTTTGGCAGCATTACGTGTAGTAGGCCACCTAATTTATTTTTTGGATCCCACAAACTAACTCCCACGCAAGACCCTAACCCCAAAGTAACAAGACGCCCCGGACTCCTAGAAATCTTATACTCACCAATGCCAACGTGAAGATCATTAACATTTTTGGTTAATTGCATTGCCTCACCTATATTTATTTATTTTTGTAGGTTGTTTGTGATATTCCACATTTGATCAACAGTTGTTATTGTCTTTCCATTAAATTGAATAGATCGCTGCGTTTCAATTAATAACTTCATTTCCATTACCAAATCTACGTTTGAAGTTTCAAGATTACCCTGTCTAATAAAACCCGTTTCCTTACCCGGAATCACACTATCAGGTGTATTGTTTTCATCATGAGGTATAAATAAACTATCACCTAATGCATTAAGCTCCTGAGACGGGCTCTTAAAGACCGCAAGTTCTATTTGTCCTACTACTTGTAAATCTCCGTTTTCATCTTTACAGGAAATTTCACCTGTATCATTAATAGCCAAATCACTATAATTATCGGGCAATTCTTCGTCTATTAACTTATACCCCTGGCTATTTGATATCCTACCATCAGCGTCCACATGAAAACTACCGTCCCTAGTATAATAAATTTTACCGTCATTATCGGTTATCTGAAAAAATCCCTTTCCTTCAATAGCCAGATCAAGTGGCCGTCCGGTATATTTCAATAATCCCTGATTAAAGTGGCGTTTGGTAACAGCGACACCACCTCCATGTACACCAGAAGCCTTATTTTCATTATTATCTTGTTGTTCACTTTGTACCAGACTTTTTTCCAACAGCTCTACAAAGTTGACAGATTGCCTTTTAAACCCTGTAGTGTTAAGGTTGGCAATATTATTAGCGACAACATCAAGCTTTTGAATCTTAGCTGATAAATTAGATCCTTCAGTATTAAGTGAATTAAACAAAATGCTTCCCCCTGCTCTACCTTAATAACCCAACTTTATTTATGGCTATATCTAACATACTATCTTGAGATTGTATAATCTTTTGTCCGGTTTCATAGGCGCGGGTGGCACTGATCAGTTCTACAGTTTCCTTTACAGGTTCAACATTTGCATTTTCTAAACAACTTTGAATTACAATTGGTTCTTCTACTGGTATAGGTTCCTGATTTTGAGGTAAGAGAAAATTACTTCCAAATCTGTCTAAATCATCTGTATTATCAAATGTTACAATCTCAAAAGTATTTACTACTACATCTTCTTCCATTACATTTCCTTTATTGTCGACCCAAAAGCTATCTACATTATTAACTGTAATAGCACCATCATTACCCATGACTCGCAGACCCATATCATTTACCAAATATCCATCAGGGTCGATACTAAAACTTCCGTTACGTGTGTAATAAATATTTTCTTCATTATCTGGATCCATTAAGGTAAAAAAACCCGGTCCTTGTAAAGCAAAATCAGTATTGTTACCTGTTATACTTGTTTGTCCATTAGACAAGTCTATATATACTTGTTCAACTTTGGCCCCGTTATTGGTTTCTCCCAATACACTCCTATTTGGTAATAAGTTTGTGTTGTTTAGCTGCCCGACACTTAATTGTACAAGCTCTTGAAATGGCTTAACTATTATAAGATCTTTTTTAAAACCGGGTAAATTGGCATTGCTTAAATTGTAGGAAGCATTTTCAGTTCTAGAAATTTGCACATTCATACCTGCTACGGTGTCATATATCCCCCTGATCATGAAAAGCCCCTTTCTTACAAATACATTCATCTACAGAAGATTGGTGAGACGTTCTCTTAACCTTTGAATTGCCTTAGAGTGCAATTGGCAAACTCGGGATTCTGTAACTTCAAGGATACTGCCGATTTCCTTTAAAGTAAGTTCCTCTTGATAATAAAGAGCCAATATAAGCCTATCTCTTTCCGATAATTCTTTAATTGCAGCTACCAGTATTTCTTTCTCAGTTTGCTCTGTGATAAATTCCAGCGGATCCGGGCTCTTTTGATTACATATAGATTCCGCCAGTGTAATCTCAATGCCTTGTCCATTGTTGTTATCTAGAGGTATAGAGAATGCATTACTATATTCTGCTGCTAGCTGCCTTAATTGAGCACTATCTATGCCCATTTCTTGAGCCAATTCTTTTTCATTTACGGAATTTCCCTTTTGCAACAACCTATCCTTAGCCTTGTTTAACTTGTCGAATTGTTGCCATTTGCTGCGAGGTACCCAGTTTTGCTTGCGAATCTCATCCAGCATTGCCCCCCGTATTCTGGTATAAGCGTAGTTTGCAAATTTAGTACCTAGCTTACTGTTATATTTTTCAATGGCATCCAGCAGTCCTATAACACCATAGCCCTCTAGATCCTCCCGGTCCATACCCGATGGTGTATTAACCGCTAGACGACCGGCCAGGTACTTAACCAGATTAAGATGTTCTAATACTAACTGTTCTTTTAGAGAAGAGGATTTTGTTAGGTTATAATGTTCCCAAGTTATTGAGTCGCCCATTTTTTCACCCCGTTTAACACAGGCGCTTTTGCTGAGCCATTCTTTCAAAGATATAGCGAACAATTAAATCTTGCTCCTTATATGTTATGTTCTCATATTTTAATCCCAAATGATATATCTCCCTGTCTGGTTCAGCTTTCTCACTACGAACAACAATGGCTTTGACCTGTATTAATTCTGGTTTGTTTTGCAGCGGCAGATTAAACTTTAATAATAAACGTTCATGCTTGCGAATTTTTTTGGACACTGCCAATTTCATACCGCCGCCACTTATGTCGATTACCGTTCCTTTGTTATATTTACTTTTATCTTCTTGGCAAGCGTATTCCACATCCATACTAATTACTTGAAGACGAAAATGTTTTCGCTGCTGAATCCTTATTATCTCTTTAGGATAAGCCAACTGGTATAATTTGATTTTATCCATCACCAATCCGATTACTTGAGTGCTAAACATAAAACTGGCGTTTTTGGCAACGACTCGAACTCGTATAATTTCATTTTGATACAATACCAAAGGTCTTTCTTTATTATAGGGTATAGCTATACTGATAGTTTCCATACCGGTGTCTTGAATTATGGAATTAAACCATATATCATTATTCTCTTTTGCCACCTGTATTTTTTGGTTAATATGAAGTTTTAACTCTTCAGGCAAAATAAGTCCTCCTTATTACCTGAATAACCTAGTCATTTTATTTATAAAGCTACGCATTCCTCTATCTTCAATTACTTCAGGTTCTTTTTTATAAAGCATGGTATAGGCAATTTTTTTAACTGCAGCGCTTGCTTTGGCATTAGGGTTATGTAGTAAAAATGGTTGTAGGCTTTTAACTGCTCTACATACTGATTGATCATATACTATATCGCCTAAAAAATTAATTTTGATAAATAGATATTTAGCTGCCACATCCTTTAACCGATTAACCGCTCCCGCAGATTCATTATGACTACGAGCCTGGTTGACGATAAGGTGAATTTCACGATGTAATTTAAACTTATCCAACACTTTAATTAGCCCGTAAGCATCAGTTAATGACGTGGGTTCAGGAGTAATAACTATAACCACCTCGTTTGCAGCAGCACAAAAAGCTAAAACATCCTTAGAAATACCCGCGCCGGTATCAATTAATATAAAATCAGCCAGTTTGTTGAGCTTATCTATATTTTCCATCAGCCAGAAACGTTGGGTATTGGAAAGATTGGCCAACTCCATAAACCCTGATCCGCCGGCAATAATTTTAAGCCCACCGGGTCCCGGTAATAAAATATTTTCGATTGGTACATTCTTGTACAGGTGGTCATATAGGGTTAACTGTGGAGTTACGCCAAGCAGTACATCCACATTAGCCATTCCCAGGTCGGCATCAAATATGATCACCCGCTGTTCGAGCTGTAACAAAGCGATAGCCAAATTAACCGCTAAATTGGTTTTTCCTACACCACCTTTTCCGCTGGTAATAGTGATAATCCGGGGGCCCCAGACCGGTACCGCTCTTTGGGCGGAAGAAACTTCTTTTGTATCTTCTTTAGTAAAGATACGTTTAATAATCCTCATCTGTTTCCGCGCCCCCAAGTAATATTTCAGCCAAACGTTTGGGAGTTATCTGTTCAATATCATCCGGCACATTTGAGCCATTAGCAATATAAACTATAGGTACGCCGGTATTACTGATAAGATTGAGCATGGAACCGTATGTATCCGTTTCATCTAATTTAGTCATGATTATTTTATTGAAACCGGTGGGCAAAAAATCGTTGGCAATTCTTATTAAGTCCCGGTTTTTGGTGGGGGTGCCTAAAACAAGACAAATATTTTGTTGTTCACCCACTGCTCCTAAAAAGGACTGTAACTCCAGCACTTGACTGCGGTTCTTGGACGGTCTGCCCTCAGTATCAATAAAAACTGCTGTTTTGTTGCGGTGTGCCTCAATTGCCTTAATAAGCTCAGTGGGACTTGTCACTATATCAACAGGACAATCTATAATTTCACCAAAAATGCTCAATTTATTTATGACGCCAAAACGGTGATTAAATATACTAATCAGCCCTATTTCTTTTTTCTCTACCACTTTTAACCTGGTAGCCAGTTTGGCCAAGGTAAGCGTCTTCCCTACCCCCGAAGGTCCAATAAAAGTATAAATCCGGGCTGACTTATGTTCATTATAAGCGGGTTTAAGTAGATCCACTATTTTATTTTTGATATGTATTTTAAAAATATCTTCATCTAAGGCATTATCATTAATACTGTTTTTAGCCAAATCATTAAAAATATTATTGATTAATGTATCATCGACTTCCATATAGCGAAATATTTTTTTCCATTTATCAACCATACCATTCTCCATACTGTTCTCCATACCGTTACCTCCTTTATCCATTTCTTGCTGCAACATAACTTTAAACCACTCGTTATCTTCCTGGTTGGCAATTGCCAAGATCGGCTCCGGTAGCTTAGAAGGAATTAATCTACCCGGTATTATTTGCGCAGGCAATTTATTGTTAACTGTTCTTTTAGCTATTCCATATTCTATTTGTACTTGTTGCTCATAATCATTGTTGGCATCTGTACTTAAATAACGTTGCGAAGCTTCTATTATAGTGTCCCCGGGCTTATTCTGTATTACATCGTCTACTGCGGCTGTTATCTCGACATTCCGATGACCCAAAAGATGTCTAATATTCCTGATGGGTTCTTTGATAGTGCTAACTATAACCGCGTCTTCCCCCAGTTCCTGGCGGATTTGTTGCATCGCCAATTGCATATCCGGGGCCACAAATTTTTTAATTTTCATTAATAACCACCGTCCCCACAGCTTCAATTTCTATATCAGTAATAACTTCGTTTACAGATATTACAGCGGTAGCCGGCATCTGCCTAACTATAAACCTTTTAAGTGGCAAGCGTAAGCGCGCTGAGCAAAGCAACACCGGTGCATATCCCCGGCCCATTGCTTTTTCCACTGTTTTTAAAATACTGTTTAATAATTGTCTGGCCAATCCCGGTTCCAGTACAGGATAAGATCCCAGCTGGGTGGGCTGTATAGAATCCGACAGCATTTTTTCCACATTGGGGTGCAATGTAATTACCTGTAATTTATTTTCGTTATTAAGTAAACTGCGGCAAATACTGCGCGCTAATGAATGGCGAACTTTTTCTATTAAAAAGTCTAAATCTTTATTGACACGGGCTCCGTCACCCAATGCTTCAAGGATGGTAATGATATCTTTAACCGGTACATTTTCCAGCAGCAAATTCTGCAACACTTTTTGTATTTCACCTATCGACATAAGGTCGGGAAAGAGTTCTTCAACTACCGCCGGATTTTTTTCTTTAACTACATCAATCAGTTCTTTTACATCCTGACGTCCCAGTAATTCATGGGCATGTTTTTTAATAAATTCCGTTAAATGAGTAACTAATACAGTAGGACAGTCGACCACCGTCAAACCGGACATTTCCACCCGGTCTTGCTGATCCTGGGTAACCCACCAGGCCGGCAGCCCAAATGTAGGCTCAGTGGTAGGTATGCCGTGAATGTTAATTTCCTGTCCTGTAGGATTCAGCGCTAAAAAGTGATCAGGCATTAGCTCACCGCTTTCAATTTCTTCGCCGCGGATAATAAAAGTATACTGGTTCGGCGGCTGCTGAAGGTTGTCCCTAATGCGAATGGGCCGTACATAAATACCCATTTCCACGGCACACTGCCGGCGCACGGAAGCCAGACGTTGCAGCAGGTTACCGCCGGATCTTTCATCCGTCAAAGGTATCAGATTATAGCCGATCTGAATCTGCAGCGGATCGGTTTCCATATAATGTAATACGTTTTCGGGCTCGTGGGGTTCCTGTACCTGTCTCCGGGCATCTTCTTGCTGTATATAAACCTCCTGCTTCTTTTTGTCGTTCAGCAGTGTATAGCCCCAAAAACCCAAAGCACCTGCTAGTGTTAAGAATACTATGCCGGGCATAGCAGGAATAAGACCGATGACAAATAAAACCCCAGCTACAACAAACAATATTTTGGGAAAGTTTAAAAACTGCTGGGCCAGATCTGCGCCAAAACTGGCATCTGAGGAGGCCCGAGTGACAAGTATACCTGACGAAGTTGAAATTAACAAAGCCGGTATCTGGGAAACCAGGCCGTCACCAATGGTTAAAATAGTATATGTCTGTATGGAAGTCATCACATCCATACCTTTTTGCAGTACACCTATGGTAATACCGCCAATAATATTAATAATAATTATCACGATACCGGCTATGGCATCACCACGTACAAATTTACTGGCACCGTCCATAGCTCCGAAAAAATCAGCTTCCCGCTGCAATTTGCGACGGCGTTCGCGGGCCTCGTCTTCACCGATCAGGCCGCTGTTAAAATCAGCGTCAATACTCATCTGCTTGCCCGGCATAGCGTCAAGAGTAAACCGGGCCCCCACCTCAGAAACCCTTCCGGCACCACTGGTAATAACAACGAACTGAATTACAGTAATGATGATAAATACAATGGCCCCCACCACGTAATCGCCACCAATTACAAACTGTCCGAAACCATTTATAATTTTACCGGCCTCAGCCTCACCTAAAATTAACCGGGTTGAAGAAATGTTTAGGGATAGGCGGTATAAAGTTGTCACCAAAAGCAACGTCGGGAAAATTGAAAATTGCAGCGGCTCAGTGGTAAACATGGTAATCATAAGTATTACCAGCGACAGTGTAATGCTGATGGTAAGAAAAATATCCAGTGCCAGCGGTGGCAGGGGAATTATTATCAGCAGCACAATCCCCAAAATGGCAGCGGCAATTACTAAATCAGTATTATTTTTAACAAGCTGTCTAATGTTTGGCTGGGGATAAGTTGCCAACGTTATTTCCCCTTCCATAGAAAATATTCCTTGATCATACTTCCATGATTTTACCCTGTTTTATCCTTTAACCTGTAAACCATAGCTATTATCTCTGCGATGGCCTGGTAAAGTTCCACAGGTATCTCATGACCTAACTCCACGTTGTGGTATAGTGCGCGGGCTACCGGCGGATTTTCTACTACAGGTACGTTGTTTAAACGGGCCAGTTTTTTCATCACTTGCACAAGTTCGCCCGCCCCTTTGGCTGTCAGCACCGGAGCCCCCATTTGCTGCTCATCATATTTGACAGCCGCTGCCACATGGGTAGGGTTGGTAATTACTACTGTTGCTTTGGGTACTTCCTGGCGAATAGCATTCATAACTAATTCACGCTGCCTGCGGCGCAGCCAGGATTTTACCATTGGGTCTCCTTCAGTTTGTTTAAATTCGTCTTTAACTTCCTGCTTGGACATGCGCAGGTTCTTAATGTGCTCGTATTTTTGAAACAATAAGTCAAACACGGAGACAACAAAGAATGCCCCACCCCCCGCAAATGCAGTTACCAGCATAGTATCGGCAATTAAAACCAGCAATTGAGCGGGGGTTTTAAAGTACATCAGCAACATTTCCGATAAGCGACCTTTAACTATGAAAAAAGCTGCTGTAGCCACTATAATTATTTTCAGTAAATTTTTTACCAGCTCAAATAAGCTGCGCCGGCTAAAAATCCTTTTAAAGCCTTCTATCGGGTTAAGCCGCTCTAATTTTGGCTGCAAGACCTGCGGTGCAAACATAATACCTGTTTGTATAATATTAGCCGCCACTGCAGCTATAACAATTATAATAAATACAGGTAACAGAATTAGGCTCATTTGCACTAAAAAACCAAATAGGTAATTAGGTAGGTTCTCTGCCGGTAAATCCATTGTTAAACTGTTACTAAAATATTCAACTAAAAGATTTTGCATGGAAGAAATTATAGAATCTTTTATAAAAGCAATTAACGCCAGGGCAGATAACAAAATAACCGCTGCGCTAAAGTCCCGGCTTTTGGGAACCTGACCTTTCTTACGTGCCTCCCGTATTTTTCGCGGGGTTGGCGCTTCTGTTTTTTGCTGAGATGAATTATTGCCTGCCATCAGGTCATTCCCTTCAATAGAATTACGATATCCTCCTCAATAACCCCGCAGAGGGAATAGATAATGCGTACCAATACAGGTACCATTATACTGAGCGTAATTAAACCAAAAATAATTTTAATGGGAAAACCCAACATGAACACATTTATTTGGGGCGCAGTACGGGCTAATAAACCCAGCGTAACGTCGATTATCAGCATAACGGCTATAATTGGAGCTGCAATTTGCACACCGATACTTATGGCCTGGGCAAAAGTTTTTATTAGATGCATAGCTGCGTTCCCGGTAACCACCGCCGAGTTTAACGGCACAACTTCAAAACTGCGCACAATAGCAGCTAAAATCATATGATGGCCGTCAAAGGCAAAAAGTACTGCCAACCCTAAAAGGTATATAAATCGTGAGATTATGCCGGACATGGCTGAAGCCACCGGATCAAAAATCAGGCTCATAAAAAAACCAATTTGCATATCAATAAGGTTACCGGTAAACATCAGCGCGCTGAGCACCAAATTGGCGACAAAACCCAAAGCCAGCCCTACCAGTACCTCCCGCACCAGGGCAAAAACATAATTCCAGCCGTCTATGGAATAATTAGGTATGGACAGGTATATAATCGGGAAAGTGATCAGGCTTATTAAAAGTGCCAGGCCAATCTTAACTATTCCCGGAATATTAGACATTGAGAACAAGGGTGCCGTAACCAAAAAAGCGGAAAGCCTGGCTAAAATAAGAAAGAATAAGGCCACTTGGTTAATATCCAGCAATTTATGTTACCCCTTACCTGAGTATATCGGGAATCCGGTTGTATAAGCGGCTTGTAAAGTTTACCATTATCCTCGCGGTCCAGGGTGCCATTACAGCAAGCGTTAAAAAGACGGCGATTATCTTGGGCACGAAAGTCAATGACTGTTCCTGTACCTGGGTGGCAGCTTGGAATATACTGATGACCAGCCCCACTATTAGGGAAACAGCCAGGGGAGGCAGCGCAACGATACACACGGTAAAAATAGCTTCCCTAACCAGTTCAATTATTAAAGTTTCGGTCATATAATCTCCCCCTAAAAACTCTCCACCAGCGTTTTGACCACCAGATACCACCCGTCTACCATAACAAAAAGTAATATTTTAAACGGCAACGAAATCATTACCGGCGGCAGCATAAACATACCCATGGACATCAAGGTACTGGCCACAACCATATCGATAACCAGAAACGGTATATATATCATAAAGCCTATTTGAAAGGCCGTTTTCAACTCGCTGATTACATATGCCGGTATTAAAACAACTGCCGACACATCCTGCCTATTTTCAGGTTTTTCTGTACCGGATAATTTAATAAACAAGGCCAAGTCTTTTTCTCTGGTTTGCTTGAGCATGAACGATCGCAAAGGACTATATGCTTTATCCCAGGCTTGCTGTTGTGATATTTGATTATCCAGGTATGGTTGTATAGCTTCTTCATTTATTTGTCCGGCCACAGGCGTCATGATAAATACAGTGAGAAAAAGAGCCAAGCCAATAATCACCTGGTTTGGAGGTGTTTGCTGCGTACCCAAGGCGCTGCGCAGTAGTGATAAGACGACTATGATCCGGGTAAAACTGGTCATCATCAATAAAAAGGCCGGCACCAGGGAAAGCAAGGTTAACATTATTAATATTTTTATACTGTTAACAACTTGTATCGGCTCTTCTGTAGGTTGAATATTTAAATCAACACCCGGTAAGGGTGCTGCCAATGCCGGTTCAATAAGGTTCAAAAAAAGTCCGATAAAAGATATCAGGGTAATAATTATAAGTCCTTTTCTAAGTTGCATCGTTATTGTCCCGCCTTATGGCTTTTGCTTATTAAATAACTGACTAAATTTCCATTCCGGCAAAGTAGATTCAATTTCCTCAGGTAATTCATCCATTTCCTTGACCAGGATAATGCTTCCCTCCCGGTGTGCAAAAAGCAAATATTTTTTTCCCACCTGAACCAGGGTAAGCCCGCTTTTAGGACCCAGGGATAACTGTTCTAAAGCACGCATTCTTCTGGAAACATGCGTGAATGGCATCTTCATACGGCTAAAGCCGAACTTTACAGTCAGATATGCCAATCCACAAATAAGTGGTAATAAAAAAATTATCCGAACCAGCGCAGCAATAATATCCCTATCCATTTTTACGATCCTTGTCCTGATGTGAACCGGTGGAATATTTGGGGTTATTGATCCGGTCCACACGGATCCCCAAGTTATTCCCAATTATAATAACCTCACCACGAGCAAAACTTTGACCGTTCACTTTGAGGTTGACAGTTTCCCCGGCAGCCTTTTCCAACTCAATAACCATACCCTCTTTCATGTTTAAAACTTCTTTAACAGTAAGGGGGGCTTGCCCCAGTTCGGCCAATATATCTACGGTAAGATCTTGGAAATAATCTATAGATAGATTTGCTTGAGGCAGCACGGTCTGTACCTGTAATTCAGGATATTTAACTTTTTTTATTGTGGTTTCCCGCTTGTTTAATTTACCAAGGAAATCGTCCAGATCGTTTTGAGAAAGCATTTTGTCCCCCCTCTTAAACTATTGAACTATGTATTGGGTAAAAATGACATTCTTTATAACTTTTTCATCAAACCGGTTATTAATGTTAATTATTAGTTCTTCTTTTAAGTTTTCAGATGCATTTGGCGGGCTGACCTCAGCCAAAGTTTTATTACGTAAAGTAAGCAAGGTTGCTTCGATTATATGGGATTTTCCCTCGCTAACAAGTTTTTCAAATTCTTTTTCTTTCGGATATTCAATAGTAATTTTTGTCTTTAAATAGTGATTGTCCGGACCTGATAAGTTAACCACCATATCCCCTAGATCCGTGCTGGTTAAGGTAATATTCTCCGCTTGTTTCTCTTTGGATAAGAAATTTTGATTACCGCCGCTTTCAAAAAATTTAAAGTATCCAATAATTACACCTATACCAACCAAAAGAACAACAAGCATCATTGCCAGCATTATTTTTAAGCTTATCAGCCCCGTTTTTTCGGCAAAGGATTTATTCTTTTTATCCTTATCCGGTTTTACCAAAGCCATTTTCTACCTCACCCCAGCTTAATAGATGTTTCCCGAGATATTTCCCGCACGCGTTAAAAGCGCGCGGGAAATATCTATCAAGTTATCTCTTAAGGTTTAACAATTCTTCCAACATGGTATCGGATACAGTTATTGTCCTGGCACTTGCCTGGTAACCACGCTGAGTGGTAATCATGTTGGTGAATTCATCGGTTAGGTTAACGTTAGACATTTCCAGATAACAGGAATTAATTTTGCAATCTGCATTGAGAGTTGTCATATCTGTATAATTCGAAAGTTCTTCTCCGGAAGAAGGCGTTTCCCGATACAGATTTTCACCTACTCTTTCCAAACCTTCAAAGTTATTGAACATAGCTATTCCTATTGACTCACCGCCACCGATATCAGCAGGAGTGGAGCTGCCGTTAACGTATATCTTACCTTGTTCATCAATAATAATAGAAGTAATTTTAGATGAACCTGGCGGAACAGGAGATTCACCGGGTGTAATAGTAGTTACTCCACCCGTAACCGCGCCGGACTGTACTGTTGGACGCAACGAGGAATAATAACCGCTTTGCTGGGATAATGTAATCTTAGCTTCCGGTGCAACACCGATTGTTGGTGGGGGTGTTTCAACACGATCTATATTAATAGGAGTAGTGGTATCTTTGTCCTCAAAATCAACTGTCGGCGCCACTGGGTCGCCCACATTTTGTGTTATTGTTAATGTACCCGCACTAGGAGTAAATACATAATTATCAAATAAACCACTAGCACTTAATGCTGATGCAAGATTTGCTATAGCGTTATCTAAAGAAGCATCAGTTGTAAATTCATGATCACCAGGGGGTGTGTTACCAGTAGCAACAAACTCTTCCCCATCAATAGTTATACTATCACCAGCTTCAAAATTTCCAGTAAATTTATAAGCATACACGCCCTGCACACCAGGATCAAAATTATCTGTATTGACACTGTATTTGTCTTTTAGATCAGCATTACCTTCTATGGCCGATTTCAAATTCTCTAATGTTATTTTGAAATTCTCCAATATTGTTTTAGTACTATCATTAGAAATTTTAAATTCATTATCGTTAAGTACATTATTTACTGCTGTAAATTGTACCCCATCAATTGTTATAGTATCACCATCAGCAAAACCGGTGCTATCAATTGCAAATTCATATTTCCCTGCAGTGCCATTTGATCCTGGTGTGGGAGTAACATTGATTCGAATCTCCTCACCTTTATTGTCACATACCCGCAAGCCATTGGAGTTAACCAATCTATTATCTTCGGTTAAATAAAATATACCGTCCCTGGACAGGAACCTTTCACCTTTGTCATTTTGCAAAACAAACATGCCGTTACCGTCGATGGCCAGGTCCAAAGTTCTACCCGTACTTTGCGAAGGCCCGGTTGTAAAATCATTGGTTATACCGCTTACTGACATACCGGTACCCACCTGAGCTGCGTTTTTACTCTCATCACCGGAACGAATGGTTTGGTACAATGTATCCTCAAAATTCACCCTACCGGATTTATATCCAGTGGTATTAACGTTGGCAATATTATTACCCACCACATCCATGCGGATTTGGTGGTTTTTCATGCCTGAAACACCACTATATAGGGAACGAATCATCTATATTTCCTCCTATTTCTTAGATTTTTTAACGCTTTAATTCAATAATCCCCTGCAGCACTTCGTCCGCTGTGGTAAATACTTTGGCATTAGCCTGGAAACCACGCTGGGTGACAATAAGATCGGTCATTTCATTTGTTAATTCAGTGTTGGACATCTCCAGTGCTCCGGAACGAATTACTCCCAATCCTTCTTCCCCCGGTTCACCTGCCAATCGCTCACCGGATGCTTCGTTATCCGAGTATAAATTGTCTCCAACCTTGGTTAAGCCCGATAAATTGGTAAAATTAAACAGGCCTATTATATCGTTTGTGCTTTCTTTACCTACAAAAATTTCCCCGTTTTGATTTATTTGAACTTCCTCCAGGTCATCATTATCAATTTGTATTTCGGACTCACCATCATCAACTACTCTAAGTCCGGAGGAATTAACGAGGTATCCCTCCGCATCCAAATGAAATGACCCGTCCCTGGTAAACTTTAACTCATCATTATCATCAATAACGCCAAAGAAACCGTTACCGTCAATAGCAAGATCCAGATTTCTACCGGTGGGCTGAATTACTCCCTGCGTAAAATTATTGGATATTTCTGATACGGCTACACCATTACCTGACTGACAAAACCTATTGGATTCCCTGGCCAGGTAAAGCATGTCTTTAAAGTTCGCCCGTCCCGACTTAAAGCCGGTGGTATTAACATTGGCGATGTTATTGCTAATTACATCCAAGCGAAGCTGATGTTTGGAAATTCCTGATACCGATATACCCATGGAAGGAATCATCTTCTATCCTCCTACTCAAATAAATCGCTTCTTTCGTTCAGCGATTTACAGCATCCTTTAAAAGGTCCTGCTGCTTATTTAATAATTACGGCGCTATCAATATTAGTAAAAACATGCTCCTTCATAGATACTTCATCCATCGCAGATATCACCGTACGGTTTTTAACACTTACTATTAAAGCCAACTCTCCGTGAATTAACAAAGAATTACGGGCACCCTTATTTTCCGCTTTATTTATAGCATTATTGATCTTGTGCCAATCAGTTTGGTTAAGTACTATATTCCTTTCAATCATCCGTTGTTTAGCATGAGCGGAAAGTTTAACTTGCTTTGCATCAGTCAGACTTTGAGATAAATAATCCTGGAAGCTTTCTATTTGTTTACCGGGTGACGTTGTTTTTGTCGTACAAGTATTCTGAATTACCGGCTCCGGTACAATATGTACCCCTTTTATGAGCATTTGTTTCACCTGGCCTTATTCTGTCGTCCCATCTTCAGCTGCCGGCGTTGGTTCTATTATTCGTCCAACTTCAATTAACTGATCCATACCATAGGTTCTACCATTTACTTGTATAAGTGATTGGCCATTTTGGATAAGCACTTTTTCTACCAGCCCGGAAATTTCCTCATTATCATGCCTAACTTTTACCAAACGATCAACTAATAAAGCATTTGACAGAAAATCCGAAGTTTCATTACCGGCAACTTGGATAATCTGTTCCAGGCTATACAATGGGCCGTTTGGGTTATTGTCAATGTAAAAATATGGTTTTTGATCGTCGAATAGAATACCACCCACCTGACCTGAAATAATTTTTTCTTTGTCTTCACTTAATACTGTAACATTTTTCCCAAGGAGGTTATAATAGTTGGCCGTTTCATACCTGGATGCCATGCTATCCATACTCCGGCTGACATTGTACATCTGTTCCATGCTGGCCATTTGGGAAAGTTGGCTAATAAAAGCGGAACTATCCTGGGGGTTCATTGGATCCTGGTATTGCATTTGAGCCACTAAAATTTTTAGAAATATATCCGGGTCGGCCATGCTCTGGGGTGGATTTTTTACTTCATTGTCACTTGGCAGGTAATAATCGTTTTTTATGCTAATTGGATCGGTCATATTATCCTCCTTCCTAAACAAAGTAATTCAATTTGTCTAAAGCCCCGGTTATTTCTTCTGTTGATTGTCCGAATGCTTTTTCGTTTACGGCCATCGTTTTACCGGATAATCCATCGAACTGTTTTTTATGCTGGCGGTTCTGGTCCCAATTTTGCCCCCTGCGGTTGTTCTCTCCACCAATAGATACTGTGGCATTTTGCAGGTTAAGATTAAAACTGCTTAAGGTTTCTTTCAATTGAGACAAAGAGCTTTCAATCATGTATTTCGCATGCTCGCTTGCTGTTTGAAAATGAGTAGCTATATTTCCGTCACGATAAATTATTTTAATAACTACTTCACCAAGATGTTTCGGCTGTAATTGCAAACTTACCTGTGTCTGACCCTGACCTCCTTTAACAACCTGTCCCCGAATGGCCTCAGCA
The DNA here is from genome assembly GCF_000233715.2 of Desulfoscipio gibsoniae DSM 7213. Taxonomy (GTDB): domain Bacteria; phylum Bacillota; class Desulfotomaculia; order Desulfotomaculales; family Desulfallaceae; genus Sporotomaculum; species Sporotomaculum gibsoniae. The sequence continues at coordinate 2,264,325 of NC_021184.1, forward strand.
AGCTGCATATAAACATTGTTTACCTCTGTTCTAGTTAAGTTAATTGCTTTACCACCCGCTGATTTTGTAGCAGATAATATGTCATTATTTATAAGAAAAGTTGTTGGATCAATTTGCTTATCGGATCCGTTTTCATGTTTAAGTAAAAAAGATGTTGGTGTGTTGGATTGATTATTTAAACTCATCTTACTCTGTACATCTGTTGGCACGTTGATTATTGTGTTACCCGGCTGTTTTGTTTTAAATGATAAGATAAATTCTTGCAGCATTTGGGACAATTTTGATTCGTTATATGGCCTTTGTAGAACATGTTCCGGGTCAGCATTGATGAGCGAAGCTGCTGTCTTTTGGTCAGGGTATGCTGTTTCATCGGTTTGCATATTCAAGCTGCCGAACGGTAAATTTGCCCTGCTTAAAATAGGTGCTACTTCTTTTGTAGAATGGTCCTTTAGAAATTGAGACCAGGCAGCAGCTAATGGCGATTTTTCATTTACGCTATCCATTATGTGTTGAGGAACAGTCAACAAGTCCCCTGCTGAAGCCAAACCATCTACAAAATTTACAACTTGTCCCGGCTTGCCTGTCTGCCACAATTGTTGCACGTTCGCTGGTACATTTTCGAGCGCAGTGAGACCCTGTGTTTGGTATGCTAATAGCAATTTCTGCAAATCCGGTGGTAATTCTTCCGGTGTTGGGCGCTCATTTACCCCTTCTGTTACAGTAAACGTATTAGCCAGCAGTTGCAGCAGCTCATTTACTATTACCGGGTTATCGAGCTGTTGGGCCAGCTCTTGTAATTCTAGTGGTAGTACATTTAGAGATATTTGCCCGGTGCATTCCTCTACGCCAGCAAGATTTGAATCATCAACATCTTTTTTACTTGAATCAACCGGGGTATCAGTTAGTTTAAAAGTAAGGTCGGATTGCTCACAACCGATTTGTTCCAAATTAGTTCCTTCTGTGCTTGGCTGCCGCATTAAAAATGGATTGGCAACATCCTGCTGCAAAAAGTTCAGAAGCTGCATAAAGTCGATTCCGGTATTTAGCGCACGGCCTGCCATACTTTTTTGCTGAAAGCCGCTGCCGGTTTGGCCTAACTGAAATAAATTTATGGATTTTTCGAAAGATATCTTAAATCACCCCCTTTTATTGATCTTTCTTTGCGTATGATAATATAAAAGCACTTGGGTATAGTATTTTAATAACCTATTTATTTCTAAATAGGAATAACTGCGTGGCAATACCATCATTTTCTTTTTGTTCAAGTACGTTCGCTGCTAACTTATACGACCTAAATTGTTTTTCCTTAAGCTTTTCGATAATAGACCGGTCCATCATAGCTTGAACAAGATTTTCCCGGCATCTTTCAAATTTTCTCCGTGAACTGCTGGTTATTGCCTCCAAGTTTTTTATTTCTTTAGTCATATACTCAGTGTACGTAATCTGATTTAAATACTCGAATTGATTCACTGGTTTATATGTTTGTATTGCCATGGCATATCTTTCCCGGGCAGCACAAAGATTTTCGTTATTTTGTCTGTATTCCTCCAAAGCACGGGCATGCTCTTTAGCAGCCTGTTCTTCCTGGACCTCCCGGTGCTTTAACACCGGTTCCAGGCGAAATTTAAATTTATTCATGATCGTCACTACCGCCTAAACTTTAATAGTTCTTGTAATGTTTGATCAAAACTGCTCTCTTCGTCCTTATTTTGTAGTAAAAATTTTAGAATTTTATCATATTTATTTATTGCATTGTCAATTTCAGGGCTTGTCCCTTTTACATAGGCACCTATATTAATCAAATCTTCAGACTGTGTATAAGTTGCCAAAAGATGCCTCAACCGGGCAGCTGCCAGGGCATGGTTTTTATCAACCAAATTCGTCGCCAGCCTGCTCACGCTGTTTAATACATCAATAGCCGGGTAATGGCCCCGTGCCGCTAATTCACGTGATAATACAATATGCCCGTCCAATATGCCCCTAACTGCATCGGCTATGGGTTCATTCATATCGTCCGCTTCCACAAGAACGGTATAAAAAGCGGTGATAGTACCATTTTTCGAACTACCTGAGCGTTCCAACAGCTTTGGCAGCAGGCTAAAGACAGATGGGGTGTAACCTTTGGTTGCCGGCGGCTCCCCCACGGCCAACCCAACCTCACGTTGGGCCATAGCAAAACGGGTTATAGAATCCATAAAAAGTAATACATTTTTACCCTGATCTCTAAAATATTCCGCAATGGCACTGGCTACAAAAGCGCCCTTCAGTCTGACTAAAGCCGGTTGATCCGAGGTAGCGGTTACTACTATGGAACGTTTCATACCATCGGGCCCAAGGTCATTTTCTATAAATTCGCGGACCTCGCGGCCACGCTCGCCGATTAGAGCAATTACATTTAGGTCGGCATTGCAAAACCGGGCCATCATGCCCAAAATTGTACTTTTACCTACCCCACTGCCGGCAAAAATACCAATACGCTGTCCCTGACCACAGGTCATTAACGCATCTATAGCCCGAACCCCGGTGGTAAAAATTTTATTGATACGCTTTCTTTGCAGCGGGTCCGGCGGGGGATTGTTTACAGAATATGTGCCCCGCAGGGTAAGGTCTTTACCATCTATAGGTCTACCCAACCCGTCCAGTACCCGGCCCAAAAGACCTTCGCCCACTCCTATAATTAATGCTTCACTTCGGGGCACTACCGTACAGCCCGGGTAAATGCCGCGCAGTTCTCCAAGGGGCATTAATATTGAAGAATCTTCCTGAAAGCCTACCACTTCCGCCATAACCGGATTGCGTTCACCGGGAATATAAATATCACAAACTTGTCCAATGCCCGCAGTAATTCCTTTTGCTTCAACCGTAAGGCCAATTACTTTGGTTACCTTTCCCGTGGACCGCAATAGTTTGGCCTGGCTTACTTTTCGCCGCCAATGCCTGATTTCATTTACCAGTTCCTGCATCTAAACCCTCGTTAATTGCCTTTAGTAAGGTTTGCCACCTGTTTGACAACGTAGCATCTACTTTCCCATAGTCGGTTTCCACAATACACCCCCCCCTGGCCACGGTTTCATCAGTCATAATATGCACCTCAGCCTTGGGCGGTAGATGTTTTAACAATTGATCCCGGTGCTTTTGACAGATTTCCTCTTCTTCCGGATGAACCCATAACACAATGTATTTTCGATTGCTAACCAATTGAATTGCTTCTTGTGCTATGGTTAATACAGCATCCGATTTTATTTCCAATTCTTTGGTCACGATTTTTTCTGCTATATCAATTGCCAGGTCGCGGATTTCTTCTCTCAGGTTATTTATTTTTTCGCGTCGATTTTCCTCAGCTTGCACTAATACCGATTTAGCCCGGGCTCTTATTTTATCTGCCTCTTTTCCGGCCTCTTCCAGCGCGGCCCGGTAACCTTCATCATATCCTTTATCGTAGCCCTGTCTGGCCGCATCAGCTTTTATCCGCTCAGCCTCAGCGATGGCTTTTTGTTTGGCGCTGTCCATGAGTTCAGCCGCCTTGGCTTGAGCTTGTTTTTTGATTCCTTCAGCTTCTTTCCTGGCTGAAGCTAATAAGTCCATAACTATTTTGGGGTGGGGTTCGTTTTGAGAAAAACTGTTGTTATTATTTTTTATAAAATCGTGCCTTAAACCTATACTTTTCCAGCTAATTAAATCACCGTTCCCGGTTTCTTTATCGCGAATGATGATTTTATGTAATGATGGCATCCTCTCCACCCCGCGATATTATAATTTCACCGGCCTCATCCAGGCGCCTGATAATTTGCACAATCTTTTGTTGAGACTCCTCTACATCCCGCAAGCGTACCGGTCCCATATATATAATCTCATCCCGCAGCATATCGGCAGCCCGTTTGGACATATTTCTAAAGATACGCTCCTGCACTTCGTCATTGGAAGCCCGCATTGCTCTGGCCAGATCCTGTGAGTCAATTTCCCTAAGCACTCGTTGTATAGAAGCATCCGGCAGCTTTACGATATCTTCAAATATAAACAAGCGTTTACGTATTTCATCAGCGAGGTCTGGACTTTCCATTTCCAGTTCTTCTAAGATATTTTTTTCCGTACTGCGGTCTACCCGGTTCAAAATATCTACCAGGGAATTAATACCGCCTGAGCTATGTTCGCTTTGTTCGAGAAACGACATCTTGCGTTCCAGAATACTTTCTACCTCGCGAATCATTTCAGGAGCAACCCGGTCCGTCATGGCAATACGGCGGGCTATGTCACTTTGTTTTTCCGGACTTAATGAAGAAAGTATCATGGCTGCTTGTTCGCTGTGCAAATGAGTTAAGATTAAAGCAATAACCTGGGGGTGTTCACTGTGGATAAAGGTCATTAAATTTTTAGGGTCGGTTTTGCGCAGTGTAGCAAATGGTTTATTTACTATGTTTACCTGTACTTTTTCCAAAATCGCACTGGCCTTATTCTCGCCAAATGCTTTTTGCAACATATCTTTGGCGTAATCAGCACCACCCACAGCCAAATAATCCCGTGCTTGAAGCAATTGCCCAAATTCCTCCAGCACTTGTTTCTGAATTTCCCGTGGTACGGTTTCCATTATAGATATTTGCTGGGTAATTTTTTCAATATCCTGTTCATGAAAATTCTTTTTTAAAATCTCAGCAGATATATCTGACCCAAGCGAAATAAGTAGTATGGCTGATTTTTGCAATCCATTTACTCCTTTATTTAGCATTGTGCAGTATAACCTACTCTCTTAGCCATATTTTTAAAATCTCTACTACCTCGCCCGGTCTTTCCCGGGCAACTTGCTTCACGGATTTGCGCTGTCCGGCTATTGGATCTTCCACTTTTACTTCTTTTTTAGGCTCTTCCTGGACTACCTGAGATAACGCTTCCTCTTCAATCTGCTGCTGTATCAGCATTTCTTTACGGCGGCGGGCGCGTCTTCTGAGCAGCAGAAAACCTATAAGCATTAGTAAAAGTGTCCCGGCAATAGCTCCCGGAATAATCAACCTTTTATCTAATAAAGTTTCAGAAAATGGTGCCGGTGTTTCTTCAAAATTCGGCAGTGAGTCTTTATTAAAATTCATGCTCGAAACATTTAATTGGTCGCCACGGTTTTCATCGTAACCCATAGCTCCGGCAATCACTTGCTGTAGAGAGTCTAATTCGTTCTGTGCATAATCACCGTCCACCACCACAGACACGGAAAGTCGCCTGACGGTACCCGGAGCTTTAATTAAAGTTTGTTGGTTGGCATTAACCTGGTAGTCAATAGTACTCTGCTCCCTATTGTATGTTGAACCGGTATTATCAGTGGCAAAAGGCATCGTATCCCCCGGCATTTGAGCATCCGTACCCGGTATACCACCGCTGGTGGTACCTGTCCCTTCCTCGGTTAACGTTTCCTCGTGGAGTATAGTACCGGGGCCATACTCTGCCTGCAAAATTTCTTGCCGGTCAAAATCCAGATCAGCGGATACCATAGCAACAGCACGGGCAGGACCTAAAATGCGGTTTAGCATTTGCTGCAGTCGTTGTTCCATTTCTTTTTCATATTCTCTTCTAATTTCATAGTTTTTAAGGGCTGAAGCAGTAGAAAATTCAGCACCGTCAGTTTCCATATTTTCATTTAATACATTACCCTGCATGTCTATAATATGAATATTTTCAGGGGTCAGTCCCTGCATGCTTCCCATTACCAGGCTTTGAATGCCCCGCACCTGATCGCGCTCCAGTTTGGTATATGGCTTTAGTTTCAGAGCAATGGAAGCGGAAGGCACCACCTGTTCATCCAGAAAAACACTTTCCTGGGGCAGTACCAAATGTACCCGGGCCTGCTCTACTTCTTCCAATTGAACGATGGTGCGTCGCAATTCCTCCTGCAGCGCCCTTTGGTAACCAACCTGCTGTTCAAATTCAGTAATGCCGAACTTTTTTTCATCAAACAACTCAAAACCTTGACCACTATTATATAAAGCCCCGGCACTGGCCATTTGTATACGTAATTTATATACCTGATCCTCGGGGACCTCAATGGTTTTACCGTTGTTGGTTATATGGTAAGGAACTTGCAGGGTTTCCAGCTGTTCAATAATCTTAGACGCATTTTGCGGCTCTAATTCTGTAAATAAAGGTGCATACGTTGGGCGTAACAACATTTGGCCCAAAACTATAATGGTGATAAGAATACCGGTGCATCCTGCAACAAATATAATTTTCCGTGATCGATTCAAAGACTGCCACCATTGACGCAATTTGTCCAACATATTGCTTTATTCGACCTCGCCTTTTATCTATGTATAATTAAATTTGCATTCTGGACACTTCCTGATAAGCTTCAACTAGTTTATTGCGCACTTCCACTGCCAATTGCATAGTAAGTTTGGCTTCACTCAAAGCAATCATAACCGTATGCACATCTGTAACTTCACCAACCAAAAAATTCTTTACTGTATCCTCAGATTTCAGCTGACTATCATTTAAGTTTTTTAAAGCGTTGTCGAAGATATTTTTAAAGGAATCATTTTGTATATTATTAGCTGTTGAATTTTGCTTAACCTGTATTGTAGATTGTATCGGTAAAACAGAAGTTAGAATATCCATTATGAATCACGCCTTTTTTAAAAAATAGGTAGGAATCAACGTCCCATTTCCAGAGCTGAAACTGCCATACTCTTAGCTGCTTCAAAAACTGTAGCATTGGACTCGTAAGCCCTACTGGCCGCCATAAGGTTTACCATTTCGTTTAAAAGGTTAATATTCGGGTAAGCTACATATCCCGTCTCAGGATTAGCATCAGGATGGCCCGGGTCATATACCAATTGGGGCTCACTGTTATCTCGGACTAACCGGGTAACTTGCACGCCCTGTCCATGCGGTACCGGAGTAACATTTACTTTTTGTTGTAATATTTCTGCAAAAACAGGCACTTGACGGCAATACGGTAGATTATTTGGGTCACCAGGCTTACCTGTACTGTTCATATTGGCAACGTTATTGGCTATCAAGTCAGCCCAAAAACGGTTTGCTGTCATACCCGAAGCACTGATATAAAAGCTGTCAAACAAGGCCATTGTTAACTACCTCCTTTAATCACATAGCTTAATATGTTGCCTTTATCACTTTTCACTCTTGTTGCCAACCTGTATAACAGGGTATTAGTGGCCAAATTGACCATCTCCTGATCAATATCTACGTTATTACCATCGGCCTTCATTGCGGTATTCTTAACTTGCACTATTTTCGGTGTTAATTCGGCCAAATTATTGTTTTGCTTGACATGGCTGTCATCCAAAGCTTTCTTCAACTGCTGCTGAAATGATACTTCGGACTTTTTAAAGCCCGGTGTATTGAAGTTGGCAATATTATTAGCAATTACTCGCTGGCGTAAAGTACAGGTATCTAATTGTTTAGTTAAAATAATAGATAGCGTATCGTTCAAGATGCTCATAAATATCCTCCAGATGCAAAGTTATCCAAAATCCATAACAAAGTATTTTCAACGTAATTCTTATTTATTCCTGCAAATTATTATTTTTTTTAAATTAAATGTCAAATGTTTTTCTAATTTTAAATAATATATGTATTTATTAGGGTTTTCCATAAAAAAACAAGAAGCCACAAGTGACTTCTTTTGCTTGGCTTTTTTAAATACTAAACTAACTTGTCCACCATAATACCCAGTATCTTTTTGAAATATCCCACCATTTCCAATACCTTTTCAGGAGGAATTTCCCGGATCACACTACCGTCTTCCCTGCTAATTACTTTTACCATAATCTCGCCGCTTTTTTCGTGCATTTCAAAACGGAGTTCAGTCTGATAATCCTTCATGGTATTATTTAAAGTTTTAACGGCTTGCTCCAGTTCTTCTTTTACATCACGGTTTTCCTCCAACTGTTTTAGTGTTCCGGGATTAGTATTTTTAGGCCCGAATTCATTTTTTCGTTCCTCCGAAACCGACGGTTTATATGTATTTTGTTCAGTAACGGCACCAGGATCTACGCCTGTTATTTTCATTAAATCACCTCCCCACCGACTCTTACTTTTTTTTATCTACAAAAAAAGCTGGTGGCTGATTGTTTTTTTTGTAATAACTGGCTACAGCCAGCCTGTTTACCCGCATTGTGTCCAGTGCTTTTATAATGTTGTTATAGTTTTGCTTAAGGTCATGCTGTACCTTTTGGTCAATCCCGCGGATCTGCATAAGATACACTTTTATATTAATCTCTAATTCTTTTATTTCATTGTTTGGAATTTCGTTTGCATTATAAGGGGTTGGTATCTGTTTTTCATTTAGTAACAATTCCTTGTCCAAGCTGTTTATACTTTCAATTAACTTTTTTCTCTCTTCTAATATATCATTAAACTCTTCGATGTTTTCTGAAGATAAAGTTCGTTGCAATGAATTTGTTAGATAGTAAAACTCCTTCAATAGCGCAAGTTTTTTTCGCAATATTACTGTCTTTTCTTGCTGCTGTCCCAGGCCATTATTTTTAAATTCCAAGTGCTTAAACCTGCCCTCGGGCTTTTACCATAGCCTCTTTCCATGTGTTGCGTAATTCCTCGGCCAAACCTAAAATCTCATGTAAAATAGCGATATCCTTTTTTATATTAGCCTGCAGCAATTGGCGGATCATAAAGTCATATAAGTTATACAAATTATTGGATATTTTGATATCCATATTTAAAGTATCTTGTAAATGCTTATATATTTCTTGCGCCCTTACTAGCTCTTGATGGGCCTTTTCCATTTCATTTTCTTCAATACTCTGCATAGCCTGGCGAATGAAACGCACTCCACCACTATATAACATGTTGGTCAATTCCTGAGGTGGGGCACTGGAAACAGAATTTTGTTGATATCTTTGGTAAGGGTTATTTAGAGCCATTTTATTTCCTCCCTTAATAAACTCCTAATGTGTTATTGTCCGCCCATGCCAAACTGTTGTATAAGCCACGTACTCTGGGAATTTATCTGCTGTATAGCCTTTTCCATAGCAGTAAATTGACGCCAGTAACGATCCTCTACCTGCTTTAAGCGGTCTTCAATCTTCGCAGCTCGATCATTAATATCTTTTATTTCTTTACCAATAAAGCTATCATCCACCAAGCTAAATTCGTTATCGTTACCCGCTTTTGTAGATATGCTTTTCAATCTTTTTATTAATTAATCGGTAAAAAATCATGAAACTTTACACAATCAGTTGCTATAAAGCAAAAAAAGGTCAAGAACGGTACGTATCGACGGGATGAATGTTTTTGGGGCCGGCTACTGTAGTAGGGAAAATGGATACAGGTGGCATGCGGGACAGTGTGGTGGGTGAGGAACCGGGAAGAAATCTCTCAACTTTCAATACCTGCTACCAGGTACTTAGAATTAGGGCAGTTTATGGTCTATCCGGGCGACATAAACCAGTATCCGGGCCACTACTTCATATAATTCGGGCGGAATTTCGGTGTTCACAGCTAGTTTACACAGTGTTTCGGCCAGTTTGCCATCTTCGTAAACCGGCACACCGTGGCTTTCGGCCATTTCCCTGATGGCGCGTGCTAGATCGCCTCGGCCTGTGACCGTTACCCGGGGGGGCCGGTCTTCATCGGGTTGGTAACGTAGAGCAGCGGCATAGCAATTGGCCGGTTTTATTTCGTTGGCTTTCTTATCATCCATTTTTCTACACCTTTTGGTCTATTAAGGTCGGGGAAGTAAATTTTGTCTGCAACTTACGAAGTTTATGATCCAGCACGGTGCAGTGAAAGGTAATTTGCTCAAAGCCCAGATTTTGCACCTGTTTTTTCAACTCTTCCGCGCGTGCATTTAGCCGGGAGGCAAATTTTTCATTCTCGGTATGACAAACTATATTTATCGCTGTATCTCCGCGCCGGGTAAGCATAAAGAATAATTGCCCCAGGCTGGCGGTGATTAGGCTGAATACAATCCCTGTCTCCCCTTTTCCTTGTTTATGATTAGTATCATTGGGTTTACGAAAAATAAAAAACTGAGTATCCGGGAAAAGAGGTGTTTTAAGAGGCAGAGGGAGCAGTATCGGTTCACCACCTTCCGCCGGGCGGTCCCGGGAAGGTGCTGTCTGGGAAGCTTCCGGTGTAGTAGTGGATAACGTTTGAGGCCGCATTACTGTTGTGTTTGTATCTTGCTCCCGGAGCGATTGTTTTGGATTTTGCTGCTCGCTTAAAATAATATTTAGCAAAATTGGTAATATGCCTGAAACCTGCATGAGCATAGACCTACCTTTATTAACAACCGGTGGTGCCTTACTTGTTGATACAATATATTCCAAGCGCTTTATCAAGTTATAATATCTCAAGCTATAATAATAAGCAAGATGTTTGTTGCATAAGAACTGTTATAAGTTTAAATAATTTATTTAGTAGTATTTTTTTCCTGCTAAAAAGTACAGCAACCGGGCTAGTTCACACTGCCGGGGTAAGTTTGTTTGCGCTGCCCACAAATTAATTTTAACTTTTACAACCGGTAACAAAGCAGGAATTAAAGCAGTGAAGTATAAAATACATTAATTGATAATTATTTAAACCATTGGTTCTATTGCCAGGATAACGCCGTTCATCTTACAGTTATAAAAAGTATAAGGGAGATAAGAAAGATATGAATATAAATATAGATACGCTAGTTAAGACGCTTTTTATAGAAATGCTGTCTTCCTCATTGTCCGGTACGAACCAAACTGACAGCACCCCCACCACAGGCCTAAACTTTTCCGATATTTTATTAATGGCCCTGCTGCGCCAAGAAACGAACCAGTCGCCCAATCGAACAAGTTCATTGACAGCCAACGAATCACGCCGGTTAGTCGATCAAAGTTGCGTCACCAGTAGATATCAAGTAAGTAATAGTTATGCCGCTGGCGATTCCAGCCTCAAGCCAGGTGTCAGCAGCGCGGCGTCCGTCTATGGAGTAACCGCTATCGGCACCATGACCGGTGCGGATAAACCGGAGCTAGAGAAAACGGTGGAACAGGTGGCCCGAAAATACAGCGTAGATCCGGCACTGGTAAAGTCGATGGTACAGGCGGAATCCGGATTTAACCCCCGGGCGGTTTCCGCAGCGGGGGCTATGGGGCTAATGCAGCTTATGCCGGAGACAGCCGCCTCGCTGGGTGTCACTGACCCCCTCGACCCGGCACAAAACGTTGACGGTGGGGTACGTTACTTAAAACAAATGTTAAACCGCTACAATGGGAATGTCCCCCTGGCACTGGCCGCCTACAACGCCGGCCCCGGGACCGTTGACCGCGCCGGTGGCATCCCCAACTACCGGGAAACCCAAAATTATATACAAAAGGTAATCAGAAACAGAGTAAATTTTGTAGTGTAGGTGTAGAAGAGTCAGTCCCCTTTTGGGAAACAACGGTGAATGAAAACTTAACTGTTTCCTGCAGGTTTGCAAGCGGTACTAAGAGAAACATTGGCTGCACCTCCTTCCATAGCAAATTGACGTATGTTCTCCTGGGGTACAAGACCCTTAATTACAATATTATTTTCTATTCCCAAATTAATTTCTTCACCTGTTGACAATAGTTTCACTACCGGCCTAAAAACCAGGCCAGGGTTTTGTCTGTAAATCTGGGCAATATGGCCGTTGCTTAAATAGACTATACTCCCAACTGGATATGGTACAATGCACTTCAAAAAAGCTTCAACAGTAACGGGGGTAAAATTAATTTCGCCGGATACCATTATCATTTCATAAGCTTCATGGGGTGGTAGTGCTTTTCGATAAACCCTATCAGCGGTCATAGCACTGTATACATCAGCTATAGCGCAAATATAGGCCAACTCGTTAATTTCATTGCTATGTAACCCATTAGGGTAACCGGAACCATTATATCTTTCGTGATGATTCAATACTATTTCCGCACTTATTCGATTTATATCGTGTTCTTTAATTGTTTCATAACCATAGACAGGGTGTTTTTGTATTATACTAAACTCGTCCGGTGTTAATTTGCCGGGTTTGTTTAATATTTCGTTCGGTATTTTTGTTTTGCCAAGGTCATGGAGTATACTGCCAACTCCGAGACAAATAAGCTTTTTTCTATGGAAACCCATCTTAACCCCAATTGCTATAGCCAATATTGCAACGTCAATTGAATGGGTATACGTATACGTATCTGCCAAACATATTTCCGATAGGCTTCCGATTACTACTTTACCTGATAATATTTCGTCAATAATATCTTCTATTGTTTTAAGAAGTGTTGCAAAAATTTTTTTATCAAAGCTTTTATTCCATTCCTTAACAGCTTTTAAGGCGTTTAACTGTATTACTTCGTTTAGTTCATCTCCCCGTTCAGTTTCAAAACTACTTGTTACTCTTACAGCCAATACCCCTGCGCGGCGCATGGCCATAATGCTTTGGGCTGTTAAAACGGAGCCTTTTCTAAGTAATAGTTCGCCACTTTGGCCGTAGAGTGGTCTCTCCAGTATCATTCCGGGTAATAAATATGAAGTTGATAACTTAATAAAAATCCCCCCCTCTAAAAAAATAAAAGAGCTAACGATCGCTGTTACTACCCTGCAAGCAACAATCCAGCTATTGCCTTTCTGCATGGGCATGTATGTATTTATCGGGTAATTTTGGTTAAGCCTTATAGTTTTTTATATAGTTATTACTTCGGATTAGATGTCAAAAATCCTGTATAAAAAGTAGTACTCCTTGTAAATTTGCTCTAAAAAGCAACAGTTTGTCACGCTGATAAAAAAAATAGAATATGGCTATAATAGCCATATTCTATTATAATGGGGGTAAGGTATTTGAGAAGGAATGATAAGTTTATGCCTAGTGTACCTATCCACGAGGCAAAAAATAAATTGTCTGCATTAAGGCGGGAAGCTATTACAGGAAAAGAGTTTATATTAGCGGATGCCAAAAGAAAAGATGACAAACCTGTTTCCTTAATATCAACGGCACTACTTGACGAATTATGTGAAACTAAGACTTTTTCACTTGAATGGATAGACGAACCCACGGAGGAAACCGAGCATTATTCTTTATATAATCAGGAAACTGGTGTTTACGGTGTAGGCCCGACTAAAAGGGAAGCTATCGAAGACTTTATTAATAATATTGTTAACTACACTGAGGTTTATTCAAATGACTTACCGTTTTATTTAAGTCCGTCAGGTGGTCGCCGTGAACATTATTGGTACTTAAGGCGCAGCATTCGCTGTAAAGGGGACAAGGATCAAATTTACCTGGTGCTAGATTTAAATAAGGTGCTGGAAGGTTAATGGGGTATACGTTTACCTGGGATGATATTGAACAAATTTGCCGTAACTTGGATATGAAAAGGCAGGGCAAGTCTGCTGTTTGGAAAGGCATTTTGTGGCTTGCGCTTCAGCTTGGTAATCTTCCCCAGCTCCAGGAAATGAATTTCCAGGTCGTCGTTCAACAACTCTCCTGTCTGATCCTCCCTGATGTGAAAGGTATGATGATACTTACCGGTATCTTCAAACCAGTTAAAGCCGAGAATGTTTATAGTGATGGTCTTTCTGAGATAAATAAAGTTTTGACCACTGGCTAATTGTCCGTAATACAGACCTGCCCAGTAGAACACAGTTCTTTTATCATGTTGTATTTGTTTGCTACCTGCACTTCTACGTTCACTAACGTCCCGATTGCTGTTTTGGCCAGAATGTCAAGTCTGGCGGCTTTGTTCAGTAAGTATTTGGGGTCTAATTCCCGATCCAACAACTCAACTGAGGTTAGTTCCTGTCTTGGTGATGGCTTTAGCACCGCGTTCAGAAAGCTGATTAGTGCTTCTTTACCTTCTTCCGACCCAAATATCCTTTTAAATGCGTAATCGTTGGTTCGGTTTATCCCTTTTATCTCCGCCAAACCCGCACCCCCTCCGGTAGGTTCTATCCCTCCAGGTTGACGAGATTGCCTCGGCAATAGGGCAAATGACTACCAGTGTAGAGAGCGTGGCCGCTTCCGCCGAGGAAGAAACCGCAAGTATGGAAGAGGTATCAGCTTCTGCTGAAGCTCTTGCCAAAATGGCCGAAGAGCTCAACACCATCATCAGCCGTTATAAACTATAACAGTTTTCAAAAACTCAAACCGGGGGAAGATTCAGATGAACACATTATATTTACATCGAGAACCGCCCCCGGTGGGAATACCTTCCATACGACCGGTTTAAGGTTCCATGTATAAACCAGCCACAACCATCCCCTGGTAAGCCTTGGGCTTACAATAACTAAGGCGAAGAGTATTTAACCGGAACTCCCGCTCCTTGAGCTATGTCATGGTATCTAACTTCTCGGAAATACTATTTAATTCTTTTGCGGAATCAACTATTGCTTCTAAGTTAGCGGCCTGTTCTTCTATTGAGGAAGCAACCTCTTGTGAGCTGGCTGCATTCTGCTGTGCCACACCGGTTACACTTTGAATTATATGCGAAACCTTATGAACCACTTCCTTCTCCCTGTCAATTTCATCTACAATTTGCTGAACTAGAACAGCAGCTTGCTGAGAATGGGATACGATTTGGTCCAGTGCTCCTCCTGTTTTGCAAAAGGCTGCGGTACCTTCTTCTACCTGGGCTTTACTTTGCTCCATAAGGTTAACTGTTTTTAATATCTTATTTCTTACTTCTGTAATAAGCTGGTTTATTTCTTTAACTGCACCCCCGGAATTATCAGCTAACTTACCGACCTCGTCAGCAACAACCGCAAAACCCCTTCCGGATTCCCCCGCCCGGGCTGCTTCAATTGAAGCATTCAGGGCAAGCAATTTGGTTTGTTCTGCAATGCCAAAAATAATTTCTACGATACCTTCAATTTTTTTAGAATCCTTATCTAAAGCCGTTACCACTTCATTAAGGGATTGCATACCAGTTGAAATGGCGGTTATTTTTTCGTCTATAGACTGTATCAAATGTTTTCCTTCATCCGCTACTTTTACAACTTTATCCGATGATTCAGAAGACTCTTGGGCATGATTTCTTATTTGATTGATGGACTGGACAAATTCTTGCATTTGCTCGCTGACATTTTCTAGATTGTCAGCCTGTTCCGCAGCACCGCAAGAAATTTGGTTAAAAGCAGTGGCAATCTGCTGGCCTATATCATTGGTGTTTTGAATATTATCAGTTACGTCCTTACTCATGTCTTTTAACTTACTGCTTGCACCACTGATCTCCGAAATAATTTTTTTTGTAACCCACATCCCGCATACGATACAAATAATTAAGCTGAGTATTACCGGTATAAGAATGCGTAGTAGTAAATCTTTCTTTATTGCCACTACCTGCCTGGCATCATAATCAACACCCAAAATAGCATCAACTTTTCCGGAATTACTAATAATAGGGGCATATCCGCTTTTAAATGTACCCCATTGGTCTGTGGACATTTCTCGTTCAAACGAAGCGGTGCCATTAAAAGCCTCTTTCATGCTTTCGGACATTTCGTACTCTTCCCCGATGGCAGCAGGCTCATTATCAGTGTCAATAACAAAGGTGGCAGTATTTTCATTTTTTCTACTTAGAGTATAGACGTAGATAGCTCCGTACTTGTCACGAGCCTGCCTTAAAATATCTCTAATTTGTATGTATGTATCAGTATTTTCATCCCCCGGTCCCAGTGATGCATGTGCCGTCGAATCGATAAGCATAGCAGAAACCTGGGCCAGGTTCATTAAACGCATTCCCAAAGAGTCTTCAAGTTCAGCTGTCGCTTTACTAAATAATAAAAACCCTACTAAAACAGCCACCAAAACAGTTATAGTTAAAATTAAAAGATTCACTCGGGTCTTTAGAGACATATATTTCATTGCAAACAATCTCCTTTATAAGCAGTCAGTCTCCTTTTGGGAAATTTCGGAAGGGCGATTAGCCCTTTCGGAATTTCCCCGAGCATGGCCTTGACACGTTCCCCCTGCTCGTAGGCAGACGTAAGCAATTTAAGGGAGTTACCGCAGGGCTTGGTCTAAAGGTTCCAGTTAGTTGGACGATCCTCCTTCCCTGGTTTACTCTGCACTATCTATGATGGCCTCAGCATCTTCCAGCAAATCGGCAGTATAAATCTTATTAATAATTCTATCTATAAGCTCGCCAGAACTGTATGACAATAAGTTAATAAGTTTGGTGCCTGGCACCGTCTCAACTGTTAACCGGTTCCGAACTGCTGCATCAACCACGCGCTTTGCTGATTCATCTGGTTGATGGCTTTTTCCATGGCGGTAAATTGTCTGTAATAGCGGTCTTCCATCATTTTCAACCGATCTTCCCAGTCTTTTATATCATCTTCGTAATCACCGATACGTTTACCCAGAACACTGTTGTCAGCTACCTCAAAACCTGAACCGCCCGCTTTATCAATTATTGTATTTATAGCACCGGTAAGGTCGTCATACAGCCGCTGAGCAATACCTTTATCATTATAATCATCAGCTTGTTTTGTAAACATTTCCATAACACCTTGCGGGTTACTCTCAATTGCTTTGCGCAAAGCATCTTCCTTATATTCCAGCTTAGCACTCCAATAATCAATTGTTGTTGTTATGCCAACGGCAGCAAGTGAATTGATGCCATTGGTAGCACCAGGTACTGCCGCTGACATTGTAGTGCGGAATTTATTACGAAAAGTACTTAATGTTTGGTCATTACGCAACATGCCACTGCGTGCTTTTTCAATCCACTGGTCAATCTGCTTATCGGTTAGCTTTTCCCTCTCTACATCACTTAAGGGGTATTTATAATCCCTGTAACGTTTTTCCGATAATTTATCTTCAACGGTTCCTACGATTTCATTATATTTTTCAATAAAATTCACCACAGCATTGTAAATGCTGTCAGTATCACGCTGAACTGTTACTGTAATATTTGTCGCGCTGGTGTCATGCAAATTATAGGTTACCCCGTTTAAGGTTACCTGATTGCTAGTGTACTCTGTGTAAGACAAATCATCAATAACAACATGTGCATTTTGCCCACCACTGGCAATAACACCACTGGGGAAATCGCTAACATCAGCACTGGTATCAATATTACCGTTTCCATTAGTTAACTTTAAAAGCCTTGATAATTCGTTATCTACAAGTTTTAATTGTTGGTCGTCTCCCGTTTCACTGGTAGTCAGGAAAAACCTGTCCACGGTTGCATCGTAAGACGCGCGAACGTTCCATTTCTGGCCTCCCGATACCGTAGCGGAGACTGCATTAGCCGCACCTACTTCATCTGAGGTTATAGTTAGCACACCCGTACCGGTTCTTTCCCATAATGCACCTGTAGGTGCAGCTTGGTTATCAACAATGTCCTGTACAATTTTATCGGCAGTATCAAAATTTACACCCGATATATCGTAAAGGTAATCCGCCCCCAGAGCCTCTTTGGCCAGTGTCTCACTTTCATAAGCGGAATTTGCCCTATTCCACAGAGCTATTTTTTTATCCCCCACGGTTATGGTCAGCCCTTCGGTTAAAGCATCGTCAGTCAACTTTAACTCCTGCACTTGGGCAGTGGAATCAGATGCCCTTTGAGTAGTATTTAAAGAAACACCGGCAGCGCTATGGTTATTAATTCTATTAACAAGACCATAGATACTGTCAATCTGGGCGTCCATTTTAAACACTACACCATTTATTTCAAAATCCAAAACACCATAATCAGTTTCAGGATCAGAATCAAGCTGGTCATTAAGTGTTGCATAGTTACCAGTTGAACCAATCTTGGAGAAGCTGGTAATGGAAGCCGCTTTGGCTAATTGATCTACCTTAATAGTATGTGTACCATCAATAGCTGCAGAATTGGCCGACACGGTAACAATACTTTGATTAGATGATGTGGCCTTATGCGCCAGGAAAGTAGATTGCAGTCTCATATCCGCAACAACATCACGTAAGCTTCTTAAATCCGTATTTATATTTCGGTAATCTTCTTGCTGCCACTCCAGGATTTGCTTATTCTGCTCAATACTATTAACTTTCATACGCTGGGCTTTCATCAGATCGCTAACCATTTGATCTATATCCATGCCTGATGCCAACCCGCTGATACGCATGATGGAAGACATAAAATTCCCCCCTCTGTTGGGATTATCTATTAATAGTTATCGTCAGTTATAATACAATTCTTTATATTAATATCAATAATAATTTTATAAATTGACGACTTAACCATTATTAATCATAATAAATTTGAAGCCATCAAAGGGATTTGCATTTATGCGGTCAGTGGGGCCATAACGGCAACGTCGGTAGGTTAGGGTCAAGGCCCGAACGCTGCCGGCGCGATCGTCGTTCGCGTCGAGGGGCTAACTTGGTGATAACTCCGGCTCAGACGAGCCGGTCGACATTGGTCCCCAGGGGGGCATTTTGGCCTGGGCTGCGGCCTTCCCTTTCGCCGCCTTGTCCAGCATTTGGTTCACCAGGCCGCCGTTCCGCTCCGCGGTGTCCATAATCTTTTTCATCAAGGATGGAGCATGATCAGGCCGTCTTCGAAGCGCCCTTCGTTGATGCAGGTTTTGACGTGTTCCAAGCCCTGCAGGCAGGTATTCGCCAAATCCAGTGTTCTTCTTATTACGTCGATGTACTTGTCCACTTTGTTTCCTCATTTCATCGGTTATCGAGAATAGTTCCTGATGTACCTGCCACGGGAACCGTCCCCCTGGTTGGTCCCCCCCTGGTTGGTCCCCCCTGGTTGGTCCACGGGGATTGACTGAAATAACCATAAAATGGTACGATAATAAAAAATTGCGAGTGTGTTAAAAGTGATTATTAAGAAAAAGCTTGAGAAACAAGAAAAAACGAAAATTATTAATACTATTAAAGAGAAACTAAACAGTCGTAAGGAAATTCTTTTTGCTTATGTGCATGGCTCTTTTATTATGCCTATTCCCTGCGGGGATATTGATATTGCCGTTTTTCTTGAGGAATCCGCTGTTAGCCCCAGGCATTGGGAATATGAAGCAAATTTGTCCGCACAACTGGATAGGCATGTTGGATTGCCGGTAGATATCCTTACTTTAAATGTTGCCCCGGTCACCCTGCGCTACCATGCCACGCGCGGTAAACTTTTGCTTAGTAAAAATGAACCCGCCCGTTTACATTTTTTAGAATCAACCTGGCGTGAATATTTTGACTACCAACCGTTACTTAAAGCTTACTATATGGATTTGCTGGATTAAGTTTAAAGGAAATTTTTTTTGGGGGGCAAAATGATGCACTACGGCAATAACTTATTTATAAACCAAAATCTTATACTGGATAAAATATCTGATATAAAAAAATCCCTTGCCTTGATGAATAAAATAGCCGGTACTAATATGGATGATTTTTTGAGCGACGAAATATTAATGTCCGGTTCTAAATACCAGTTAATACTTTCAATAGAGGCAGCCCAAACCATCTGCAACCATCTGGCAGCCAGGGTGGCCAAGCAGCCAAGGGAAGCAGCCAAGGGGACGGTTCTCTTGGCAGATTGATTAGGGAGTATCCAAAACACTAGGCGTTACTGGTAGTCCAACCAGAATACCCCGCTTTGCTCGTCCAGTTCGGTGATTTCTCTCTGCAGCTCATGCAGCTTAGCGTTAATCTCCCGTGCTTCCACCGGGGTCAGTTCGTTGTCCCTTGCAAATACCGCCAGTTCCTTCATTTCCCTTAGCTTAACTTCGATCTCGTCTAAGGCAGCCGCCCTATATTTGACCCATTCCAGTTGCTGCCGCAGGTAATCTTCGTTGGGTATGGTCAGTTTTATCACTCCAATGCTATAAGGCTATACTGTCAAATCAATTATGTAAATAACCATTGTCATTGTAGGCAGTCAGTGCGGCAATATTATGGTTAATTCTCATATCAATAAGTCCTTCTTTAAAACGAGTTAGAGGTTTTTTCAGCAGCTTTTGAAATAGCTGATAATCCCATTTATCAACCGGCAAAATCCTACTATTTCTCAATTGTTAATTGCTTTTAGAACCATCCATCTGCCGATACCCGTTATCCGAGCAATTTGCCTCGCGGATAAACCTTCTTGATATAGCAGTTTAAAATAGTGACTTTGCTCTTTTTTGTCCAGTTTCTGTACTTCTTTGCAGCTCGTCACGTGGCAAATGCTTTTAATCAATTCAATGGCATCGGAGTCTTTCCATTTCTTCTTTTCATCAATATCAAGGAATGTTTCCTGTCCCTCGACGGCATGAAACTTCTTAAATGCATCAATAGCCTTAGACCTGTCATTACTAAACATATTTAGTACAAAGTTGGTGTCGATTAGTTTGCTTTCACCTATATACTCATTGAAACTGCTCCATGGATAGTCTGCCAGTTCTTTAACTAATCCTGCTTTGAAGGGGTTTTGATGAATGTATCGTAGAACTGCCAGAAAGTATTTACCATTCTCCACCTTTTCGCTTTTATAGCGGTCTTGAAAGAGATGACCAATTCGCTCATACTTCCAGTTATACCAATAAACATAACTGGCCCCGATGCGTTTTATGCTGGTGCCTAAATCTTCTTTTTCCTCCTTCATTAAGAGGTGTATATGGTTACCCATCAAGCAGTAGGCATATAATGAATATCCGCCATCTTTTAGGTACTTTCCCAAAGTTTGTATGAACTTTAGGGCATCTTCTTCACATTCAAAGATGGTTTGCCTGTTAATTCCTCGTAATATTACATGGTAAATACCTGTCTTACTTTTTTTCCTGGCTGTTCTTGGCATTCATACTCACCCTTATTCAACTTTGAATCAAGACTATTATATACCATTTTCAGGATGGGTTCACCTGTCACGAGAACCGTCCCCCTGGTTGTCTCACGAGAACCGTCCCCCTGGTTGTTCCGAATTTTCCCGAGCAATTTTGTAGGAAATAGGTTATAATTTATCTAACATCTATTGGAGGTGGTAGGATGAGCATGGAACACCCACAAAATGAATTAAGAGATAAAGAGTCTGTGGTTAGGGAAAAATTTCAGGTTACTCTGCCTGCATTTATTCGCGACAGGGCGAGGCTTAACGTAGGTGATATATTGCTGTGGGAATTTGACGAGAATAGTAAAACCATGACGGTGATCAAGAGACCATTTAATTTTACGAGCCAACTATCCGGGTTGGGGAAACACCTATGGAAAAACGGGGTTGAAACACTGAAAAAGGAGCGCGCCAGGGAATGGGGAGTATAGAACAGTTACTCCGAGATGTCGAAAAGGTCGCGCTTGATACCAACATTATCATTTATCTACTAGAACAAAACCACCAGTTTTTCACGGCAGCCAGAGATATTTTTGACCTTATCGAGTCAGGATCTGTTAGGGGCATAACATCTGCTCTCTCCCTAACGGAAGTGCTGACCAAACCATATAAAACGGGAGATTATACACTGGCCAATGAATATAAGTTATTATTCCGTTATTTCCCCAATTTTTGTATTCTTGACGTGAATGCCGTTGTAAGCGAGCGGGCAGCTTGGCTAAGAGCACGGTATGGTTTAAAAACACCTGATGCAATATTTGCCGCCACCGCTTTGGTTGGAGAAGCCGATGTCTTTATATCGAATGATAGTGATCTGTACAAAGTAGATGAATTGAAGGTAATCAACCTGAATAACCTTACTTAGAACATTCCCTATATAATTATATTCCGATAATGAGTATTATTTTACGGAAAAATAGCTAAGTGACTACATGAGAACTCCCGGCTATTCTTGTCCTGAACCTCAGTCCTTTAGTTCGTTAATGTGTTAACCGAGTGGGGGGCTGTCCCCTTTAGGAAGTTTTTGGGAATGGCGCAAGCCAGGCCCAAAAACTTCCTCGAGCACTCTTGTTGATAATGCTACGCAAGGGTGTTGATATTATTGCCCAAATGGGGCAGTTTGGCCTGGGTCGCAATATTCCCCTGATGAACCTTATCAAACATTTGATTCACCAATGTGCTTCCCTGTTCTGCTGTGTCCATGGCCTTCTTCAATACGGTAATACCTACGTCCTGCTTCAACTGGACCTGGTTCTTGATTATCGACAGCGCCGCTATGTCCATTCGTAATCACCTCCATTCCTCATTCGTTATTGTGTATCTTTGTTGAAAATGCGGTTACTGGTAGTCTGACCAAAATACCCTACTTTGCTCGTCCAGCTGGGTGGCTTCCTTCTGCAGATCGTGTAGCATTGTGTTAATATCCCAGGTTTCAACCGGAGTCATTTTGTTATCCCTGGCTAATATTGCCAATATTCTCATTTTCAGCAGCTTAGCTTCGATCTCCTCCAAGGCCGCCGCTCTAAACTTTACCCACTCCAGTTGCTGCCGGAGGTAATCTTCGTTTGTCATAGTCTGTTTATCACTCCAATGCTGCAGGGTTGTACCGGCAAATCAATTCAATTCAAGCAGGTATCACACTAACTGCATCATTTCAGAGCCTTGGCCCTATCTCATTTCTGCTGACCAAATGAATGCCTGACCCCTTTAATATTTATTATCTATAATGGCCTCGGCATCATCCAACGATTCGGCAGTATAAATCTTTTCAATAACCTTATCTAAAGCCTCTAATTTGTTAATATATCTGACTTTCCTCTGTAAACCCTGTGAAGCATCACCAAACCTCGCATCAAGAAAGGTACAGATAGCATCAACTTTACCTTCAGCCCTACCTTCAGCCCTACCTTTAGCCTCACCCTCGGCCCTTGCACCGGCTATCATGGAGATTTCATCCCTGACAGCTTTTTCCCTAAGCTCGTATAGCCTGCGCTCCTTCTTGTTCTTCAAGAAGATCTGCTCAATGGTCAAAGCTTTCCGAATTCCGGGGTTTCCCATGGCGATTTTCTCCATTTCTTCTAACCATTTTTTTAATTGACAAACGCATGTGGACATGATATTTTTGCTATATACCATAATTTAGTAGATTAAATCGAATTTTTTAAAGTTTATTAGCATTAAATATATATTTACGAACTTTAGCAAAAGATATTTCTAAAGGTATTTATATATCCTAGGACGTAACGAATGGAGGAATTAATGTGAATCCAGCGGATTGTATACGAGAACATATGTCAGAATTACGTGATACCTATAGGGTTTCTAAGCTGGGTATTTTCGGCTCGTATGCCCGTGGCGAAGCTAAAGAATCGAGTGACGTTGATATACTAGTGGAATTTAGCGACTACGTTGATTTGTTTCACTTCATCAGGTTGCAGTCTCATTTGACAGAGATTCTTGGTCGAAAAGTGGACTTGGTTACTCCGGATGCGTTAAAACCAATAATAAAAGACATAGTTCTACAGGAGGTACTATACATATGACGAGAAACGCACGTCTATACCTCTATGACATACTGGAATCAATTGAGAAAATCCAGCAGTATACCACTAACCTAACCTTTGAAGATTTTGTCGCGAACAACATGGCAGTAGACACCGTAGTAAGAAACTTTGAGATCATCGGAGAAGCAGCAAAACACATTCCTGATGACATTCAGTCCAAGTATTCAGAAGTGCCGTGGTTTGAGATGAAAGGTCTGCGCAATATCATGGTGCATGAGTATTTTCGTGTTGATCTTAAAATCGTCTGGAAGACAGCGCGCGAATCTTTGCCTGCATTATTATCGATGATCAAGCGAATAATCGCGGATAGGTAATAATAAACCTGTAACTTCTAGCTTAGAAATAGGGTGCGACATAACGCTTCTTTTAATGATGTTACAAATAATGGGTGCCGTTGCTTATGTGGCAATGGACTTTTAAAAAAGAACTGGCGCAAGCCAGGCCCGAAGCCTCCCCGAGCACTGGATTATTTTTACTGCTCCCTTTACTATAGCCCATGCTTCATCCAAGCTAATGGCGGTATAAATATTGTTAATGATCTCATCTAATATAATTACATCATTGATTTTCTTTACCTCTGCTTGTAAGCCAAGGGATGCCTCTGACCGTTAGCAACTTGAGCGTGTTTGCAAAACGACGAAAGCCGCCGTAATGGCAATCTTCTTTTTTAGATATTACGAGCACCCGGCTCTTTTTTAGATATCGTTAATTAATTATTTAAAATCCTTCATATTCCATAGTTGAAATACCGCATTTTTTAGGTCACCCCAGGAAATATCATCAGCATAAGTATATTTCTTTTGATATTTAACCCACGATTCATACTCTTGATTATCGACAGCGCCTCTATGTCCATTCGTTTCACCTCTGTTCCCGGTCGTTATTATATTGCGTTCTCAGGTTTACTTTACAGCATTATCTATGATGGCCTCGGCATCATCCAACGATTCGGCAGTATAAATCTTGTTAATAATCCTGTCTAAAACTTCTAATTTACTGATAGACCTTACTTTTCTCTGTAAACCCTTTGAGGCCTCACCAAACCTTACATCAAGAAATGTATAGATGGCATCAGCTCTACCCTCAGCTTTACCCTCAGCTTTTGCGCCGGCTAGCATTGAGATTTCATCCCTGACAGCCTTTTCCCTAAGTTCGTAGAGCCTGCGCTCCTTCTTGTTCTTCAAGAAGATCTGCTCAATGGTCAAAGCTTTCCGAATTCCGGGGTTTCCCATGGCGATTTCCTCCATTTCTTCTCCTTGAATATTGTTAAGATAAAGCAGCCATTCCTCCAGGTTATTCAAGGGTTTGCGCTTCAGCTCGGTAATCTTCCTCAGCTCCAGGAAATGAATTTCCAAATCATCGTTCAATAACTCTCCTGTTTGGTCTTCCCTAATGTGAAATGTATAGTGGTATTTACCGGTATCTTCAAACCAGTTAAAGCCGAGTATGTTAATGGTGATAGTTTTTCTGAGATATATAAAGTCTTCGCCACTGCCCAATTGTCCGTGATATAGCCCTGCCCAGTAAAATAAAGTTCTTTTGTCAGTATTGTATTTATTTACCACCTGTATTTCTATATTCACTAATGTCCCGGTTGCTGTTTTGGCCAGAATATCAAGTCTGGCGGCTTTATCCAGCAAGTATTTGGGGTCCAATTCCCGGTCCAGCAACTTCACTGAAGTCAGTTCCTGTCCCGGAGATGGCTTCAGCACTGCGTTAAGAAAACTTATGAGTGCATCTTTGCCCTCTTCCGAGCCGAATATCCTTTTGAATAAGTAAACGATATTACAGTTACAACGGGGAAGACATGAACGCCAAGCAATTGCTGGCGACATTAAAAGCGGATTGTTTGAGGTTATCAAGGACGAACTTATTGAAAAAATGTGGCCGAACGGCTATGGGAGTTATTCGAGGAATTATTGCAAACCGTCATTAACACCATAGCAGAATCCGGCGCACTTGATATTAAAGAATTCCGAAACTCCGTCGAGTATCAATACTTGAAGGGCTTATTTGAGGACTCTTTTTTAAGCAATCAGCTCAAGCAAATTGATAAGCTATTTTTTTCAGGTCAATGCAAAACTATTTCACCTTTTTCATTAAGTCTGGCCAGCACCATGCTGTTTTCCCGGTTTACTTTGTAAGTATAGGAACCAATTTGCAAAACAGTGCCGACATATACCTGCCTGGCTTTAATCAGACAGCCCTTTTCGGTACGGACCGTCGTGGTTATGCCCATGGGACCGCCAATTTCACCCGCATTGATGCCTTTTTGGGCATACATATCGCCACCCCGTAATACACCGTTTATGGTAATAGTGCCCAAGGAATTCAACCGGGAGTTAAATGCCCCCTGCCCGGTTATTTTTATGTCACCGGTGGCTTCAATTTCCGAATTCCAAACGCTGTTGGCAACAATATGGGCAGATTCGTGACTTAAAGAGTCCAACAGCGCCAGCGCAGACGCTACGTTTTTTTGCACCTCGTCCAGGTTTTGCAAAGCCAGAGCTTTGAAACCGCTAATCCGGTTCAGCGCCTGAATTGCGTCTTGTACTTCTTCGGGTGGCTTTTGCTTTTGTTTGTTAACTAATTCAACCAGACCGCGCACCTGTCTGCCAATATAGTTAAACTTTTTATCCAGCAAGGTCATAACAACCTGCCCGTATTGGATATTTGGCCTGGTTTGCCTCAGTTTGCCCATTAGCTGCAGGGTCGCGGCATTCAGGCTGTTAATGCTCTGTTCTATTTTTCGCAATTCTTTTTCCACCGCGCTTAATGAAACCGTGGAACCACCGGCCACAATCTTCCCGGCGGTAACCACCTTTATTACTTCCAAACTGCCTTTAACTTTTATATTGGATCTGGATATAAAGCCCTGTACCCTCAGGTTGCCTTGCACATCCACGATCATGTTATCCATAACATTGCCGGTTACGGTAACATCACCATGAAAACGCAAGTTGCCCGATTTAATATCCACATCACCTTCATGCTGGTAAACGGCATCCACACCCACAATAACATTATTCCCTTTTTTTTGTGTCCGGGGGCGGCCGTTAATTTGGCTGGATACCATCATGCCGTCATTGGATAAAACCGTTCCTTTGGCGGCCCGCAGTGTCAGTTCCACAACTTTGCGGGCGGCAATGACCTGTCCGGTCACCATCCGACCGTCTTCCCCTTTGACCGCCGGATGATAAACAGCCAACACCGTATTGGCGGTTACCGATGGAACATTAAATACTTCCCTGAAATCAACGTTTTGCTGGTCCTGTTCGTTTGACCTGACCACCCGGGAACTGAAAAGGTATTGTACGTAACCATCCTGTCCCTCCTTGGGAGGCGTGCCTGTGGCAAACAAAAATGTACCTTCACTTGGGGATTTAATTAAATCATCCAATACCTGCTTATCAATCCCATACTTTACCCCTTTATCGCGCACCAGTTTATCAATTAACTCTTTATTAACTGATTCAGGGTCTCTGACGGTAAAAAAAGCTTTCATTTTATCGTCAGTAATTATGAGCAAAACATTATTGTTCTCGTCACTCAAAAAACCACCCCACTGCACATATTTAGTAATACATTCAATGGTTAAATTTTTCTGTAAATATTGTAAAAATCCTGCAAAAATACTGGTATAATGATTTTTTTTTGCAACTCCAAGTTAACAAGCCATTAACCTTTTTTTAACATAGGTTAAATTTCTGTAAAACAGGACAACTGGGCGTCAAAGTGCTGTAAAATACAATAAAAATCTGCTTTAAGGAGGAGCCCAAATGCAGATGTTCAAACGCAGCTGTTTGAAGAGGGCTTCTTCAGCCGGGTCTTGTTTGGCCTGCTGGTAATGCTCTATTACTCTTTCTATCTGGGCTTTTCCTGTTACCGGTCACTTTAAAATAGACTATATAACAATCACCCGGTGCGTATGTGGCGGCTTCCCTTAAGCGCTGCACATTAATTGTAGATGAGCTAAATGTGTACCTTACATCAAGAAATGTACAGATGGCATCAGCTCTACCCTCAGCTTTACCCTCGGCTTTTGCGCCGGCTAGCATTGAGATTTCATCCCTGACAGCCTTTTCCCTAAGCTCGTAGAGCCTGCGCTCCTTCTTGTTCTTCAAGAAGATCTGCTCAATGGTCAAAGCTTTCCGAATTCCGGGGTTTCCCATGGCGATTTCCTCCATTTCTTCTCCTTGAATATTGTTGAGATAAAGCAACCATTCTTCCAAGCCATTCTGTGGCTTGCGCTTTAGCTTGGTAACCTACTCCAAATCTAGGAAATAAATTTCCAGATCATCGTTCAATAACTTTCCTGTCTCATCCTCCCTGATGTGGAAGGTGTGGATTTATTCATTTGCCTGAAAAATAAACTCAACATCACCTGTTGCCCATCCAAGGCCGGCTAATATTTTTATTTCTCCCTTGTATTGCAATTCCTTAATGGCATCAATGATTTCTTTTCTTGACGTTTCAATACTATTAGCTTCATAACTATTAACTTGGACATATCCTTGAACTAATTTGTTTAAAGTAGATTGTTTTGGCTCCCAAGGTCTATTGTTTATTATAGAACGTATAAATTCTGTAGCACTCATTTTATGCCCCCCCCCTTTTTTATCATCCAATGGCCCTAGAATCTTCCGCCGGCCATTATGGCCATAACCGCCAGCAGATCCTGCTGCAGTGCCTTGTCTTCAACTTCCTGCACTATACTTACACACTGTTTTAGTGTTTGCTCGGGTGTCTCTTGTATATTTCTTGCTAAAGAGTTGATACTGCAATGCAATTGGCATATAATATGTATGCAATGGATTGCGAAAGGAGTTGATTATCGTGGCCAACACGACGAATTTCAGCGTCCGAATGGACAGCGAAATCAAGAAGCAGTGCGAGGCACTTTACGGAGAGCTTGGCATGAATCTCACAACAGCCATCAACGTGTTTTTAAGACAGTCGCTTCGGGTCGGCGGTTTCCCGTTCGAGGTGACGATCAACACACCGAACGCCGTTACCATCGCTGCTATGCAGGAAGCCGAACGTGTTGCCCGCGACCCCAACGCAAAACGCTATAGCGATGTAGAGGAAGCGTTGAGGGAGCTTAAAAGATGAAACTGGACATTGTTTGGACAACACAATTCAAGAAGGACTACAAGCTGGCAATGAAGCGCGGGCGTAACATCAATTTGCTGGACGATATCATTCGCCTGCTTTCCAGGAGTGAACCGCTGCCGGAAAAAAACCGCGACCATGCGCTATACGGGAATTGGGTGGGGCACCGGGAATGTCACATTCAAAGTAACTGGTTGCTTGTATACCGGATTGAAAATGACATTCTTGTGCTGACACTGGTACGTACCGGCTCTCACAGCGATTTGTTCGGCAAATAGAGTAGCGCCACACGGGATCAAATCTGTACGGCGTTTTTCTATTCTCATCCAGCAGTATGCTCAAGGCGGTTTATGTAAGCGCCCATCCTACCCCTCTCGCTGTAAAAGTCCTCAAGGGCCTGATTGACAACGGCAATGTTGTCATCATAGGAGTTATTTAGTATATTGACCGCACTCAGAGCAAAATCCTGATCCGCACTGGCCCCCAATATGTCGGCACTCATGTTGTGAAACTGTATGTACATCCCCTGTCCGGCATTAGCCCCCAGCTGAAGCCAAAGTCCCTTGCTCGCATCGGAGTCACAACTGCCATCGAGGAGCTTCCTTGTATTAAACTCTGTTCTGTTTGATACTCCCCCGATTTCCTCAATAAGCTAGTCAATTTCTTGCTGAATAGTTCTTTTGTCAGCATCGCTTAATGTTCCGCTGTGCCCTTGTATCACAAGTTCCCTGATTCGCTGTATCATAGCGTGGGTCTCGTTTAAAGCACCCTCGACGGTTTGGATCATGGAGATACCATCCTGGGCATTCCGGCTGGCCTGCTGCAAGCCCCTGATCTGTGCCCACATTCTCTCACTGATGGCCAGACCGGCGGGATCGTCCGCCGCGCGGTTTATTCTGAGACCTGAAGATAATCTTTCTATGGCTCTGGTAACCATGTTACCGGCTATGGCCATGTTTCTGTAAGCAGTCAGTGCGGCTATATTGTGGTTGATTCTCATAATCTTAAACCTTCTTGGAAACAAGTCAGAGGGAATTATTTCAAATTAAGAAATGTCCCCGATACCCAGATACTTAATAGTAGCGCCTCATAACAAGGTTATAGATTTCCTCAATAAGTCTATAGGCCCATCTTAAGTCAGAGTTGTCTTTTACTGTTGCCTGCCGTTTCCAGTTTCCAGGCTGCAAGCCTGGCGGTTTCAATAATACATGTAACCTTGATTC
The DNA here is from genome assembly GCF_000233715.2 of Desulfoscipio gibsoniae DSM 7213. Classification (GTDB taxonomy): domain Bacteria; phylum Bacillota; class Desulfotomaculia; order Desulfotomaculales; family Desulfallaceae; genus Sporotomaculum; species Sporotomaculum gibsoniae. The sequence goes on from NC_021184.1 coordinate 2,293,947, forward strand.
TTCAGTCAATTGTGGATAATCTTCATCGTGTACCGCAATATAGACACAACTATGTTGTGGAGCGGGTTCAACTTTGAAGAATATTACCCTTTTATTAATTCCATAGTTGATATACCAACTTCCAGTAGCACGCTTTAGTTGTGGATATTCTTTCTTAATATTATTAGTTAGATTATCAAACACTAACATAGCTTTGGTTGGTAAATTAATCCGTAATGCATTCAAATTTGCATCGTCAGTATCAAATTCAATCCTTCCTGCCCGCAACATTCTACCGTCTCCCTCCAATTATAACCATTCGATTTATTAGAAGTTTGCTTAAGACCGTCCTAGAAAATTCAAGTACCTTTTAATTTGTCTTATGACACTATGTACGGCAGCAGACAGCGGTTCAATTCCGCCTGCCACTTCTTGAATTTGGATACCACGCTGAACTACATAAATTCCATAGCCTTAGCACGCTCCCCTTGTTCGTATGCGTAAGCAACCCGGTCAAATGCATTGCGCAGGGCTTGATCTAAAGGTTCCAGTTGGTAGCTAGAAGATCTTTGATTAATGGTAGAGAAATAGCTCAACCTGATAGTACCCATCCAGCACATTATGCAGCATGATGATCCCGTTTTCAAAGTCACCCTCGTTCATCCTGGACTTGGCATGCTCCAAGCCCTCCAGGCAGGTTCCCGCCAGTTCAATTATCCGCCTCATTATGTCAATGTGCTTGTCCACTACATGTTCCTCATTTTAACAAAGATAATAGATTACAAGAGTATTTAGGATGCCTTGTTTATGTATATTCGGATGACAAAAAGTAGTTTAGTATGCTAATGTTTTAACGCGGTGAGGGTCAGTCCCTTTTTGGGAAATTTCGGAAGGACGGTTAGCCCTTTTGGAATTTCCCCGATCATTCGTTTCACCTCTGTTCCCGGTCGTTATTATATTGCGTTCTCAGGTTTACTTTACAGCATTATCTATGATGGCTTCAGCATCTTCTAATAAATCGGCGGTATAAATCTTGTTGATAATCCTATCTAAAGCCTCTAATTTGTTGATATGCTTGACTTTTCTCTGTAACCCTTTTGAAGCATCACCAAACCTCGCATTAAGAAAGGTACAGATAGCATCAACTTTACCTTCAGCCCTACCTTCAGCCCTACCTTCAGCCCTACCTTTAGCCTCACCCTCGGCCCTTGCACCGGCTATCATGGAGATTTCATCCCTGACAGCTTTTTCCCTAAGCTCGTATAGCCTGCGCTCCTTCTTGTTCTTCAAGAAGATCTGCTCAATGGTCAAAGCTTTCCGAATTCCGGGGTTTCCCATGGCGATTTCCTCCATTTCTTCTCCTTGAATATTGTTGAGATAAAGCAGCCATTCCTCCAGGTCATTCAAGGGTTTGCGCTTCAGTTCGGTAATCTTCCTCAGCTCCAGGAAATGAATTTCCAAATCGTCGTTCAATAACTCTCCTGTTTGGTCTTCCCTAATGTGAAATGTATAGTGGTATTTACCGGTATCTTCAAACCAGTTAAATCCGAGTATGTTAATGGTGATAGTTTTTCTGAGATTTATAAAGTCTTTACCACTGCCCAATTGCCCGTGATATAGCCCTGCCCAGTAAAATAAAGTTCTTTTGTCAATATTGTATTTATTTACCACCTGTACTTCTATATTCACTAATGTACCGGTTGCTGTTTTGGCCAGAATATCAAGTCTGGCGGCTTTGTCCAGCAAGTATTTGGGGTCCAACTCCCGATCCAGCAACTCCACTGATGTTAATTCTTGCCCTGACGATAGTTTCAGCACTGCGTTAAGAAAACCTATAAGTGCTTCTTTGCCCTCTTCCGAGCCGAATATCCTTTTGAATAAGTAATCGTTAGTTCGGTTGATTCCTTTTATCTCTGTCAAATCCGGCACTCCCTCCGGTAGGTTCTACTACCCTTATTATACCAGATTTAAAAGAAAGGCTAAATATAGAATAACTATGGTGTAGAAATGGAGATGGGTTGGTTAGCAGGTGTAGCTTATGGTTCGGGAATTGAAAAGCAAGGCCCAGGAAATAGTCCGGCAGCTGGTGCGTGAAACTTTACCCATTACAGTTGCTACCGCAGGTACTTCTGAGGCCCGAAGATAATTTCTCTATGGCTCTGGTAACCATGTTACCGGCTATGGTCATGTTTCTGTAAGCTGTCAGTGCGGCAATATTGTGATTAATTATCATGGTTGTGGTCCTTCTTGGAAATAAGTTAGACGGATACAGGCAGGTGTCTGCCAGTTCAATTGTCTTTTTGGTTACATCAGTGTAAATCAAAAGAATTCCCTCGTCTCTTTAATACATTAACGTATCACCGTAGCGAGGGACAGACCCCTTGTGGAAGGTTTTGGGAATAGCGCAGCTAGGCCCAAAACCTTCCCGAGCATAAACAAATCCTTAGATCATAGTAACCTGCCACAGGAACCGTCCCCCTGACTACCCTGACTACCCCCCCCTGGCTACCTAGCAAGTTAAATCTTTAATGCGGTGAAGGTCAGTCTCCTTATGGGAAATTTCGGAAGGGTGAATAGCCCTTTCGGAATTTCCCCGAACAGTGATGGTGCAGCTAATCCTTTCACGTAGGGCTCTTTCATCCCCTATTCTATGCCGGTTTATCCCGGCGCTTTCGAACCATCCCCCTGTAAATATATTGTCTGATAATATAACGCTAGCGCAAAAAAACAAGCTGATCCTAATCCCATGGTGAGCCACGTTAACTAAAAATTTTCTTGGGGTGTATATGAAAAATACTGCAAAATATCATCAAAATCCTTTTTAAATGGCCTTGCCAATGTGATTTTTCTGCCATGCTGACCAAACAAAAAGACAAGTCCCATTAGTGTATCTTCTTCCTTATAGATTCTTATGACATGGTTAAATTGTTTATATATTTGTTTATCCAAATGTGCAATAGGTAACTTGACACCAATATCCGAAAAATTAGTACCATGTAAAGCAAATTCTCTAGCTTGATTAAGTTCTAAATCCTTTAAGTAAGTAAGACCTCTTTTAAATCCAATTAAATTCAGACATGATTTAACTAATGAACGTATAACCATTTTTTCTTGGTCGGAAGAACAATGTTGCATACCCGTCCCTAATACTATATCATCGGAGTTTGGAACATAATAACCATCAAATTTATCCGACTTGTTACTGGATAAAAACTTGTGTTTTTGCTTTTTATCGTGAAATACTCTAATCTTTCGCTTATCATTTAATTCTATAACTTGATTCTTTATTCTAACACCATTGCTTGATAAAGTTGCTCGAACTTTTCCTGAAAAACCCAAGATAGAAAAATCATCAAATTCAATTTCATTTTTTGAATATTTTTTGTTCTTCTCTGGCCTTATCCCAAATAAAATTGTAAGTGGTTTATATTCCTTGATCAAATAAAGATCTGCTTCTCTATTGAGTCGATCATTACATTCCTTACAAACATTTAAAAATGTTATTCTTCCACCCAATGCATCTGGAATTATATGATCTCCTTTTGCTCCCTTGCTAGCAATAAATTCCTTATCGCAGTAATAACAATATAATTCTGTCTTCATTTTTAAAAAGGCAATACTCCTTAATTGTTAATTTAATAAATAAAAGGGATCGGTTATTTGTTATATGAAAAGACCCCGGTAATCCGGGGCCTTTCTTTAATTGATTGGTTAACGGAGCAGTTGCAGTACGTTTTGAGGTTGCTGGTTTGCTTGCGGACCACCGGTTATCTTTCGATAACCGCCAGACTATATCTTCAACCATCTTGTTTGATGGCTGTCGGGTGCTTCGGGGAACCTCTTACCCCTACGGACCTCATCACCGTACCCGGTGGGGCCGGGTTTAGGTGGTACGTCCTAGTCGTTGAACCTTCTCCATCCTTTCGGAACAGGAGCTCGGCTGCTGATTATCCAATCTGCCCTGCTTTTCAGCCTGTCACGTCTACCCTTTCGGATTACGTTGTAGGGAGGACAGCTCTTTAGGAAGTTCCAGCAATTCACCCGATTTGCGCTTAAAGGTTACCCTTTAAGGGACCCTGCCAACATTACCTGAGGAGTTGTAAAACACCTTGGGGTTGTTGTTGGGCTTGAGCCAGCATGGAATTGGCAGCCTGTGAGAGGATATTCATCTTGGTGTACTCCATCATTTCTTTGGCCATCGTCGCCACAACAGGTTTCCCTGTTGACCAGACTATATCTTCACCCTCAGCTTTACCTGTTAAGGGCCGGGCACTTCGAACACCATTCGGTGCTCTACGGGCTTCATCACCATACCTTATGGCTTAGGTGGTATGCCCTAGTCGTTGAACCTTCCCCAACCTTTCAGTCCAGGGGCTCGGCTGCTGATTGCCCAATCCTTTCATTTTTTAAACCATCACGTTTGCCGTTTCCGGCTGCGTTGTGGTATGAAGGGCTCTAAAGGGTTTTCCAGCAATTCACCCGGTGATACTCCTGACCGTTACCAGTCAGGACGACTGTGCCTTGGCTTAAGCTGCCTCGGCATAATCAACGTCGCGGATACGGGATTCGGCGGCGGACAGGTTTTCGGAAGAGGTGCCCAGGTTGTTGATGGTGTGCTCAAGACGGTTCTGGTAGGCACCGAGTTTGGAACGTTCAGCGGAAACCTGTTCAATTGCATCATTGATGACATCAACTGCCGCAGTTGCCTTTTCATGGTCGGATACATCCAAAGCCTTAAACTTGGCAGTATTATTAGTTCCATCAGTTACAACGGCATCTGTTGTATAATAGGCAGTTTTGCCTGACTTTGAAACTACTGTCGTGCCATCTTCAGAAGCCACCTGCAGCGCATCGGAGCCGGCTCTCATATCTCTGATATCGATGGTCATACTCTGTCCCGCATTTGCGCCAACTTGGAAGGTGGCTTGGTAGTCTTCTTGTACTCCACCATCTGTAATATTTAGTTCAGCCGTTGCACCTGTTGCCGTGGTGCTGATGGTTATAGTGCCAGTGCCATCATCAGTAGCTGTGATGCCCTCTACTTTGTCATTTAGTTGAGCGGCGACAATATCTGCCAATACATCCTCATTATTAGCAGTTGCATTAATTGCATCACTTATGTTTATGCCGATAGCATCGCCGTTATAAACACCATCGTTAGCATCGTAAAACTCAACTTGTTGACCATTAATTGTGAAACCTTTGCCAACTAAAGCTTCAATTGCAGCACCGGTGGTGTAAGACGTAAGGTCCAAAGTTGTAGTAGCCGCAGTAGCCGCAGTAGTAGTACCTACAGCATTGGTCAAATCTTCTGTAGCATTTGCAGCTGTGCTATAGGCAGTTTCAACATAATTACTAATTGTTCCAGCAGCGCCATCAAAGTCACCACCAGCTACAGCCTTAATTGTAACAGTATCCGTACCATCAGAGACTGCAGTATAATTACCTTTTAATACTTCATTTGAATCTATGATTTCTTGTAATGCGTTAGCATAACTATCTGCTGTGTTTTGCACAGTACTACCACCCGAAGCAATATTGACCGAAGCACTAGTACTAGTGACATTATATGCTGCAGAATCATCGTAATTAGCATCATTGGCCTTCCAAGTTACTGTCAAGGTAATCCCATTCAAGTCAATGCTTAAAGCATCATCTGCAGCTGCGCCTGCGTTTGCGAATGCAACAGTTGCAGTTGCTTGGGTATGTTGTGTGGCAGTTCCAGTATTAGCTACATCAGTTGAGAATAAACCAGATTTAGCTAAATTAACCCTACCATCACCCTTTAACAAACTCTGGGTGTTAAACTCAGTGGTATTACCGATTCTATTAATCTCAGAAGTCAGCTGGTTGATTTCCTTTTGAATCTCATCACGGTCAACGTTTACGTTGGTATCACTGGCGGCCTGGGTGGCCAGTTCACGCATACGTTGCAGAATGCTGTGGGTTTCATTCAATGCACCTTCAGCAGTTTGGATCATAGAAATACCATCCTGGGCGTTACGGCTGGCTTGATCCAAGCCGCGAATCTGAGCCCTCATTTTTTCACTAATGGCTAAACCTGCGGCATCGTCACCGGCCCGGTTGATGCGTAGACCGGAAGACAGCTTTTCCAAAGATTTGTTACCGATGGCGTTGTTAGTACTCAACTGACGATACGTGTTAAGCGCTGCAATATTATGATTAATAATCATCTAAAAAATTCCTCCCTGAATGTAAGTATGCATCCATGCATGTATAAATCCTCAGGTGGCCACCCTGAAGGGCTATGATTATATCCCTATCTATATATTCGGTAATTAAGCAGCGTTCTTTAGTTTTTTCAACCTTTATTGGCAAAAATTTTTTTCAACGCATCCACAGCATTATGATCACTGGTAATGGCGGTAATGTTTTCTTCTTTAACGGCCTGGTATAGTTCGCTACGCAATATAGTAACGTCTTTGGGGGCTTCGATGCCGATTTTTATGGTGTCTTCTCCGATTTCCAAAATGGTGATGCTGATGTTATCCCCCAGCATAATGCCCTGTTTTTTCTTGCGGGTGAGTACCAGCATTAAACTCCCTCCCCGCCGGATGTTTTTTCTGTTGTTTTCGGAAACAGCATGTGTTTAGTGGTGTAAGGGGAATTGTTTAATATAACCTGCTTGGCTTTGTTAAGCCGGGTATTAATAACAATAGGGGCCACCAGGTTGGCTGTGGCAGCGGCGGGGTTGTCGCGGGGCACTGTTATTGTGGTTAATACCAGAGCCTCCGAGGGCTCCTGCAGACCCAGTTCTTCTATGTCATGGTCTGGTAAATTACACACATATCCTTTGAAGTATAGGAATGGGTCGATAAGTAAAAGTGCCACTGCGGGGTCTTCCACCGCCTGCAGCCATTGCATGTTATCAGCGCCTTTAACAGGCAACATAAAAAAGCGGTGCAAGGATCTAAAGCCGGGAATGCCTTTAGGAAAGTTTATTATTTTTTGTTCATCGATTTTAAGGTTACCGAACCGGGTGGTTCTCACTTGCATAAACAAATGCTCCTTTTTAAATAATTATGGTGACCATATAGGTCACCACGAGATTGTTCATTATTTGATATAGTATTTGTCACTTTATTTCAGGAAATTTAGCAGACTTATATTCATTATAGTTGCGCCTACAGCCAGTGACGCGTTGTAAGACAGTGCCTGCTGACTTACTTCGATGGATAACTCAGCTATGTCGGCACCTTCTATTTTGTTCAGGTTATCTTTAAGTATAATTTCCTGATCCAAAAGTTGGTTCTGTAAAGATTCAAAGTGCCTGTAGCGCGCACCGGCCTGGACTCTATGCTGCAACAACATATCCATTTTATCTCCAAGCTCTGCAATACTTTTCTGCAACCCTGCTGTATCATCGTCCCGCAACCTGTCGCGCAATGCAAACAGTGCGTCAAAAATACCCCGGTCCGGGTTATCATCGGCCCTTGGATTTGTTGAGTCATACACTATATTATCTATCTCAGCACGTCCAAACACACCCAGGCTATTATTAATTGTAATAGTATATTCAGCACCGTCCTCTATATCGGGCGGAGTAGGAAAAGTTATTTTCAGTCCTTCCAGTTTACCATCTGTGACACTTAAAACATTATTTTCAAAAGTATAATCTATTATTAAATCATTGTTTTCTATTATTCCATTCAGTTCAAGCTGTTTTTCTATACTTACAGTATCATTATCAGGATCAGGTAGGTTATTAAATTTTACTTTAATAATACCAACGATATTTTTATCATCCTGTCTTTGAGTGAGGACAAGTGCAGAGGATGATTTTGCTGTGTCATTGATTGCTTTAATTTCAAAACCACTGGTCACTCCCGGCGCATCGATGCGATAATCGGTACCGGCCAGCACTTCACGGTATATACCATTGAAGTCGCCATTATAAATAATCTTATCACCAACACGTTCAAAAGGCGGGCGGTTATTTTTTGTACCCGCGTAGATGTATTTGCCACCAACTGTTGAGTTTGCCAAATCCACCGCCTGGTCAATCATTTTATCAATTTGCTCTGAAATGGCACCCTTGTCATCGGCGTTATAAGTACCATGAGATCCTTGCAAGGCATATTCTTGAGCCTTGGATAATAAGTCACCCAGAGTGCCCATAACAGTGTCGTTCATATCCAGATAGCCCAAGCCATCCTGGATATTGCGATCGTACTGATCATTGTAAGACAAATTACCCTTGATGCTCATGAACTGTCCCATTACATTGGGATCGTCACTGAGGCGTAACAGCCGCCTGCTGGTGGCCATCTGTTCCTGGCTGCGGGCCAGCTTACTCAGATTGGTCTGGATACTGTTCAATATATTGTTGGCCATGTAAATATTGGTTATACGCACGTTTTATTGTCCCCCTAATCTAAAACAGGCGATTGATAATTACATCCAGCATTTCATCTATGGCGCTAATTACTTTGGCTGAAGCCTGAAAACCGTATTGAAACTGAATCATTCTGGTAAGCTCTTCGTCCACGGAAACTCCGGATACCGAATCCCGCAGGGCAGTGATTTGCTTCCTAATGTCCATTTGGTTGCCGGCCATATCACTGGTACCCTTAGCACTACCGCCCACTTCGGTGACCAGTATGCTGTAATATTCTTCAAAAGTAAACGGTTTGGCGGAAGAAATTTCTTCATCCCGGAGATTAGCTATATCACGGGCTTTTGTACCGTCAACTAAAGCCGGGTTGCTTATTAAAGTACTATCTACTTGGAAATCACCTGTGGCTAAGTCACCGGTAAAAAACACGGGGTAGTCAGCCTTTGGTGGTTCGTTAAATTTTTCCACAATTTTATTGCGTAAATTGACAGCTATATCGTTTAAACTGCTTTTGTAATCAATCAACCGTTGTCTGGACATTTCCAGGCCGAGCAATGAACCTCCTTGATTGGTATCATTGCAATTAGCCGTTAGGTATACTGTTTCCCCATTATTAGAACCGCCATTAAACGAAATATTAATATCGCCACCAGTCGTTACTAATTCAATTTTCGTATTTGCGGTTAGTACATCTTGGCCGAATAGGGTGAGCTGGGTTAATTCCCCGTTGGGTTTTCCATTGTTTGATCCAAAACCAACCTGCAAAGGGCCATAGCTGCTGAGCTCTTCCAGCAGTTGATCCCTTTTATCCAATAGGTCATTAGGCTGCTGGCCAACGCTATAAACTTTCTTTATGGAATCAGTTAAATCCCGAATTTGAACCAGGATGTCATTAACACGGTCTACTTGTTGGGATAACTCAGCCTTTACGCTTTTTTCAATATCGCCAAGCTGTTCGTATGTATAGGACATTAAAGAAGCAAGTTCCTCACCCAATTGAACTACCGCTGATTTAACGCCGGGATCCTGGGGGCTGTTATTTAAATCCATCCAGGCTTTAAAAAAGTCCACCATGCGCTGCCCGATGCCTTCAGAGCCAGGTTCAGCAAAACATGCTTCCGCTCGTTGCAATATAGATATTTGATCTTCCCAATAGGCTGCGTCTGTGGATGCCCTGCGCACCTGATTATCAAGGTATTCATCCCTGATTCTGCGGATAGCGGTTACCTCCACCCCTGTACCGTACTGTCCGGGGGAGGCTGCACTATTTAATGTAGGATTGGTATAGGGGTCGGTAGTTTGAAGGATGGCCTCCTGGCGGGAATAACCCGGTGTACTGGCGTTGGCCAGGTTGTGTCCGGTAATTTCCAAAGAGTGCTGGTGCACTTTAATCCCCCGGCGGGCTGTTTCCAATCCCATAAATGTTCCGGGCATAGTATCCCTGCTTTCCTAGACAGTTTTGTTTAATATACCGGCCGGACGGCCTTTCTGCTGTATAGCACCGCTGTCCCGGTAGGTGCTACTACTGCCTCCGGTTTTAAATATGTTTAATATAACCTCGTTAACCTGCGCGGCACGCATAGTCAAAACCTTATTAATTTCGTTTAATTGGCTAATGCGCTGAAAATCGCCCTTGAGTTGCCTTTGTATTTCTTTCAGCTTTAACTGTATTTCAAAAGGGGCCTTTGGCAAAATGTCACTGACAGTAGCCCCCAATTGCTGTTGTATTGTTTCTCGCTGTTTATCTAATTCTTTCATGGTTATAGATTGCTGTTCCAGTTGCTGCACAGCCTGGTTCAATAATTGCATATCTAAATCCCGCAGCGCCTGGTTTTGAGCCTCGGATGCCTTTAACTGCTTTTGAACAACCGAACATTGTTCGTTTAATATTTTTACCAATTCATTAAAAAGAGGCTCCACGAGCATCTCTCCTTAAACTAAATGTATATATCTACACTAATCCCTTTGGAATCAATTATTTTATTCGCTAATTCACTAGCTTCTTTAAGGTCGATATCTTTTGTCCTATCAGTTTTTGTATTGCGCATTTCAATATAGTCGGTACCTGCATCGGTTTTTTTATGGGCAAAGCGCAGGGGTAAATCAAACGCCTGAGCTGCATCATTTAGTTTTTCCACTGTTTTATTTAAAGCGTCTTTGTTTAGTGTTGCGGTATTCTCACTATCCTGAGGTCTAACCGGCTCAGCCGGTTTACGATTTTCCTGCGCCTGCCGGCTGGCCACATCATCATGTGTAACGTAAGCCTGCAGTCCGCCTGCTCCTATTTTCATGATATACACCTCCATTTTTCAGTTGGAGTAGATTAAACCTTAGTATCCAGGCGCCTTTCCCTTAAGATTCCTTCAGCTATCTTTTCCGCGGAAGGCTCGTAATTGCCGTTTTTTATCTGAGTTTTTAAAGCATCTACCCGTTCCTGCCGAACATCGGGCATTTCTTTAAGTTTCGCCCGGTAGGTTTGTAGTTCTTTGCCGACGGAGGATATCTCCACCCGGTCTCTATCCGGCGCACTATTGTTTTGCTTAATGTTTTTATTTTTATCATTCTGGGCTTTGTAGGCATCAATCATGCCTGACCCCAGATGGGTGATTTTCATGTCTTTCACCCGCCCCTTTTAAAATAGCAATGTTAATATATATATTCGGTAAATATTTTATGAACTTTATACGATGCGTAAAATTTCTGCGGCAATTTGAGATAGGGGGAGAATTTTTCGCGCGGCGCCCAGCTCGGCTGCAGCTTTAGGCATACCGTAGACCACACAAGTGCTTTCATCCTGCGCAATGGTATACCCACCACGCTGTTTAATAGCCAGCATCCCCCGGGCACCGTCCCGGCCCATGCCGGTGAGTAATACGCCCATCGTCCGGTTGCCCACCACTTCCGCCGCCGAGTTCATCATTACGTCTATTGAAGGTCGAAAGCCCCCGGGGGGCACGGGTTTGTTTCCTTTATCCAAAGCTATGCTCAACTGACCGGCATACCTGCGGAAGGTCAGGTCATAGCCTGCCGGTGCCACCAGCACTTGCCCGGGCAAAACCTGATCGCCGTGCTCGGCATGTTTTACCACCAGTTTACACTTACGGTTCAAATGCTCTGCCATTGGGCCACTGAACCCCACCGGGATATGCTGTACTACTACCACTCCACAGGGCAGATCACCCGGCAGTGCGGGTAACAGTACTTGCAGCGCCGCCGGGCCTCCGGTGGATGAGCCGACCGCCAGCAGTTCCATTTTTCCCGGTGATGGTTTGGCTGCGGGCAGTGAAGCCACGGCCAATTCATCCACAACCCTGTGCCCGCCGGCAGGCCGGGGTTTTACAGAAGGTGCAGGGCATCTTTTCATTACCGCGCGACTGGCCACTTGGACCTTATGGGCCAGTTCACGTACCATTTTTTCAGCATCTCCGGCCTTGAGTGGTTTTGGGACAAAATCAACCGCACCGGCTGCCAGTGCTTCCATAGTTACCCTGGCACCTTCGGTGGTATGGGCGCTGAGCATGACCACGGGTACGGGGCATTTCCGCATCAACCTGGTTACAGTGGCCACACCGTTCATACCGGGCATTTCCACGTCCATAGTTACTACATCAGGGCGCAGCACGGTTACTTTTTTAATGGCTTCCTGACCGTTGGCGGCGGTATCGACTACTTTAATATCCACCTGAGCTTCTAAAAGACGGGTAATAACCCGGCGCATTAAAGCGGAGTCATCCACCACCAGTACCTTAATTGGCTGCGGCATATAATAAGGCCTCCTCGGAGCCCGCGCTTCTTACCAAGCTTCGCACATCCACAATCAAGGATACTTTACCGTCTCCCAGTATGGCTGCTCCGGCCAGTCCTTCCACCTGGCCGAGGTAAGAGCCCAGGGATTTAATGACTATTTCTTGCTCACCGATTAATTCATCTACTATAACACCCAGTTTACGGTCACCAGAACCGACAACGACTAAATAAACCTTGCTGTCATCATTTTTTGATGTTTTATGATTGAATATATCTCCCAGTCGTTTTATAGGGCATACCTGCCCGCGAATGATTATCACTTCAGAATGTCTGATGGTCTTTATCTCCGAACGATTGACGTAAAGGGTTTCCACCACGTAGGTTAGAGGAAATGCGTAAGTCTTGGAGCTGCATTCGACCATTAGCGCGCGGGTTATGGCCAGGGTTAGCGGCAGCTTTATGGAAAACCGGGTACCCTGACCGGGCACGGCGTAATAATCCACTAGGCCATTGATATTTTCTATTTGGGTGCGTACTATATCCATACCCACACCCCGACCGGAAATGTCACTAACATGGTCTTCTTCCACTGTTGAGAAACCCGGTGCAAAAATAAGCTCCTGGGCTTCCCGGTCACTCATCCGGTCATAATGCTCCTGCGTTATTAAACCTCGCTGCAGGGCTTTGCTTTTTAATTTTTGCATGTCAATGCCCCGCCCATCATCTTCCACGTTAATGACAATGTGCCCTTCTGAATAAGATGCTTTTAACTTGAGGTGGCCTTGAGCCGGTTTGCCCAAGCGCTGCCTTTCCCGGGCATCTTCAATGCCGTGGTCAATGGAGTTTCTTAACAGGTGGATTAACGGGTCTCCGATTACTTCAATCACATTACGGTCAAGTTCGGTTTCTTTACCTTCGATAATAAAGTCGATTTCTTTGCCAAGTTTATGGGCTATATCCCTTACCATGCGTGGGAAACGATTGAATACCTGGGCAACGGGCAGCATGCGCGCTTTCATGATTTCGTCCTGTAAATCAGTAGTAACCTTACCCAGGTGACTGGATATTTCTAATATATCTTCGGCAATGTCTTCGGAGCCGAATTTGCTTTCAAAGACATTTACAAAACGCTCCAACCTGGTGCGTTCAATTACCAGTTCCCCGACCAGATTCATCAGGGTGTTTAATTTTTCCACGTCTACCCGGACGGTTTTTATGGCTTTCTTTGGACCGTTGTTATCACTGTTGGGCAGTTTTGCGGCAGTGGGAGTTGCTTTGGCCATGTTTTTCCGGTCCGCCGCAGTTTGCATTTCCTGCTCCGGGGTATTATTAACTTTAATTTTTTGTATATGTACAGCCTTGATTTCCGCTACCGAGAGGGCCAGGTTTTTAACCTGGTCGATGTCTGACTGGCTAATAATAATCAGTGCTATACTACTGTTAAAATAACCGCTTTGAATATCCTCTATTTGGGGGTTGGTTTTAATGATCTCGCCCACCTGCTCTAAAGTTTCAAAGAGCAGAAAAGCACGTACTTCCTTCATCTGGCAGTCTTCCGCAAAAACAACCTGCAGGCCATAGGCATGGTACCCACGGATTTCTGCTTCGCTGATGACATCCTCGGTTACGTCATCAACTTCGATCTCCGGCAGCAGTTGATTGGAATCACTTACTTTTGACGTTCCCTGTTCAACGGGCTTATACAGCCGGTCGTGTCCATATTGGTTATTAATGTCGGCTCCCGGTGTTTGTTTTACTTGTTTGATTTTTTGTAACACCGGACTGATATCTATATTTTTAGTGGCATTGCCAGTTGTTTCGTCTTTTAATTCCGTTAATTTATCAACGGCTTCAAAAAGCACGTCCACCAGGTCACCGGTTATTTCCAACCGGTTATGACGTAGTTCATCGAATAAGCTTTCCAACTCATGGGTTAATTTTGTCATTTTATCGTAGCCCATTATGGCGGAAGATCCCTTTATGGTATGAGCGGCCCGAAATATTTCCTGAATAATTTCGGGTGTGGCTTGCTGCTGCTCCAATAGAAGTATATTATCGCTGATTATTTGCATTTTTTCTTCCAGTTCTTCTTGAAAGATGGCAATTTCTTCACTACTAAACACCGTATCACTCCCTCTTTTTTAGGTTTCTGAGAGTTGCTCCATTTGTTTTAGATGTTGCATATCCTGGTTGGGTAAAAGCTGATGTAAATCCACCAGCACAATTAGGTTTTTATCATCCAGGATTATGCCCTTTAGATAATGCTCGTCCACACTAATACTGGGCGGCACGGGTTTAATCATATCCGGGCTGATCTTTCTTACTTCAGAAACGCTGTCAACGATGAGGCCAAATTTATTCTCTTCTGTCTCCACTACAATGACCCGGTTGTTTTCTGTCCTTTCATCGGCCTGAGTATTAAACAGCACATGCAAATTAACAGCCGGTGCTATTTGTCCCCTGATATTAATTATTCCCTCCACATATGCCGGAGCGTTTGGTGTTGGGGTAATTTTCTCCAGGCGAATAATCTCCGAGACCAAAGATATATCTACACCAAAATATTGGTCGATTAACGAAAATACTACAATTTGCAAATCGGTTATTTCAGCAGACACTAAAACGCCTCCTTTGAAATTATTCTTCTTTGATATCATCTTTTTCCTCTGTTTGTCTATTTGACGGGTTCAGATAGGATATCAACCTTTCCCTGATCAGGATGGGGTTATACCCGGCCTGTAAAGAAATGATACCTTCCATCATCAGTTGTTTTAATAATATTTCTTTATCGCTAATATTGGATAACTTGGCAGCTAGTGGAAACCATAGTAAGTTAGCACTGCCTACACCGTAAAGAGTGGCCATAAATGCCACGGCAATGGCAGAACCCAGGGTATCCGGGTCATTCATGTTTCCTAACACGTGCACCAAACCCATCACTGTACCGATAATACCCATTGTGGGCGCATAACCGCCTGCAACTTCAAATATTTTACTACCAATACTGTGGCGTTCCTCTATGGTATAAATTTCTACTTCCATAATATCTTTTACCAACTCCGGTTCGGTGCCGTCTATTACCAACTGCAGCCCTCTTTTAAAAAAGGCGTCATCGATATCCTCAATGCGGTTTTCCAAATATAATAACCCTTCCCGCCGGGCATCTTCGGCCAGGCTTACAATATCTTCAATAGTTTTGATCGGATCGTAAGATTTATTAAAAAAAGCTATTTTTATTATTTGCGGCAGGGCCTTAAAGTCGTTAGGGGAAAAACTGAAGATTGTGGCTCCCAAAGTTCCACCGAAAACTATCAGCGCGGCACTGGGCTGAAACAATGCCAACAAATGCCCTCCTTCCAATAAAAAACCCACCAGTAATGATAGTATTCCAATGAAGAATCCAAGTGCAGTTGCTAAATCCATAGTATTTATCCATTCCTTTACAATTTATAAATTATCAAAATTCTCATAATCTGTCTCGTTTAAAGTCGAAATGCTATTTGGTTCAACTTCGGCAAACTTATTACGTAAGATTATCAGATCAACCCGGCGATTAAGCTGACGATTTTCAGTATTACTGTTCGGAACCCTGGGTCTGTATTGTCCATATGCTGTGGCGGACATCTTCTGCGGGGTAAATCCGAATTCATTGATCATTGCCTGTAGTACATTAGTAGATCTGGCCGCTGATAATTCCCAATTGGAAGGATATCGGGAATTATTAATTGGGAGATCATCGGTATGCCCTTCGACGCGAATGTAGTTGGGTATATCCACCATTAACGGTGTTAATTTTGTTAGAATTTCATGCGCATTCGGGGTTAGCTGAGCCGAGCCCAGGTCAAACAAAACCGCTTCCTGAAAACTTAGCACGATACCCCTTTCCTCCATGCCAACTGAAACCCTGGTTGAAAGCCCGTTTTCTTCAATATATTCTTCTAAGTTTCTTTTTAAATTCTCCAGCTGCATTAACTCTAGCTGATCTTTTATTTGTTCATCCTGTTCAACAATATTTTGCATTTGTTCCGGAGGAGAGCCGGGGATAACTTTCGAACCCGAGCTGTCTAATAACATCCCTCCCGCGCCGAAGACTTGGGACAGTGCTTCAGCCAACGTCTCGAATTTAGCCGCATCAATTTTGCTTAACGTATATAAAACTATAAAAAAAACCAACAGCAGGGTAATCATATCAGCATAGGTTATCAACCAACGATCCTTATTATCCTTGCCTTTTTTTTATGCCAACTCCTGTTGACCAAAGTATTAACCCCCATTTTAATTAGAAGACATTATAGCAATTTATTCTAATAATTTAGTAATTTTCTATAATTACTTTTAAAATCCTGCATTGTAAAATAAGTAAACATGCGCAACATAACTACAAAAATCCCTCTTAAAGATTAAGAGGGACTCTAATTAAAAGTGACTATTCAATCCTCCATTACTTCTTTCAGGTTTAATAACAAAATCATATCGTTTTCTTCTTTAAGGATCCCTTTGATAAACCTGTCTTCACCGTTCATGGTTTCGGATTTTTCCACTTCATCATTTGAATACCTGGTTACAGAATAAACACTGTCTACAATTAGACCCAATTTCCCTTTAATCGTCTCTGTCACTATAATACGGGAATCTCTACCCAGCTTATTCTCTTCTAAACCCAGTCTTAAACTTAAGCTTATAACAGGTACAATGGCTCCTCTAAGGTTTATAATGCCCTTACAGTAATACTGTGTATTGGGAACCCTGGTTATTTCCATGATGCGTATAATTTCCGATACATTTTCTATTTGTAAGCCATAATGTTGATTGTTTAATCCGAAAACCACCAGCTGGTTATTTTCCTTCATATAACTTCCCCCATTACATAGCATCTGACCTTGATTTTATTTACAAACCCCCATTGTTTCCAGTATCACTAAAAGGTTTCCAGGGGCACCAACTATTTACACCCCCCTTTCCGGTAGCCGAATCAAAAGTACTTATCAGCTTTATGATATATAAAACCTATTACTTAATAATCGGCTGAAAATGTTTGAAACTTTAAAGATAACATAAAACATTTCGTATAGAGAATGTGAAAACTACGGATAAGTCCGTGGGTTTTCTGTGGCAACACCTTTTTTTATAATTTTTGTGTCTTTTGTAGAATAGTATAAACCATACGGGCTGCTTCGGCACGGGTTATTGTTCTATTTGGTTCCAGGTACCCCTGCTCGGTTGTAGTTATTAAACCGCTTTGAATGCATGCTAGAATGTGTGGTCTTTGCCAGGAGTAAGTAGAAGAATAATCGTTGGGAAAATACGTTTTTAGCACAGAAGTTGCCTGATCAGGGGTTTTTAGCGGTAGACCGGCTGCATTGGCCATAAAAACACAAGCTTGCTCCCGAGTTAAAGGATTGCCGGGATGAAATAAAAGTTTTCCATCTGTAGTAGGGGTGTTAGGGATCCACCCGGCTTTAACAGCGGCTTCAATATATTGGATTTCGATAATGTTTAAGTTTTGTATATCGCTAAATATATGCGACTGCAATGATAAAGGAGAAAAGGGCAATCTGAAACCATTGACAAGCATGCTGATAAATTCATACCTCGTTACAGGTAATTCATTTTGACCGGATTTATTCGTCAAACCAAAAAATTCTTCAGGCACCGGGGAGCCGTCCTGGTATGTTGCAAGTGGGTGCATAATTCCCCTGGACCACAGAGTTACCACGTAAGACCTGGCCCATTCCAGATCTACCCCGCCTGTTTTCCTTAGATAGAAATCTTTAAAGTCCTTTGTTGTGCGTACCACCATGTAGTGCCCGAAGCCTGTATTGGAAAAAGGAACGGTAATGCTTTCGGTGGTAAGATTGTAACTACCTATCCTTTGCAGCATGGATGGTTGCAAAGATGTAGCTTGAAAGCTGGGCAGGGCGTATAAAACGGTAATCAGTTCATTATTAGTACCGCCGGCGGCGGCATCAAACTTCAAAGTTAGCTCACCCGGGTTTGAAAGGCTGTAAGATGGTGATGCGGCCTCAATGGAATACAGTGGGCTTAATGGTATATAGTCGGGGTTTAGATTAAATTGGGGGCTGTTGGCCAATATAGTGACACTTTGATCCCAGGCGGATCTATTGCTATGATCAACAATAGCGGTTTCTTTAGGTACCTTAAGAACTACCGATTTATTAAAGGCAGGTAAACTTTGACCAATTGCTTCAAAGCAGCGCTGGGAACCGGACAACGGTGCATCAATAACAGTAATGCGTAAATCGTCAGTTTCAGTGCTGTCTTTTTTGTTTTGCCCGTTATACCTATATTTTTCCACTTTGACTTTAATAGTATTTTCACCGGGTTTGAGTAAGTAATCACGCAGCAACCAAAGATCAGAGTCGCTGCCAGCTATTTGAATAGCTTCTTCACTGTTTATTTCAACAGTTTTGGCGTTTTCCACGCGTACTTGTATGTCTACCTTATTGGTGGTGGCATAAGGTCTTTGGGAATAAGTAGTATTATTATCATTGGCTGGTCTCCAGTAAATGTCCATAGCAAGGGCGGGTGTGCTATTGGCATAGAAAAGAAAGCTATATAGTGCCAAGGTATAAAGAATTTTTTTGACCATCTTGATCACTCCATTTTTTATATGCAGGTTATAGATATATTGGATAATTTTTCGTTTGTTCCTTCATGGCAACAGAAAAATTTGTCTGTTTAATCTGAGATATGTTAATTATCGGTTTTGACGGGTTATGATAGACTATTTTTCTATTATTTAAATCAACTTTCGGGGTTCAATCACATTCAGGCCTACTACCTAACTGTCTATGCTTAAATCTATAGATTACCATAGACTCCAAGACTCGCTACCGGTGACTTGGCTTAAGCCTTACCGGGGGAAGCAATAGGGACGGTCTCTTGCTTCCATAAATGGAAACAAGAGACCGTCCCTATTGCTTCCCAAAAAATCCCGCCTTTTTAGGGCGGGATGTTTTGGATTCGCATGAACTACACTGTTATTTTAGTTTCTTTACCAATAATATTAGGTTCTCCACTTAATTTAGCAAAAGTGCTGAAAAATTCATCAGTTGCTTTCTTATCAGGAGCCGGTGTTAAATAGGTAACAACAATCAATATGATTAACCCCAGAACTAAAGCCGGCACACCTGGTAGCAAGCCCATGGCAAACTTTTGCGGAATTATCCCCAGAGGCAAAGCAACTTGTACTATTTGAGAGACCAGCAGTGCAGCAATGGCAGCCTCCTTGGTACAACGTTTCCAGTACAACGCAGCAAGCATGGGGACGATCAAACAGGCAAATCCCCCGAAGGCCCAGTTAATCAGAGTGATAATTCCCATAGGTTTGATTAAAGCCAGCACATAGCTGATCAAAACCATGGCGAAAAGTACACTTTTGCTTAATAATAGTTTCTTTTTGTCCTCAATATTTTTAGCAGATGACATGTTTAGCAAAATGTCTTTAGTGAAAATAGTTCCGGCAGCGAGTAGTTGCGAGTCCATGGTGGACATGGTAGCGGCCAGGATTGCCGCGCCCAAGATGCCGGTCATGAAAACAGGTGCATATTGGGCTAGAAACAATGGAATAATTTGTTCAGCTTGATTCCCTTCCAAGCCGGGAATCAAGGTATGTGCCCACATGCCGATGTAAACGCAAACAGAGAAAATGAAAAGTCCGGCAAAGGGATACATTAAACTCATTTTCTTAAGCTCACCAATACTCTTACCTGACAGCAAGCGTGTAAAGAGCTGCGGAAACATTGGCACCGCCAGGCTTACTATGATACCAAAGCTGAAAAATACCTGCCAGGGCAAATTTCCCCTGGATAATAGTTCAGGATTATTTTGCATGATGTTTTGCGTTACCTGAGCGGGACCTCCCACAGTATTTAATGCATACAGAAAAATTATCAATGCACCGACCATAAAAACCATAGCTTGCACCGTATTGGCCCAAATTGAACCACGCATTCCCCCCATAATTACGTAAATACCAATAACTACAGATATTATCAAAGCCCCCAGCCAAAAAGGTACAGCACCCTGGGTCAGCCCTTCAAAAACTTGTCCGGCACCCATGGTGCCTGTCATCAGATAGGGTATGGTATAGATTAAACCCACCAGAGTCACAAGATAACCTAAAGTTTTACTGTTCCAGCGGCCAATTACGACATCAGACATTGTCACAAAACCATATTTCTTGCCCAGCAACCAGGCCCGATTCCCGACGGTATAAAATAGAATTGGCGTTAGCCAGGCCCACGTAGTTACGAAATAAGGCCACATTATCCACCCATTATGATAAGCCTGACCTGGAATGCCAATTAAGGTTACAGCTGAAATGTTGGCGGCAAAAACGCCGCAAAACAGCACCAGGGCTTTAAATTCACGGCTGCCGGTGTAATAATCTTCAAGGGTGCCTTTGGCGTATTTAACGCTGGCCAATCCAATGGTTAAAATAGCAATGACATAAAGCGCAAGAATAGATAAAACTGTAATATTTTGTTGTTCCATGATATAAGCCCCCTCCAGGATTAATCTTCATCCGGATCATACCAGAAGCTTTTGTTTACCCAGAAAAGCAGTAATGTACCAATAACCCAAATCATTAATTGATATAGTTCATAGATAGAAAGCCAACCTAGAAATACGGGTTCCTTAATTTTTCCCCAGTTCCAAATGTCTACCCTGATAAATACCAGAAAAACGCACATGGCATAAAGTATCCATTCCTTTGGTTTCAATTGGGGCACCCCCTTTTAAATTTGAATTTGAGCAATTATTTTCTTATCCCTGTACTTTTACATACAAAGTCGCGACATTTGTTTTGTCCGAAATGTGTTTAAATATTGAATTGCCTGAAAATTTTTTATAAACAACCCCCTCTCACTTTTCCTACCATTAAGCTATGATCACATTACGAAGCAAGAAATGTGCCACTAAATATGTACACAAATCAAATGCTCATTAAGCTTGGGTTTTGACAAAGAGAAAAATATATCCAGCAACTTTTACGGAATAAATTGGATATTTTCTATCATTATTTAGCTCCCTTTAGGTTTGGAATACAACCAAACTGGTTTAATAATAAACCTTGTTTATAAAAATACAATATTTTATGTGAAAATTTTAAATATTTACAGGATTCATGAATTTAGTGTCGAAAAGATAATAAGCTTAATATAAAATTCCGTGCATAAATATTATTTACATAAATAAAAACCGGTACATAAATAAACCAAGGAATTTAACGTTTATTCGTATGTAGCCGTTCATTTGTAAGGAGGTAGTTTTACTTGAATATCGGTAAGCTAATAAGAAATTCGCCGGTTGTATTAAAAAAGGAACAGCTTCTTGACAAAGCGGTTGATTTATTGATTGATCATCAACAATGCGCGGCTCCGGTAGTTAGTGGAAAAAAAACTATCGGTGTTTTACTGCTGGCCGAGGCTTTGCACAGATTAAGAAACAAGCCGGACAATAAAGAGCAGGTGGTATCTGATGCTTTATTCACCGATGTTACCGTATTAAGTCCGGATGATGCTATTGAAGATACTGTTATTGGAGGTCTGCCATTTTATCCCGTATCAGATAGCAAAGGACATTATATGGGAATTGTGCTGGTTGAAGATATTTACAAAGATATGAAGAAAATTGCAAATAGGAAAAATGATGTTCTCCAAAATGCTCATAACGGCATATTGGCTGTTGATGCCGAAGGAGTCATTATAGTCTGTAATAAATCGGCCGGCAAACACCTGGGTATAAATCCGCATGAAATTACGGGTCGGAAAATTAATGAAGTTTTTCCTACCAGCAGATTAACCAGGGTAATTAGCACTGGCAAGCCCGAATCAATACAAAAAATTATAGTCAACGGTCGTTCGATAGTGTGCAATCGTACACCGATTGTTTACGATGGGAAAGTGACAGGGGCTGTTACCGTGTTTCAGAACGTTGCCGAGCTCGAAGCTGTTTCAGCTGAATTAGAGTCTGTACAACGGCTATATAATGAACTGGACACTATCGTCGAGGCGGCGCATGATGGAATTATGATTACTAACAGTGATGGAATCGGTTTGAGAGTTAACCGGGCCCTTTGTCGCCTTACCGGTCTCGAAGCCTCTTATTACCTTAACCAGCCCATTGACAAGCTTTATAGTGATGGTGTTTTTAAGTACGAATCAGTAACTACGAAAGCCCTGCGAGAAAAACGTTCGGTTACTGCAATACAAAGGATAAATAACGGTAAAGAGGTTTTGGTAACCGGCACACCCATATTTAGTAACAACGGAGAACTCTTTCGGGTTGTTACCAACGTGAGGGACATCATCGAGCTGCAAAAGCTAAAAGAAGAAAGAGACAGGTATATAGAAAAAAACTCAGCTAACGGTGATGTTGATGATTTTATCCAGCAATTGCGAAAAGGAGAAATCGTTGCTGAAAGCACAGAGATGTTAAAAGTTTTGCACGTGGCGGTTCGGGTGGCCAGGGCCGAAACAACTGTACTGCTTTTGGGGGAATCTGGGGTAGGTAAAGAAGTACTGGCTAAAATAATTCATTGCAGTAGCAACAGACCCAGAAGAGGAAAGTTTATCCAGATTAATTGCGGTGCCATTCCGGAAAGTCTTTTGGAAAGCGAGCTTTTTGGGTATGAATCTGGTGCGTTCACCGGCGCAAAAAAAGAGGGCAAACCTGGACTGTTCGAAATTGCTGATAACGGGACATTGCTGCTGGATGAAATCGGTGAAATGCCTCAGCCGCTGCAAGTCAAACTATTGAGGGTTTTGCAGGAACAGGAATACTATCGCATTGGCGGTGTTAAGCCAATTAAACTGAATGTGAGAATAATTGCAGCTACAAACAAAGACCTTAAAAAATTAGTAAAACAGGGGAAATTCCGTAAAGATCTTTATTATCGTTTAAATGTTATTCCCATTGAAATTCCCCCGCTGCGCCACCGCAAAGATGATATACTTCCATTGTCATTACATTATTTACGTAATTTTAACGAAAAGCACCAAACCAATAAGACCCTGGATGCTAGAACTGTGGCTATCTTAGAGAGTTACCACTGGCCTGGTAATGTTAGGGAACTAATGAATATATTAGAACGCACGGTAATTTTAAACAGCGGGGATTCCATAGATCCGTACATTATCAATAATCAACTCGACCAAAAGGGCGTCAAGGAAATTACTCCGATTATTGTCAGGAGTATTATACCCCTCCGCAAGGCCCAAGCAATCATAGAACGGGAACTGCTGCAAAAAGCGTTAACAAAGAATAAGACTGTTCGCCAAGCAGCTAAAGACCTGGGCATATCACATTCTACATTAATTCGCAAGGCCGCCCAATACAACTTAAAAAAGGAGAATGTGATTACTGTGTAACCGGGGGGAAGCAGGGGAACGGTTCTCTTGCTTCTCCCTGCTTCCTAGGCCTTTTGCATACCCATGAACACTTTTTCGGGGGTTATGGGGAGATTGGTTATTCTAACACCCACCGCATTATAAACCGCATGTACGATGGCCGGCGCAGGTGTATTAATTACAACCTCTCCTATCGACTTGGCACCAAAGGGCCCCGTCGGCTCATAACTTTCTTCGAAGGCTACCCTTACGTTACTGATATCCTTTCGGCAGGGAATCTTATACTGCATAAAAGAGTTAGTCTGCAATTGGCCTTTGTGGTTATATTTTACATCCTCATACAAAGCCATTCCTATTCCCTGTACAATGCCACCTTCTGTCTGTACCCGCGCCAGGTTTGGATTGATTACCGTACCGCAGTCCACCACAGCCACGTAATCCACCAGGTCAACTTTTCCGGTCTCCTGATCCACTTCCACTTCAGCAAATCCGGCTACAAAGGGCGGCGGCGAAACCCGGCTGCCATAGGTGGCGTGTCCGGCCAGCTGGAGTTTTCCCGTACCCAAGACCATAAGTTCAGCAAGTTTCTTTAGACTTATGGACTTTTTACCGTCTACAGTACTAATGGTTTTTCCATCATAGGTGGTTTCTTCAGGGGGCACTGCTAAAAAACCTGCCCCGTTTTGCATAATTTGCTGTTTTAAATCTTCCGCCGCTTTAACTACGGCCATACCCGTGACATAAGTGGTGCTGGAAGCGTAGGAACCGGGGTCATAGGGAGAAACATCGGTATCCGCGGCATGAACAATAATATTTTCCACTGATGTTTCTAAAACCTCGGCAGCTATTTGGGTCAGTATGGTATCGCTGCCCGTGCCCATGTCGGTGGAACCGATGAGCAGGGTAAAGCTGCCGTCATCATTAAGTCTTATTTCAGCGGAGGCCGTATCCACTCCGGCAATTCCCGATCCCTGCATGGTTACCGCCATGCCCACCGCTCTTATTTTATTGTTGCCTGTATCTATCCCGGGATACTTTTGGTCCCATCCGATCATTTCTTTACCCTTTTCTATGCACCTGTGCAGAGACGAACTGCCCAGAGAATGATCTTTATGGACCAGAGATGTTTCCCCTTCCCTGATTAAATTCTTAAGCCGGATTTCCGCCGGGTCTAGGTTCAGTTTTTCAGCCAGCTTATTGACAGTTGACTCAAGGGCAAAGGTTCCCTGGGTGGCCCCATATCCCCGTAAAGCTCCCGCCGGCATTTTATTTGTATAAACAGCCTGGCCCATATACCGTACACCTTTTGCCTTATTATAAAGGGGAAGGGTTTTTTCCCCCACCACCGCAAATACCGTGGGCGCATGTTCCCCGTAGGCGCCAGTATCGGATAAACCCTGGATGTCGATCGCTTTGATGTAACCTTCCCGGTCGGCCCCCAGTCTGACTTTTAACTTCATGGCATGGCGGCTGTTAGTGTAGGTAAAGGTTTCCTTTCTGTCATAGACAATTTTAGCCGGCTTCCCTGTTTTTAAAGTAACAATGGCCGGGAACAATTCCGCCACAGCTGTCTGTTTTCCTCCGAATCCTCCGCCTATTCTCGGTTTAATAACCCTGATCATGTTAGCAGGCATTTGTAATGCCCTGGCCAGTATTCTTCGCACATGAAAGGGAATCTGGGTGGAGCTTACCACCACAAGCCTGCCTGTATGATCAAAATAACTGAAAGTACGGTACGTTTCCATCATAGCCTGGGCCTGGGCTTGAGTATAATAGGTTTCTTCCACTACCACGGCACATTTTTTAAATTCTTCCTCAACATTGCCAGCTTCCACTTTGTGTGCAGAAGCAATATTCCGTTCCCGCTGCATGCCGATATCAAAATTGCAATGCAAGTCATCTTCGGGGTGAACGATGGATGCATGACCTGCCGCCTTTTCAAAGTCCAAAACAGGTTCCCATACCTCGTATTCAACCTTAATCAGGCTCATGGCCATGAGAGCAGTTTTTTCATCCGCGGCAGCGATGATGGCCACCTCATCTCCTACATATCTGACTACTTCGTCCAATATTAGGCGGTCATACGGTGATGGTTCCGGATAGGATTGACCTGCTGTTGTATATCTGATTTGGGGAACATCCTTATAAGTAAGAATGCACTCTACACCATCCAGTTTTTTCGCCCCGGATATATCAATGGAGGTTATTTTAGCGAAGGCGTGCGGGCTCCGGAGTATTTTTACCACCAGAGCATTGGGCACCACCAAATCATCCGTATAAACAGGTTTGCCTGTGGCGATGGCTATCCCATCCAATTTGGCCATACCCTTGCCGACGATATGCATATTTATGCCACCCCCAGATACTTTTTAATTGCCCGGAGCTGTCCCATGTAGCCTGTGCAACGGCATAAATTACCGTTTAGATAATGTTTGATTGCTTCTTCCGTAGGATTTTTCAATTCGTTTTTCATGGCCAGCACGGTCATGATGAAACCGGGACTGCAGAAGCCGCACTGGTCCGCGCCATCAGCCGCAAGGAACCGGGCAAATTCCCCGGCCTCTTTTGGGACTCCCTCAATGGTGGTAATAGATTTGCCGTCAGCTCGAAAAGAAAGTGTAGAACAGGACAGGGTTGGTTTTCCGTCTATCCATACGGTACACAACCCGCAGCCCGAAGTGTCGCAGCCCTGTCTGATACTGAACATTCCGTAAGCCCTTAAAGTATCCGCCAACATTTCATCATTTGCTACCTCCAGGGTAGCTTTTTTATTATTGATGGTAACTTCTATCTGCATGGCAATACCTCCATTATGGCCCGTTTAACCAGCACCCTGCACATTGCTTTGCGATATTCTTCCGTGCCCCTCATATTAGTCCCGAAGGATAACTCTTCCGCCGCCAGATTAGCTGCATGATCAATAGTTTCCATGCTTACATTCCCTCCGGAAAGCTCAGCCGAAGCTTTGGTAGCGACTTTAGCCCTTTGTGGCCTGGCCCCAACTACAATTCGCCACTGGTCATTTAATTTGGAAACAGCTGCATTTAAAATTGGATAATCTGTAGCAGAGTTTCTCAAATTTTGATAAACGGCCTTTCGTTCATTTTTTTTAATAAATATTCTGGTTAGGATATCCTTGGAGTAGGAATTATCCAGGAATTTTTCCAATGACATTCTGCCGCCTTGATACAGTTCCACTTCGGTATCCAATGCCAACAGTGGAGTTATTAAATCAGAAAAACCGTATTTGGCATAAACAGTAGCCCCTACAGTGATAATGTTTCTAAATTGTACACCCATTACATAACTAACTGACCTGGGTAAAACGCCATTAAAAATTTGCATTAAAACAGGGTTGGTTTCCACATCCCTAAAAGTGGCCATTGCACCTATTTCTATATAAGCAGGCTGTTCCTTTATATAATCCAGATTTAGCTTGGACAAATCAATGGCCGTACCTATTTTTTGGGAGCCCAGGCGCAAAAAAGCGCACCCCCCAAGCAAAGTGCTGCTGCTGTTGCCCACCAATGCCTGGTATGCTTCTTCAATTGTACGCGGCTGTACTAAATCACGTATGGTAAACACTTATACCCCCCCTTGTAAAATGGGAAAAAGTAAAAATTAAAGCTATATCAAAGTTTTAACCGAGTTTAGTTTAGTTTACCTTGTCTTACCCGCCACCTCAAGTATAAAAGCAAGAAGCAAGGGAACGGTTCTCTTGCTTTCAAGTGAGGCAGGGAAATGTTCTCTTGCTCCCAGGGCAGCAAAAAAGATGAAGGCTTTGTCGCCTTGATAGGTGCCAGGTGTTGAAAATTGACTATCTTTAAACGCTTAGAAAGAAAGGCCCTTTTGTTTTTGTGAGCCAGATCGAACACTACTGATTTTCTATAAAAAATTTATAGAACTTCATTATTTGCCTGGTTACCCCACCGGGTAATCCTGTTCCAATAATTGCAGAGTCTACTTTAGTTACCGGCATAATTCCCATCAAGGAATTTGTCACAAAACATTCCTTGGTCTGCAAAAGGTCAAAACGGGTAAAGTTTGCTTCTATACATGTCAAACCTAATTCCTTCGTATACTCTATAACCCAACGGCGTACTATGCCCGGTAATAACCCTGCCTCTGCCGGGGGAGTTATTAGTTTACCTTTGTTAACTATGAATATATTACTAACCGTTCCCTCCGCCACCATGCCTTGTGTATTAATAAACAGTCCTTCATCACATCCCCTGCGGTTTGCTTCTTGGCGCCCCAGAAAATTTTCAAGATAATTGGCTGTTTTATGCCTGACTATGGGAGATTTTTCATTACGGGGAAAGTCTAAAGTAATTAGTTTAAACCCCTTCGAATAATGTTCTTCCTTATAAGGTACCCCTTCTTTTACAAAAACTATAGCGTTGCCATCGTCACAACTACCGTTACCGGCAGTAACAGTCAACCGCAATAACCCGTCCTTGATTCCAGATAAAATGACTGCTTTGCGGCACAAAGACATAAGTTCATTGTGTCCGTCACAAACTCCCATGCCCAGTTCAGCGCTCGAACTGATCAACCTTTTTAAATGCTGTTTCAAGAAAACAGGCTCTGCTTTTTTAATAAGCATAGTTTCAAATAGGCTGTAGCCATATAATAAGCCCATATCTTTCACATTAATATCTATTTTCCCATGGTAAGTATTTTTTTTATTAACAATAAAGTATTCTTGCAAATGTTTTTCTCCCCTATCATGTAAACATATTATGAACAAGTTCTAACACCCTAAAGAGGCTTCCAACCCCAGGGACCTGGCTAGCGCCCTTGCCTTGTCCAAAGTCTCTAAGTATTCTTTATGCGGGTCAGAATCTGCTGTAATTCCCCCGCCCACTTGAAAATATAAATTACCTTTAGTAGCTATTATAGTTCGGATTACTATATTCAGATCTACCCTGCCGTCAAAACCAATATACCCGATGGATCCCGTGTAAACCCCACGGCGTACCGGTTCAAGTTCCTCTATGATTTCCATGGCTCTTATTTTAGGCGCCCCGGTGATTGATCCACCAGGAAAGGATACCGTAAGTAAATCAGTAATATCTTTATCTGGCAATAACCTACCCTCTACCGTGGATACCAAGTGAAAAACGGTAGCATATTCCTCTAGCCTGAAGAGTTCAGGTACTTTTATTGAGCCTATTTCACAGACTCGCCCCAGGTCATTCCGCTCCAGGTCTACTATCATCATTAGCTCAGCCTGGTCTTTTTCGCTGCCCCACAACTCCCGCCGCAAATGGTCGTCTTCTTCCGGTGTACAACCACGTGGCCTGGTTCCTTTAATAGGGCATGTTTCTACCCGTCTCCCATCAACTTTAATAAAGCGTTCCGGTGAAGCAGAAATAATATCCATGCTGCCAAAGGATAAAAACGCAGCAAATGGAGCAGGATTAATTTTTTTGAGCTTTTTGTATATTTCCCAGGAGTCAACCGTTTGAGTTGTACAGAATCGCTGGGTCATATTTACCTGAAAGATGTCACCTGCATAAATATAATCTATAGCTCGCTGCACTGTTCTCCTGTATTCATCGGGTGTAAAATTTGCAATCAGTTCGGGCTGTTTATCGGGGTTGTAATTGAATAATTTATTACCAATAGAATTATTTGGTCCAGTTAGCAATTTATTTTCCATATTTTTAAGCCGTGTGCGAGCTCGCTCCAAAGCAGCTTCCCCTCGTTCCGGTAATCCTGTAGAAATTATTGTAGCTTCACCTGTACGCACATCAACCGCTATCACAGTGTCATAAAACCCCAGTAATAGGTCAGGGGTATTTAGATCGTCTACACTCTTTTGAGGAATTTTTTCAAAGTGCCTTCCCAGGTCATAACTAAAAAAGCCAACAGCCCCCCCATTAAAAGGGAATATACCATTTTGAGGCGGCATTGAGAACCTTATCAGCATTTCCTTTAGTTTTTCCAAAGGTAACCCGGATAAAGTGGTAGCTTTATCAGCTTCTATCAAAGTGATATGCTTCCCTTTGCTACTCATAACCAAAAAAGGGTCTGCACCTATAAACGAATGACTCCCCAGATTATTAACCAGCATACCCGTATCCAGTAAAAAAGGGTACGGTAAATCTTTTATATTTTCAAAAATATGTAAGGATTCGAACTGAGCAGGTAGTTTTTTATATAAGGGTAAATTAACCGGCATAATGTATGCCTCCTTTAATCATTTGCAGGTAATTGCATAATAGTTTTTTGCCATAAGTAGTTAAGATAGACTCGGGATGAAACTGCACTCCCTCTACCGGCAAATACCGGTGCCGTATCCCCATGATTTCCCCACTAGTGGTATGGGCAGTAACTTCCAAACACCCCGGAAGGCTATCTTTTTCTATAATCAAAGAATGATACCGTGCTACAGGCATGGGGTTGGGTAACCCAGAGTAGATGCCCCTTGCATCATGTATAACTGTAGATTTTTTACCATGTATTGGTCTATACGCCCGTATGACTTTACCGCCAAATACCTGTCCAATGGTCTGGTGCCCTAAACATACCCCCAAAATCGGATACTTTCCCGCGAGACGTTTTACTATTTCAAGGGATATCCCGGCCTCGTCGGGAGTACAAGGCCCAGGAGAAAGGACAATGCATTTCGGCTTAATCTCTTTTATATCATCTATTGTTATTTGATCATTTCGCCAAACACCTACCTCGCTCCCCAGCTCTGAGAAGTATTGATACAGGTTGTATACAAATGAATCATAATTATCAATCAATAGAATCATTTGAATATCCTCCTTAAAAATAAAAAAAACCAGCAAAAAGAAGCTGGTTCTCACCCCAAAAACTCCGAGTCGTCTCAACTGGTAAATTTTCTCATCTCACTCAACTATACTAAGCATTCAATTGTCAAAAACATGTTAATACAAGCAATTCATCATGTCAATACCAACACTAGTAATCAACCTACCGGTTTAATTGTTTTCACATGTACCATCCTTTCTTTCAAGTATACCCATAAGCATATCGGCATATTGATTTCTAAATTTATTCATTTGCCACATCTTCCTGTCGCAACCCCATTGCTTTCTTATCCAGCCACAACATCCCTTTTTTTAAGCCATAAGACAGCAAACACAATGCAGACAGCCAGATAGAAAAGACTACTGAGAGCAAATTGCTCAATACTGCACTGCATCGGGCCTCCGGGACTGTTTGCCCGCATGCCGAGACATAAAAGCGAATATGGATACAGCGCTCCATAGCCCTTGGAGAGCGCCGCTATCCCTGCGACGCCGCCGATCAGTGCAATACCCACCGGCACGGCAAAGCTGCGGATCACAAGCGAGATGCAAAGCTGAAGAGCGCAGATGACGATCCCGCCGACAACGCCGTATAAAAGCCATTCCGGAAGCTCGGGCGGAATCGGAGCGGCCAGGCCTGAAAACTTGCCGGAAATCACAAACAGCGCGCCGATCCAGGCCTGCGTGAAAATCACCATGACGGAGGCCACGAAAAGCTTTGAAAGATAGATGTGTGAAACCGGTACGGGAACCGTCATGACGGCATTCCAGTTCTGGTTCGTATGCTCCAGACGGCACAGGTAGGAGCAGTAAACGCCTATGATAGCGGGAAGAAAGAAATAGCAGGTAAACAGGGTGTGCTGCGTCCACAGGCTGTACCACTGATCCTGCAGGATGCCGGTGTTTTGAAGATAGTTGAAGGTGCCCATAACGGCGGGCAGAACCGGAAGGATGAGAAAAGCGAGCCAGACCGGGCTGTGCCGCAGCTTCATCCTCTCGGCGCGAAGTGTTCGAAAAAACATGGCTCACATCTCCTTTCTCACAAACAGCGTGCGACCAATCATATAGATCGCGCAGAACATAACGGCTAAAGTTATAAAGCCAAGCCAGTCAATCGGAACATAGTAAAAATCGATGATGCGCGTTGTCTTGTCCCAGTCCATTCGGACGAACATCAGCACACCGTAATATCCCCAGAGAAAAAGCCTTTCCAGGCTTTGAGGAAAGAACAAGATAAAAAGACCGGCAAACCCACCGATCAGTCCCACGGTAAGAGGTACCATCTGGTTGACAAAAAGGAGGGACAGCACCTGCTGCAGGAGCAGAACAGTCAGATTTACAGCCGTGGTGAAGAGCAGGTAATAGAATAGCTTGTCAAGTGGCGCATCTCCTTCAAATCCTTTGGTATATCCGGAGATCACAATAAAAATAACCTGCAAAACCACCGTCACGAGCATATACAAA
The DNA here is from genome assembly GCF_000233715.2 of Desulfoscipio gibsoniae DSM 7213. Classification (GTDB taxonomy): domain Bacteria; phylum Bacillota; class Desulfotomaculia; order Desulfotomaculales; family Desulfallaceae; genus Sporotomaculum; species Sporotomaculum gibsoniae. The sequence goes on from NC_021184.1 coordinate 2,325,653, forward strand.
GCCCCGCACTGAAATTTAGCGTCAAAAAGTTTTCCTGCCGGCATTACTGTTTCGAGGAGTTTAAGCGTCTGCCCCTTATGTTCCACATCGCAAAGCCGGGACGCCACCACGGCTGCAATAACCGGCATCATGATGGAGTTGAGCATTGGAAACTGGTACAGGCAATACATCCAGCCCTGGGATAGGTCGCGCGCATCCATATTTCGAAACGCCCATAGCGCCCAAAGGATCTGCACGAAAATCAGAGCGGCGACGATCAGCCATACTTTCCTGCGGCGCGTTTTCTGAAATTCCATAGCAAGCGCTTTCATTACAAACTCACCGCCGTTCCGGTCAGTTCGAGGAATATATCCTCAAGGGTTTTGCGCCGCTCTTCAATGCGCACGACGCCGATATGTCTGTCAAAAAGCCGTGAAATATACCTTGCAAGCTCGTTATCGGTAAGCTCCGGCAGCAGCAGATAATCTTCCTGCGCGTGACAGGAAATTCCCTGCTCGCCAAGTATTTTGGCTGCCGCCTCGTTATTTAGAGTGCGGACGGCGATGCTGTGCCTGCTCCTTTCATGAAGTGTGGACAGGCTATTCTGAAAAACAAGCTCGCCTTTACTGATGATTCCAACATTGGTGGCGATCTGCTCGATCTCGCTGAGCAGATGACTCGAGACCATAACCGTCATTCCGCACTGCTGAGGCAGGGAGCAGATCAGCTCGCGCATTTCCTGGATACCCGCTGGGTCAAGGCCGTTTGTCGGCTCGTCGAGAATCAAAAGCTTCGGATTTCCCAGAAGCGCGCAGGCGAGGCCAAGGCGCTGCTTCATGCCCATCGAATACTGCCCCACCTTTTTCTCTTTCTGATTTTCCAGGCGGACGATTTGCAGTACCCTGCCGATGTCCTTATCCGGTACGCCCTTAAGCGTGCCGATAATCCGCAGGTTTTCCGCTCCGGTCAGGTGCCCGTAATAGCTGGGCGATTCGATCAAAGACCCGACATCCTTCAGGATTTCGAGCCTGTTCCGGTTGTTAACCTGTCTGCCAAACACGGTAATGGTTCCGGCTGTTGGCCTTGCAAGCCCTAGTATCATTTTCATTGTGGTGGATTTACCCGCGCCGTTCGGCCCGAGAAAACCGTAGACAACGCCCTCCGGCACCGAGAGATCCAGATCTTTAACCCGCAGAACCTTTCCGTACTGCTTGCAAAGGCCGGTTGTTGTGATAATATCAGACATTTTGATGCCCCCTTTTACGCTAGACTGGAAACATCATAACAGAGCCTCCTTACATGAGCCTGTACTTAAGCTTACATTTACCTTAAACTTGAGGGTAAGCACTCAATTTGTCCTGTATTTACGCTATAATGATCGTTGTAGTGTTGAGTATGGAGAAAGGAATAGCAATTAATGAACGATATTTTTGACTGCAAGTTGCTGATCGTGGACGACGAGCCTGAGCTGCGCAAGATGGTAAGTGAAATACTGCGGCGGGAAGGTTTTATGAAGGTCATTTCCGCCGCCGACTGCAAAGAGGCACGTCAGCTATTTGCATCGGAGAAGCCGGACGGCGTGATTTTGGATGTCTCCCTGCCGGACGGAGACGGTTTTTCACTGATGCGCGAATTTCGCGCCATGTCGGATGCTCCGGTGTTGTTTCTTTCCGCACGCGACGAGGATGAAAACCGCCTGCTCGGCCTGGGACTTGGCGCGGACGATTATATTACGAAGCCATTTCTGCCGCGCGAACTGACTCTGAGACTCCGTGCAGTACTGAGCCGCGCCTATTTCCCGGTCATTCTCAGACGAACGGAAAAGCCGGTCTTCCGCCTGGGCGAAACGGAAATAGACTTAAACAGCGGAACGGTATCAGCAAAAGCCGGCCTGTTTACATTTACCGCTAAGGAATTTACTTTGCTTGAGAAACTATATGAGAACCGGGGAAAAATCGTAACCGGTGACAGCTTATGCCGCGCGGCGTGGGGGAACAACCTCTATGGTTATGAGAATACATTGATGGTACACATCCGCCGCCTGCGCGAGAAGATCGAACCGGAGCCCTCGGCTCCGCGTTATCTAGTCACCGTGCGCGGCCTCGGCTATAAGCTGACAGGGGTAGAAGACAAATGAAAAGCATGATGAAAATCCTGTCCCGCTATGTGCTCTCGGCCGCCGTAATTGCAATTATTCTACTTATCATCAATTTCGCGTTGCTGACAGCATGGATAGTTCAGGCGAGCAAAATAGCACAGAAGGACTACAGCGTTTCACAGCTTGCTGATGGCCTGACCAAGTCTGACGGCATTTACACGCTTTCCGAATTCGTAAAAAATGAGATTGAAAGACAATATCAATGGGCGATGCTGCTGAGCGATGACGGCAATGTGATCTGGAGCGAGAATCTGCCAGGCGACGTACCGTTGAAGTACTCTGTTTCGGATGTGGCCGGTTTTACCCGCTGGTACTTGAATGACTATCCAGTCCATGTCTGGCGGCATCCGGACGGTCTTTTCGTATTGGGCGGCGCCAGGGACAGTGTTTGGAAGCACAATATCGAAACGCCGCAGAAGGTAATGGACAAGGCCCTTGTCTGGTTTCCGGCCGTTCTCATCCTAAACGGCGTAGCTGCCGTTCTGCTCGCGCTGCTTTTTGGCCTGCGGCTGTTCCGTTCCCTGAAACCGCTGGCCAAGGGCATTGAGGACATGGCCGAAAAACGCCTCGTAGAGCTCTCCACCCGTGGCCTTCTTGGCGACCTTGCTGCCGGAATCAATAAAACTTCGGCCCGGCTGACAAAACAGGAAGCCGCTCTAAATAAGCGGGACAACGCCCGCACGACATGGATTGCCGGTGTGTCCCACGATATCCGTACGCCGCTGTCCCTCGTGATGGGCTATTCAAGTCAGCTTGAGGACGACCCCGAGCTGCCGCAATCCAAGCGGGAACAAGCGGGCATCATCCGCAGGCAGAGCGAACGGATCAAAACGCTGGTAAGCGACTTAAACCTGGCTTCCAAACTCGAATACGACATGCAGCCGCTTCGGCAAGATTCCGTTGCACTGGCACCGCTCTTGCGCGTAGTCGCAGCTGATTTTTTAAACAGCGGGCTTTCCGACAGCTATTCTGTCGACATTACGATCAGCGAAAATGCTCAAAACGCGATGGTCAGCGGCGATGAAGAGCTTTTGAGGCGGACGGTCTACAATTTGATTGCTAACAGTATTCGGCACAACCCAAATGGATGCGATATTAAGGTCACTCTGGAAAAAGGCTTGGGCAATTGTTCTCTTTCCGTTTCCGACAACGGCGTTGGTTTTACGCAGGAGATGCTTAACAATCTGAATCATCCGAAAAGCTCTGCCCGGCTGGAAAACCACGGTCTGGGCCTCACCATAGTCCGGCAGATCATCAAGACGCACAGGGGAACCACAGAGTTTCGTAATCTTCCCGAAGGTGGCTGTACAATTGTGCTTTACCTGCCCGTAAGCAATGCTGACGTTAATTGATTATATTCCTTTTTTCCTATATACCCAAGATACTCCAGCCGATACTTGCACAAAGATAGTGGAACCTTGCGACAGAACATTGAGTCTGGCCATTTTGATCTTGAAGTTGCCATGTTGAACATAACGGCTTATTAATGAACCATTGAATAAATCGAAACCGGCAGAACAAAAGCTGGTAGTTGTTCCGTTGCTTTTCACTCATTTGCGTGATATACTTAATTATGTGGAGGTGGTAGAAGTGGAACACCAGAATATTACTCTATCCATTCCTAAGGAAATACTGAAAAAAGTCAAGCACATAGCTGTGGAAAAAAACACTTCAGTATCCGGATTATTGTCACGCCATTTAGAAGATATTGTAGCTAGAGATGATAAGTATAAAAAAGCAAAAGCTAATCAGATGGAGATCATGGAAAAAGGTTTTGACTTAATAGGCGAAGGAAAAGCATCATGGAACAGGGAGGAACTGCATGAGCGCAGATGAGGAACGACAATTCGTTGATACTAATGTTTTTGTGTACGCTTACGACAAGGGAAATGGTATTAAACAAAAACTGGCCCGGAAGTTAATAACCGACCTTTGGGAAAACTACAGGGGATGCGTCAGTATACAAGTTTTGCAAGAGCTTTATGTAACAATGACAAAAAAAGTATCCATACCCTTGTCGTCCGGAACAGCGTCACAGATTATCGCTGATCTGAGTGCATGGAACCATCATATTCCAGATGCCGGTGATGTTCTGGAGGCCATTAAGATTCAACAAAGATACGGGATTTCTTTCTGGGATGCAATGATCGTAAACAGTGCGTGGAAAACCGGCTGTGGTATCATTTGGACGGAGGACTTAAACAGTGGACAGGTCTATGGGAACGTAACGGTTTATAACCCGTTTGAACGAGAAGAGGATAAGGGCCTTGAAATTTAGCACAGCTACAGCCAATTCACCTAACGTCCCAACAATCACGAACTTGCAGAAGGATCGGGCTGGCCGTCCGTTCATTTCAGTCATCATCCCCGGCGACAAGGGCGTTTCTCAATCACGCTCAAAGCTGGGTAAACTGAAAAGACCAATAAACTCCAGGAAATTAAGGGGACACCTTACTTAATTATTGACTTTGTATAAATCCTTCGATAGGAATATAACCTGAGTTTTGCAGTAATAATATGATAAAAAGCTCTGTCAGTCCAGCATTTATGCGGACTACAGAGCTTTTTTTTTTGGCGTATTAGTGTTGTATATTTTGACCTTATTTGTAGTATTGCAAAATTTTTTTTATTTGGGATGTAGTCATAATTTTATTCCCTAGATCAATGTCGAAAACTCCCTCCAATGACTGCAAGATTTCATTCCTGTAATCAAACAAATAGTAATTCTGGTCAAGATGGGAACAGGAATAACGTATTAGCGACTCCCGTATTTGCTTAACAGAATGTTTTTTATCCAATTTGTATTCCAGTACGCGTAGGATGAGAAGTGCAACAAAACAGATGAGGAAATGGGCCTTGATATGATTCTCGGTTCGGAGATAGACCGGTCTTGCTCTGAATTCACTCTTAATAATTTTAAAAGACTCCTCAATTTCCCATAATCCCTTGTATATGTCCCGGATTTCCCTGTCAGATAGCTTCTTTTCGCTTGTCACGATGGAATAATAACCATCGTATTTTTCTTCTTCCGTAATCTTTTCAAGATTTAACGACAGGTTGATTCCGTCCGGTATTTCTCCTGTTTCCTTCACAAACTTTATATTTTTAATATATCCAGCAGCACCCATACTAGTAGCTCTTGTATACTTTCCGGGATGGGCAATTAAGTCTTTTGCCTTGGCAAGGACAAGTTCCCTTTCTTTTTTCTGTTTTTCCGCATATTTCTTTGAGTGGTATACCATCTGTTTCTGATAAATCGTCATTCTCAGGGTGCGTTTTCCCTGCTGGTTTTTCAGTTGGATAGTTTTTGCATAGACCCTGGATTTGTGAGTAAAAAGGACTTCTTCACCCTCCGTATCTATTTCCTTGGTTTGAATGTATCCCTCTGGATTAAGTACCCATGCCTTGAATTCCTTGTCGGCAGACAATACGCTCTGTCCATAGATATAACCGTCATGAGCTTGGGAATGATCATCGTTGATTCCGGCAAGGAAAGCGGTGTTATCACTTGTATTGAGTCCCCTGTCCGCAACCGTAATAATCCGTTCCATACCATAATCCCTTTTTACCCTGCGGATGATAGGGAGTAGAGAGGTTTTTTCGCTTTCGCCTCCGGAAAAGGTATTGAATGCCATTGGAATGCCGTTTGAGTCCATCAAAAGACCCATCTGGACGATAGGATCAGGACGGTGTTCCTTCGAAGGGCCTTTCTTTCGGAAGCCCTTTTTTACCAGAACTCCGTTATCATCATATTTATCCTCATCATTGTAAGGAATTTCGAAATAATAATTGGTGACATCATAGTATCCCAGTTTTCCATCACGGCCAATGATTTCACAGACTTTCTCGTGCAGATATTTCTGAAGAGGTTCAGAGTATCGTGCAAAGTAATCAAGAGAGCGGTACAGATCATCAATTGAAAAATCATAGGATTCAAAGAAAAAGTCGCGGTTATCAAAAGCCTTCTTTTTGGAAGAAGGGAAAAGAAACCTGTTATAGATGAGGAGGCTGAAAATACTGTTTAGGTTGTATTCGATGCTTAGGTGTTTCTGCTTATTCTGAAGAAAAGTATGGATGGCAAGGAGGGAATAAATGCGCTTTGGAATGGCATATCCCAGATTCTTTCTGGACGATGTATTATCTGTAAGGCGCTGGTTAACAGCAATTTTTATTGTCTCGGCAGGGGCAGATTGGTTTCGTTCTTCTGCAACAGACTTAAAGTAGGCAATGGGATCGTCATAAACTTTTTCTAATTCATCAAGATAACCGATTTTTTCTATGGTTTTATGCTTAACCTTACCATTAATGCGGTAACCCTGTACGAAGGACAGGAATACTCTTCCGTTACTAACACTCTTCTTAAGAAACATAGCAAACACCTTCATTCAAAGGTATTATACCATAATACACAACATTATACAACACGATAATCCTAAAAGATTGACATTAAAATAGCCCGCAATGTCGGGCTTAGAGAAGTGTTTTCTATTCATTTAGTTGCAAAACAACGGAATCACGAACTTGCAGAAGGATCGGGCTGGCCGTCCGTTCATTTCAGTCATCATCCCCGGCGACAAGGGCGTTTCTCAATCACGCTCAAAGCTGGGTAAACTGAAAAGACCAATAAACTCCAGGAAATTAAGGGGACACCTTACTTAATTATTGACTTTGTATAAATCCTTCGATAGGAATATAATGTAATTACATAGTAATCACGAAGGAGAATGTAAAATGGAAGTAGATATCATTGAGATTGGCAATTCCAAAGGAATAAGGCTTCCCCTTGCAATTCTAAAACAATGTGGTATTGATTCCAATATAGTAACAGGAACATTTAATTTGTATACCGGTAGCGCGATTGCGGCCTTTGAATAAAGATTGCGTCGCTTCTGTCCGGCGTGCTCGCAGTCGCTATTTCGACGTGGTACTACCGTCGTCATAAACGCCGCCGCACAAAGCTGGATACGCTCATTTGGCTTTTCGGGTTCCGCTTCGATATAGTTGGTATGGACTTCTCTCGCGCGCTCAACGAGATCTATATCGTATTCCATGACTCCCCGGCAGTCCCTCGCGTGCTTCAGGATTTCCATCAAGTCACTGTTGCCCGACAGCGTGAACTCGCCAACGACAGGCTGGTGACGCTTTTGAAGGATATGTGCCGAGACGTTGGCATCGACCCGGCGAGCGTCAATGATTCCTTCTACTTGCAGCCGTTCAACTCCTCGCCCGTAAAATCAGTACTTTATTGCTCATTATTAAGCCTCTTGAAAAAGCAGATAACAAAACATAACGTTATGTTTCCGTTGTTTCTAATTACAGGATATGGTATAATATTCGCAAAAACCGGGGTGATTGTATGGCAATAGACCGCTTGGTTGAAGAAATAAGAAAGCTTACTCCAAAACAACAAAATGAGTTGTTTCGTAAACTTGGTATTTATAAATCTGGATCAATAAAAATAAAGAAGAGGGGTGGGCCTGATGATCCGCTGGCTGAAATAATTGGTATCGGTGAAGGCCCGGAAAACGGTTCTGTACGTTACAAGGAAGACCTCTATGGCAAAGATTCCATATAGGAAACTATATATAGATGCCGGCGCATGGATAGCTATCACCAACAAGAAAGACAAACACCACGAAGTAGCAAAAGAGTTCTACCTGAACATTCCTGAATACATAGAGTTATATACCAGTTATTTGGTTGTATCTGAATCGTTCACTTGGTTGCGCTATCACCTAAGCAGTTACATTGCTTTTCAATTTATTGGAGCCTTGGAAAAAGCTAGCACAATACAATCAGTTAAAATAGTTTATCCAGATGCACATGTCGATAATTTAACACGAAAATATCTTCAAAAATTTAAGGACCAAAACCTTTCATATTCCGATGCTGCGGGTTTCGCCATATGTGAACAGTTAAAAATTAACAACATTTTTGGGTTCGACAAAGATTTCTATATTGCCCAAAAATCATTATGGCCACTAGGTTAATGTCACTAATTAAAACTTTCAAAAACATCCTCATAAAAGGTAATTACAGCATTTCTACGTAGCCCTTCCGTATGGTTACAAAACTATTGTTCATGATAACTATCCCAGTCATGGCGAGCCTCGGGGTCAGAAAACCTACGATGGCAATCACAATTATATATACCATTGGATATGCAATCGTAAACTTTAATTCCATATGGGCTCCCCCCGGTATTAATACACCTCACTTATGAACAAACAATTTAATATACGGGCAGACAAACAATCCTTATGATCTTTCGTGTTCTCCAGGTGGAAGCAGCGGTGGGCCAGCGGCCATTGTTGCTGCCGGTGGATCTGCATTTGACATCGGAAGTGATTACAGAGGGAGTCTTCGATTCCCATCACATTGCTGTGGTATTTCTGCATTCAAACCTACTTCGGGCCGTGTACCAGAAACAGGCCATATTTTTCCTTTTGGTGGCAAAATACTACTCGTCCCTTGACTGGCTGGATAGGCATAGTGGCCTAATTTTTAAGCAATCTTGTTAACAAATTTGAATAACATTATCGAACCATTGTTGAACGATACATTAACGCTTGAAATGCACTTATATCAATGCTTGAAGGGATTTGAAAAAATAATTCCCTGAAATATCCGAACTTAATATTTCAATTTTCGGCACTGCATTTGAGGTAAACTGTAAATATTTGATTTGAGCTATTTCGTTCAACCGTTTTTCTTCTGCCCGCTTTTTCGCTTTAGCTTCATCTTCCTCTTTCATGGCTTTTTCAAGACGAGCTTTTTCTTCTGGCGTATAATCACTAGAGGAATAATAGGTTACTTCTCCATTGGGGTGTATAATTACACCACTAGAAACGATTCGCCTACCATGCATTGCCATAAAAGCATTTGCTTCTCCAATTGTATCAAAATGAGCTTGTATCTTTCGTTCGTAGTGTTGTCTTGTTTGTGGGTCAGAAGCCATTTTTTCAAGAATGTTAGAAGCTATAATAACATTTCCAGTTCCAGATGTTGAACTCCCGATATGGTTTATATTTGCTTTACTGTATTCCATGTTCTGTACAGATATTTTAGTCCCGAATTTAGACTGTAACTGTAATAGATAGGAATTAGTATCAGTTGCGCCGCTTGATAAAACTGTTGCAGAAGTGGCAGACGCTGATATTTCACCTAATGCAGCCTGCGATAATGTATCCTTAAAGCTAACATTAGAAGTATCAGTACGATTTTTGCTGCTTATATCATTTTGTTGTAAAGCGTATGATATTGGTCTGGTTATAGAAGATAACATCGTGCTTATTCCTCCTAATTTCTGTATTTTTTCATTTATATCTGCATTTTATCAGACAAGTTGCTAGCAAAATAGTAGCTGTAATAAATCTCTAACTCTATATTATATCGGCAAAATTCTTTAAAAGTTTAGAGATTGTCAGACAAGTTAAAATAATCTGCTCTTCAAGTTCCTGTTTATTCTCGTGCTCATTTTACCATATAAAAAACTTGCCCCTCATAAACGTCCAGGGAAAAATCCTATATATATATAAAGAGAGGATATTCGTCTCATTTTGAACGAACAATCCTCTCTTCATAATACTCTAATTACATATTTTTGTGATAAAACGCAGTAGCTATACGGTAAACTCCTATAAATAAAATGGAGCGGAAGACGGGATTCGAACCCGCGACCCTCGCCTTGGCAAGGCGATGCTCTACCACTGAGCTACTTCCGCATGGTTAAAAATTATTAAGTTATTGGCGGAGCTGACGGGAATCGAACCCGCGATCTTCGGCGTGACAGGCCGACATGTTAGACCGCTACACCACAGCTCCGCAAATTTATAATCGCATCAGCGACAATAATTATTATAGCTGGTTAATAGTAATATGTCAAAGGTTTTTCGAAAAAAGGTTTTGGCAGTTGGTATTTCACTTGGTGGTATTGGTATAGCCTAAAGCAAGAAACGTATCCATTGGTTGCCCATGTAGGGGCGGGGCAAGTCAAGAAGTGTCCCCGTATGTCTTGCTGTTTTAATACCCCTTTAGTGGGGTGGCCAAGACAAGAACCGTCCCCGCTTGCCCGCTCGCTCACTGCTTGTTCTCTATGCTGTCAGCCGGTCCTCCTGCACCCGCATCAGGCGCATGCCGTTGGCTATTACAATCATGGCAGCGCCAGTATCGGCGAAAACCGCCATCCAGAGGTTGGTGAATCCCAAAAATGTACCCACAATAAACAGTGCTTTTACCAGCAGGGCAAAGGTGATATTCTGTTTAATTATCCCCAGTGTCCGTCGGCCCAGTTTTATGGTATAGGGCAGCTTGCCCAGGTCGTCAGCCATTAAAGCAATATCTGCTGTCTCCAATGCAGTGTCGGTACCCGCGCCGCCCATGGCGATGCCAATGTCGGCAGCAGCCAGCGCCGGTGTGTCGTTGACCCCGTCCCCCACCATAGCCACCTTGCCGTAACGTGACTGCAGTTCCTTGATGGTGGACAGTTTATCTTGGGGCAGCAATTCCGCTTTATATTCCAGACCACCCAGGTGATCGGCAATAGCGCCGGCGGTGGCGGTATTATCCCCGGTGAGCATCACCAGCCTTTTTATACCGGCTGAGCGCAATCCCTGCAGAGCAGCCGCGCTATTGGAACGCACCCGATCAGCTACGGCGATAATGCCCATTGGCTGATCCGCTGTGCCTACCAGCATGGCTGTTTTGCCCTGACTTTGCAGTACATCCAGCTGTTGTTGCACCCCGGTCAGGTCGGTACCCAATCTTTGGAATAATCTTTCGTTTCCTATATAATAGTCTTTACCATCAACTACGGCCATGGCCCCCTGGCCGGTAAAAGATTGGAATTGTTCGCCGGGGGGTACTGCCGCTTCATGGCTTTCGGTATAACGGAGAATGGCCCGAGCCACCGGATGCTGGGAACGGCCTTCTACCGCCGCGGCTATATCCAGCAGAAACTGCTTTTGAAAGCCGGGCATAACTACTACATCAGTAACTTCAGGGCGTCCCCTGGTGAGGGTGCCGGTTTTATCAAAGGCCACCGCCGTTAAAGCACCCGCCTTTTCCAGGTAGGCTCCGCCTTTTATCAGTACTCCACGCCGGGCAGCGCTGCCGATGGCCGATACAATGGCCACCGGGGTGGATATCACCAGCGCGCAGGGACAGGCGATCACCAGCAGAATCAGTGCCTTTTCCAGCCAGGGGATAAAGGGCTGCCCCAGAGCAAGGGTGGGGACCGTGGCAATGGCTAGCGCCACGGCGATTACTACCGGAGTGTAGTACTTGGCGAATACGTCCACAAACTGCTGGGAGGGTGCCCGCTGAGCCTGGGCTTCCTCCACCAGGTCAATAATTTTAGCCAGCGTAGTATCCTGCGCCAGCCTGGTAACTGTTACTTCCAGAGATCCCTCTTCATTGATGGTACCAGCAAACACATCTGCCCCGGGGGATTTTTCTACAGGCAGTGATTCGCCGGTAATAGGGGCCTGGTTTACCTGGGAGTTGCCCTTGATAACCGTGCCGTCCATCGCTATGCGTTCTCCAGGCTTGACGATAATTATATCGCCCACTAAAATTTGTTCTACGGGCAGCATGGCTTCTCTGCCATCGCGTCGTACCAGCGCTTCTCGAGGAGAAAGTTCCATCAGTGCCCGAATGGACGACCTTGTTTTAGCCATGCTGTAGGCCTGCAGGGTATTACCCAGGGAGAAAAGGAACACCACCGTGGCTCCCTCAAACCACTCACCGATGGCAACGGCCCCTATGGCAGCCACGCTCATCAGCACATTCATGTCCAAGCTTAACGCCTTGATAGAGTATAGGTCGTTTTTGACCACAAAGTAACCGCCTGACAACATGGCAGCCAGCAATAGGTCTATGACCAGCCGGTCCCCCAAGTTAAATAATGACGCTGTCATTCCTCCGGCTAAAAACAAGCCGGATATAACCGTCAATATTAACTTAGGGTCATGCCAGAGCGGTTGATTGGTTTGTGTCGCTGCGGCATGGTCAGACTCTGCCGCGTAACCCGCCTCCTTGATGGCACGCAGAATTTGCGGCACACCGGTGGTGTGCCGGACGCTCATTTTGGAGGCCCCAAAATTAATTGTGGCCTCCTCCACTCCTGACAGCCCGGCAATTCTTTTTTCCAGTTTAGCAGCGCAGTCAGCACAATCTAAACCATGTAAAACGAAAACGGATTTTTGCATACCATTTAGATGTGGGGCTGAATTATTTATTGCCTTCTCCTCCGGCTTTGTCACTTTCATCGGTTGTTGCAATCCTTCCGACGTCAATTCCTCCATGATATTATTTTTTACACAACTGCAATTATGTCCTGAACATTGTGTCATGATAAAAACCTCCACATGCGTTAAGAGTATTTTGTGTCATGGTAGCTGCATTTATTGGTAATATTGCTATTTCTTTTGGTAATGATTGTAATGCTTTAGAGCTACATCGATAATTGTTTTTACACACGAATCAGTTAAATAATAAAACATCATCTTACCTTGTTTTCTGCTCCGGGCCAGACCCATATTTTTCAGCAGCCGTAAATGGTGGGAAGCCGCCGCCACACTGGAGTCAATTATCTGAGCGATATCACAGACGCACAATTCCTCCCGGGCCAGGGCGTAAACTATTTTTATCCTGGTTTCGTCAGCCAGCGCCTTAAATATTTGACTTAAGCCCTCGGTATTAGACACTTGTTGTTTCATACGGCGCACTTTTTCCTCATCATAACAAAATATGTCGCAAACCTGGTTTTGTTCCGAATTACACATTTCCTATACCACCTTTATTCATACATCGCCATTAAAACATTTACTTGATTATTATATTAAGACAGCCAAATGGTTTTGTAAATGTTTTTTTATGATTAACAAAAGTAACTGCTCATATTGCAAGTGCCGCTTTTTCGGCTAAGTCGAAAAGCGGCACGCTGTTAACTTTTATGCAATTAAAATTGAAACATAAAAAGAAACCCTTATTGTTGGTGTAACCCCCAAAGGCATTTTCATTTCCCGTGGGATCTTTTAAAATTTTTGAACTTTTAATTTTTAACACCTGGCATCACGGCATTGCTTGGCGGAAAAGCCGGTCAGCTGGCTATCTTAAGCATTAAATACCTGCTGCAGTTCCTCCGTGGTGAAATCCCAGGTTGTGTTGTGGGGCGGAATTTGCTCGTTAAAGAATTCAGGCAATTGGTCATCCTTGGCAGTGAATCCGGCTGCTTTGTTGAATTCAAGCTCGTTATGCAGTACAGATTGTCCCATAGTGGTCATGTCGTTTTCGGTCAAGTTTAAATTGTACTGAGCGTTGACCAGTTCAACGATGGCCTGATAAGCATCCGGGTTATCCAATATACTAAAGGCTACAAAGAGACACAGGCCCAAAGCATCCAGCGCGGCAGTGGCAATTTGCAGGTTTCTGGACAAGTCAACGTTGCCCTCTTTGGCCAGCGGGTTAACATGACCGCCTACCTGCAATATATTGGTGGCCACGGCATATCCGGCGGTGTGGTCGGCACCCATTGGAGTAGTGGCGTAGGTTACCCCGACGCCTTTCACGGCCCGGGGATCGTAGGCCGGAATGGCCTGGTTTTTAACTACAGCCACCCGGGTTACCCCGAAGGCTTTACCTGTGAAGCCTGCACCATTGCCGATGATCCGACCTAAAGGACTGCCCTTTTCAATTTCCCTGAGCAAATTCAGCATACCTTGGCCGTCCCCGAAGGGTATGAGACCGCCTTCCATAGCAGTAGCAATAGCCACAGCGGTTTCTATGGTGTCAATGCCTATATCGTCACAAATACGGTCGGCCTGGGCTATGATGTCCAGGTCATCCACATAGCAAACAGCACCAAAGCCCCAGATGGTTTCATATTCAAAGCCCGCTGTCACAAATTTTCCCTCTGCGTCATGATAAACCTGGGAGCAGCTGATTACGCAGCCGGCATGGCAGTTGTGGGTGGGTTTGCCTTTACGGTTGAGAATGGTTTCATACATGGCTTCGCCGCTGATTTTGTTAGCCCCTGCAAAGCGGCCCATCCTGAAATTGCGGGTGGGCAAACCGCCCGCTTCATTTAATATATTCACCAGTATGTTGGTACCGTAAGTGGGCAGACCCTGACCGGTCACCGGATGCTCCTTCAATGATTTGGCCAATAGGCGGGATGCTTCCTTGAATTTTTCCGGATTGGCCACTGTTACGCCGGGTGCGCCGGTATCATCAATGGTTATGTATTTAATTTTTTTGCTTGACATCACTGCACCCAGGCCGCCCCGGCCTGCGCTGCGGATATTGCCGTGGTAATCTTTAACGGATATATTGGCCGAGCATAACTTGTATTCACCGGCCTGGCCAATGGTAATTACCCCAATCTTGTCCCCATATTTTTTTGATAGACGGTCGATTACCTCGTAGTTGCCTTTACCCAGCAGCTCGGTTTCTTGCTCAATTTTAATACCGTTATTATCGATATGCAGATTGTAGAATTTATCCTCTGCGGGCAGCCCTTCGATAATCACTGCTTTGACGCCAAGCTTGGCCAGTTTTTGGGAAGCCGAGCCGCCGGAGTTGCTTTCTTTAATGCCTCCGGTTAAAGGACTTTTGGCCCCGAATGACATGCGGCCCGAGTTGGGAGCACTGGTGCCCGTTAACAGACCCGGGGCAAAGACCAGCTTGTTTTTGGCGCCCAGCGGATGACAGGTAGGATCCACCTCTTTGGCCACAATGGCTGAAGTTAAAGCCCGGCCGCCCAGGTGGTTCCATTCCCGGGGCACTTCTTCAGTTTTTATGCTGAGGTCGTTCATATTAATGCGGTAAATTTTCATGGCTTGCCGCCTCCTGACAAACAATATTTACTATATTATTACCATCCTCAGCCAAATTATGTTTTCTGTCCGATCTAATGTGACTAATACTGTTGATTTAACCAGGCATACGTGTTTAAAATTAATTAAGCCTCGGTGGTGGCAAAATTTCCGGTGGCAGAAAAGCCGGGTTTTCTAATATGGGCTGACCTTGAGATTTAAGTAGGAAATAAAGAAAGGAATTATATTGATGGCTAAAAATAAAACTCCCATGACTCCCGCCATACGTGTACTGCGCAATGAAAAGGTTAAATTTGAGGATTTTACATACGCCTATGAGGAGAAAGGCGGCACTGCCGTTTCATCCAGAGAGTTGGGTGTTGATGAACACTGCATGGTTAAAACACTGGTTATGGAAGATGAAAATAAAAACCCTATAATTGTTTTAATGCACGGTGACAGGCAGGTCTCAACCAAAAAATTGGCCCGTCTGATTGGTGTCAAAAGCATTTCCCCCTGTTCCCCGGAAACAGCCAACAAACATACGGGATACCTGGTAGGAGGGACTTCCCCTTTTGGCACTCGCCGTACTATGCCGGTTTATATGGAACAAACCATTATGGAACTGCCTAAAATATATATCAACGGAGGCAAGCGTGGTTTTTTGGTCAGCCTTGAACCTCAGGATGTAATGCGTATATTAAAACCCACCCTTGTGCAGGTGGGCATTTAGAGTGCGCATAGTCACCAGTAATTGCTCAGTAAAATCAATTTTTTTGGCCAAAGGGCGGTTCAACATCTTCGTCTGTATAAAAAAGGGGCAGCAGCACTGTAAAAACGCTGCCTCCTTCCGGCAGGTTAGCGGCACTAATTAAGCCTCCATGCCGATCCACAATCCAGTGAGCAATGGATAGCCCTAAGCCCGAGCCTTCCTGTCCCCGGGTGCTTTCACTGCGATAAAAACGGTCGAAAATGCGATCCTCTTCCCCCGGCATCAGCCCCGGTCCCTGATCTGTCACGGCTATCTCCACCCAACCTTGTTTTGAACCGGAGGCGGCAAGCTGTTCCGGGCACCGCCTGGTGTTGTCCCCGCTGCCGGGCATTGAACAACCCTGTGGCGGCACACTGACCGTTAACCCCACTGTACTGCCCGGAGGCGAGTATTTAAAAGCGTTATCCAGCAGTATGAACATTAACTGGCTAAAACTATCGCTATTTACCTGTACCCGGGCCCGGGGTGGATAGTATTCCTGAAAAACAAACTCCCGGTCATCTGCCAAAAAACGCGCTTTTCTAACCACTCCCTGCAGTAGTTCCGCCAGATCAACAAATTCCTTTTCCGGCATAAAGCCGGCATCGGCCCTGGCCAGTACCAGTAGATCTTCCACCAGACGAGTTAGGCGGCGGGCTTCATCGGCAATATCCTTTAGTGCCTCTGATACCAGAACAGGGTCACCATCCTGCATTTTCAGCAGCAGCTCGGCATTGCCCCGGATGGTGGTCAGCGGAGTACGTAACTCGTGGGAGGCGTCGGAGACAAACCTGCGCTGCAGGTCATAGCTTTGCTGCAGGCGGTGGTACATGGTTTCCAGCCGTCCAAACATAGCGTTTAAAGTAATCACCAGCCGTCCCAGCTCGTCCGCCGGGCCGCTATACTCGATGCGCCTGCTCAAATCGCTGTTGCTTTCTATGGATGCAGCTGTGCCGGTGATTTTCTCCAGAGGCTTTAAGGCTGTTCGGGCCAATAACCACCCCAGCAGTGCAGCAAGTATTATTGATGCTGTACCTACCAGGGCAATAAAAAAGCGCAACTGGTTCAGCAGTATGTGCACTGTGGACAGGGCCCTTCCCACTTGCAACAGGCCAACCAACTGCCCATCAACCACCAGCGGTACATTATAGACCCGTATTTGCTGCCCGCCGGCCTGCACAGTTTCGTAAAAACCTTCCCCCTGCAGGGCGTTTTTTAGCGTATACTCCCCCAGGGGCAGGTATTGTCCGCCCAGGTTGTTGGAGCGGGATACCACCCGCCCCCGGGCATCCACCACCTGCAGGTAGGTATCAGGCGCTGCAAACACGTCCACGTCGGGCAGCACCACTTCGCGCAGTGAAAAGGGATTTCCGGTAACTCTAATTGACTTGACCAGTGATGCAGCTTTGGCGGCAATGCCCTCATCCACTTCTTTATATAAAGTATGGGAGGTGGCTAAAAGCAGTGCCGTGGTTAATATTAAGAGTACCAGAACGAGCACCCCGGTGTACAGCAGGGTAAGTTTAGTACGCAGGTGCATTTATCATCACTGCTCCCTCAAAGTATAACCTACACCCCGCACGGTATGGAGCAGCTTGGGTGCTTGCGGGTGCTCCAGCTTCTGGCGCAGGCTGCCGATGTAAACCTCCAGCACGTTGGATTCCCCGGAAAAATCATAGCCCCAGATTTGTTCCATGATCTGGTTCCGGGTAAGTACCTGGCGGGGGTGTTGCATAAAAAGCTTGAGCAGCTCATATTCCCGGGTGGTCAGGGATATTACCTCGCCGCCCCGCCGGGCCTCCCTTATTTCTAGATCCAGCGTTAAATCCGCAAAGTTCAGCACTAGCCCGTTACCCTGGCCAAGCCGGCGCACCCGGCGCAATAATGCCCTGACCCGGGCCAGCAGTTCCTCCAGCGCAAATGGTTTCACCAGGTAGTCATCGGCACCTACGTCCAAACCCCGCACCCGGTCCGCCACCTCGTCCCGAGCGGTGAGCATCAAAATGGGCACATCACTGTGCATCCGTAACCTCCGGCACACCTCCCAGCCGTCCATACCCGGCATCATAATGTCCAGTATTACCAGGTCCGGCTTACATTCATCAGCCTGGTGCAGCCCTTCTTCACCGTTATACGCAATAAACGCTTCATGACCTTCAAAGGTAAGCACCCTTTGCATCATGCTGGTAATTTTTTTATCATCGTCGATAACCAGTATTTTCAATACACCCACTCCCGCGCCGGGCTACTTTTCCGCCAGGGTGACGGTTATGTTTTTCTGGGAACCGTCTCTTTCCACCAACAGAGTAATTTTATCGCCCACTTTGCTTTTTTCAATAACATTGGTTATGTCACCAGCGTCGGCAATCTTTTCCTTGTTGATGGCCAAAATGACATCTCCCTGCTTTAAACCCGCTTTATCTGCCGGGGATCCCGCCACCACCCCGGACAGCACAGCGCCCTGGCTGCTTTGCAGGCCCAGCCGTCTGGCCAGATCATCATTTAAAGTCTGAATATAAACACCCATCCAGGGGCGGGATACCTTGCCATTTTCAATCAATGTTTCCAGCACTGATTTAACGGTATTGGCGGGAATAGCAAAGCCAATTCCCTGGGCACTGGCGTTTACTGCCGTGTTGATACCGATTACCTCCCCCTCCAGGTTTAAAAGCGGGCCCCCACTGTTGCCAGGGTTAATGGACGCGTCAGTTTGCAGCAAATTTTTGTACTGCCGGTCCTCTACCTGCACCGGCCGGCCTTTGGCACTGATCACACCGGCTGTAACGGTATGATCGAGCCCGTACGGGTTGCCGATGGCGATAACCCATTCACCCACCAGGGTATCATCATCGTTGCCCAACTGCAGATAAGGCAGTTTTTCATCCGAACTGATCTTAAGCACTGCCAAGTCAAGTTCTTCATCTGCGCCAATCACTTTGGCAGTCAGCGGCTTTTCCTGGTCAGTTAGATATACATTAATTTGATCGGCGCTGCTGATTACGTGTTCATTGGTTAATACGTAACCGTCTTCACTGATAATAAATCCTGAGCCCATTCCCTGGCTCACATCCGGCTGCGCATTGTAAGGGCGCTGTGAACCAAAAAATTCACGGAAAAAGGGATCGTTAAAAAAAGGGTCATTGCGATAGGTACTTTTTTGTATAGTTTCAATTTTAACCACTGCCGGGCTGGTTTTAGTTACAGTGTCGGCAATTATATCCGTGCCCACCGGTGCCACAGCGCTTTTTACATTTTGTGTTCCGCTGGTCGCCGCCATTGCCGGGTTAAAATTCTCCCTCGGTAAATACAAGAATAGTCCCCCCAGCAGGGCGGCCTCCAGCACCAGTGCCGCCAAAATGCCAATAACCGTTGTCCGTAAAGATTTGTCCCTGATCATAATCAAGCCCTCCAAGTTATTTTTCTTATGGCTTAATTCTGACAGGTCAATATGAAAACCACCTGAAGGAAATATTAAAATTTATTAAGGTAATTTAACTTGCTCGTCGAAACTACCCATGGGCACTAAACCTCTTGAATCAGCAAATCCTCCATAGGCAGACGGGGTCTCGGTGCCGGGTCCTGATCTGCATACCCCACCGGTACTAATGCCACCACTTGGATACTTTCACCCAGTTTCAATACTTCCTTAACACCGTTTTGTTTAAACATCATTACCCAGCAAGTACCCAAACCCAGGTCGGTGGCGCGTAAAATCAAGTGTTCAATGCTAATGGCACAGTTAAGGGAAGCATACGCCCGGAGCGCATTTTCATCCATCGCCTGACGTTTTTTCATATATTCATCGCCACCGAAGGCTCCCATATCTATACCGGTAAAAGCTCCGGCATCGGTCAACTCCTTAATTCGCTGCGGGGTATACTTATAGGCGGTAATGTCTATGCAGCAGGCCACTACCACGGGTGCGGTGGCGACAAATTCCAAGGTGTGCTGGGCCAGCTCCCTGCGTTTTTCCGCGCTTTTGACCACCACGAACCGCCAGGGCTGCAGGTTGGTTCCCGATGGGGCAAGCCGGGCCGCCTCCATTATTTTTCTAATGTACTCATCAGGCACCGGGTCGGGCTTATATTTTCGGATACTTCTGCGCTTGCGAATTACTTCGATTAACTCCACAGTTAACCTCCTTTGGTGAAATTATTTCCTTTTTTGCAGATTGCTCACTACTGGCAAGTCCGCTTCGGCAAAATCATAAAAGTACAGCTCATTAATTTCCACCCATCTGAAATCGTGACAGTCCCGGGTTTGGGCACTACCTCCGATTAACCTGCAAAGATAGCAAAGCAAAATAATGTGCCGTTCCCCATAGATATGAGATACCACCTCAAAGATTTTCTGTACATTAATGGTAAGCCCCAATTCCTCACGTATTTCTCTGACCAGGCATTGCTCCGGAGATTCGCCGGCCTCCAGTTTACCGCCGGGAAATTCCCACTTCAGCGCCTGGTGCACATTTTCCTTGCGCTGGGCGATTAACACCCGATCCCTGTGTTTTATTATGGCCGCTGTAACCACAATGGTTTGCATGGAATTTATTGTACGATCCTTTCACTAAAACTAAGTTATATAATAAATTGTGCCCATGTGTACAGATAAGGTAACGTAAAAATTAAAGCTATGCGATGGCATAAGTACCTAGAATCTTTTATGTTTTGTATGATTATATTATTTTACCAGGGATTTGCCATATTTTATCCACTAATAACCGAAGAGCTGCTGCCTCCTTAATAAGGTTGACAGCAGCTTTAAACCGCATCTATGGCATTTAGCGATGATTAAAATTAGCCACGGGCAAATACTGTTAAAAAGGTAGGCCACTCGCAAAACATTAATGGTTTATTAGAGCACTTTAGTCGTAGCATTAATTTTTAATATGCCTTAAAAGATTTAGCCGGTGCATTGCAAATGGGACACCGCTCAGGAGGATGATTTTCAGCAACATAGCCGCATACCGGGCAGAGATGGAATGAATCAACCTGCATGTCTCCGTTTTCCTCCAGTTCCTTAAATGCCTTTTGATACAGCTGGGCATGTACTTTTTCGGCCTCGTTGGCCAAATTAAAACTCTTGGTGGCTGCGGCCTGACCTTCTTGCTTGGCATCTTCAATAAACTCAGGATACATAGTGCTGAACTCATAGGTTTCGCCCTCAATGGCCGCTTTAAGGTTATCCAGTGTAGAACCTACTTTACCGGCTGTTTCAAGATGTTTAAGGGCATGGATGGTTTCTGCTTCGGCTATTACATGAAATAGACGGGCAATCTTATCTTTGCCTTCTTTCTCCGCCTTCTTTGCATAGGCCAGATACTTACGGTTGGCCTGGGATTCGCCAGCAAAAGAAGCCATTAAATTATCATTGGTTTTTGTTGTCATTGGTATCCTCCTCATTTGAACTTATGGTTAATATCCCTCTTTTACTGCTCTGTAATAACTACCCATAAAAATATTATTACACTGCCAGGTAAACGCTAAATCTGTTTTATGATTTAAAGCTACCATTTTTGATGCCGCTGCATTGGTCACACTCCCCGTAAAGATACAGTGAAAAACTATGAATATTAAAACTGCCCACCTGTTTTGGCACAGGTATATCCTCCAGGGCGACAGCCAAATCGAAAACCCTCTGACAACGGTAACAAAGGAAGTGACAATGTGGCCGGGGATTGGGGTCAAATCGGCGCCGCTGTGGGTCAATACTTATCTCTTGAATTTCACCGGCCCTGGCCAGTGCTTCCAACGTATTATATACGGTGGCCGGAGATAGTGATGGATATGCCGGTTTTAACTCCCTGTATATCTCCTCCGCCGAAGGGTGATTGGTATTACCTTCCAGTAATTGCATGATCGCCATGCGCTGGGGCGTAGCCCTCAGGCCAAGTTTCTTTAGTTTATTGATCATGATTAATACCTCAATATTGTAAATATTGTTTAAGATATTATGGCGAATACAGCATAAATATCTAATTGCATCGCCATTTACCTTTTTGATAAATCATATTAGTTTAAAGTTAATATAATATAAATATTATTGTCTGTCAATAACACAGCTATGAATTATAATATATCGATACATCGTCGGCGGCAGTCCAGAATGCAAATACGACATTTTAATATCTGATTGGCCAAGCAACAAACCTATAATGGAACTAAAGTTAGAGCGGCGTAGCCACTTTAACTTAACTTAACCTCAGGGAACTTTTTTACTTTCGCCTTAGTCTATTAATCACTAACGTTTCAAAATATATAATAATGAAGGTGAAAGCATTGAAAAAGTTCTGGCTGGCTTTATTGATTGCCCTATTGTTTATTTCCGGGTGTGTTAAAAGCAGCCCCCCCAATCCTAATGGCCTTCCTAAAGCCGATGCTCCGCCTAACAAGGTACATACCGCCACGATAACTGAAACGAACGCACCAAAGTACTTCATTCCCAGTACAGTCATACCTGATGGTTCACTATTCGGTATGTCCGGTAATAATTTAACATACTGGAATCCAAGGAACAGTGAATTAAAAAGCACTGGCAGCGCCTGGTCCGGGATGCTATCCCCGGATGCCACTAAGATAGCATTTATCAATGAGCAAGGACTGAATGTACTTGACGTAAACACAGGCTCTATTACTTCCGTGGTTCAAAATTCGTCTCAGGATGATTCATCACTAGCCCTCGGGTTGTGGTCCCCGAATTCGGGTGAATTTCTGTATATGTACGTGCGTGAGTGGTCCTCGGATTACTTCATTTATAACATAGAGACAGAGGAAAAGACCGCATATAAGTTTCAAAATATCCCCAATTTTCTTTCCAGTCCGGTTGACTGGTATAACGATGGCTTGCTTTTTATCGTACATGCCAATAGATCTAAATCTGGGGAACAGGAATACAGGGAAAGTGGTTACCGCTCCGACTTAATGCTGGCAGATATGGATGGCAATTGTACACCGTTAACCCGTTTGGATGACGGTCAGTTTGCCTTATATGGGGGCACAAGCAGTAATCACCAACACATACTGGTGGTGATATGGGAAAGCGAATCCAAATCATCTGCCGGAGTGCTCAATAACAGTGACGGTATTATAGATTACCTGCCCGGACAAGAAAATACCGTTGGAGGCAGCATCAGCCCGGATGGCCAATTTGCTATTTTAATATCAGCAACTTCGGAAGACGGCCGGTATAACGCCCGGTTATTCGACATGACAAGCAATACAGTTATTTTACAAAAAGAATTGGCCGGACCTGAACCACCCCGTCACTTTATGTGGAGTAAAGACAGTTGCAACGTATCCTTTGGCATACTGGGTAGCGATGACAACAGTACTCTTTACACTGTAAATATAAAATAAACTAAAGATGATATAAAAGCCGGTTTCTGTACCAAGTAGAAAAAACTATATTTCATGCTGGTTCTGGAATGATAACCCCGGCAAAAATAAGTAGTATTTTGTTTGGAAAAGGGTAAAACATATGACTAGGACCATGATTTCATCAAACAAGATACGATACTATGTACTATTACAATGAACAACAAAGAGGTGCAGAGAAATGCGTATAATTGCTAGGGTACCAGATCAAAAGCAGGTTGGGTTTCTGGTGGATACCCTGCGCAACGGCGGCTTTGATCGTAAGGACATGATTATTTCTGATTTGGCCAAAGCCGACGATGAGCGCAAGACCTCATCCGAAGAAATGGCGGATGAGGTGGCTTTCGTAAAAACCGAACGAGAGGGACTGTGGGAAGCAGGGCCCTATGCCGATGGTATAAAGGGCCTGGAACATGGCAAAAGGGGATTTATTGTTGCTGTGGAAACATCCAAACACGAGGCTAGCCGGGTAAGAGCAATGATGGAACAATCCGGCGCGGTGGAGATTATCCAGGATTAAATGCTTAACTTTAACCATAATAAAGATGCCGGCAAAACATTACCCGCATCTTACGTAATAAGAGCCCTGATGTATATATTTTCAACATATATTTCCAGCCGCTGAGGGAACCTTGAAGCGATTTGACTTGACTAGTCTGGTATCGGATATGTGATAATTGTTACCAGCAAGGCTGCTGTTGTTATTAGAAAACCAATAAGCCATTTTTTCCAAACCGGGTCTTTTCTGACCAAAAAAATTATAGTTGCAATTAACGTTAAAGGAAATGCCGATAGGCAAATTAGCATCATGTAAAACCAAAAAATTTCCCACACTCACCTTTCTTAAATAATATTTTAACATGGCACATTAATAAAACCATTATAACCCAAATCTTTGGTGCCGGGTGTTGAAAGGTTGAAAATCTTTGATTTTCAACCTTTCAACACCCGGCACCCTGGGAGGTAATTGCAGTGGTGCATAAATCTGATATAAGGGAGAAGAAAGTAAAAATTCCCAAAACAGATACCCATCCGGGCACCGGATTACATAGCTTGGACGGTAAAGTACAAGATGTAGACCCCCGGGAATTGTTGGGGGAGGAATAAATAAAAAAAATTATAAATCAAGGAGTTATCGCCTGAATAAGATAACTCCTTGATTTATAAAAAATGTTCAGCTTTAATAATTCATTGTTAATTAATCAAATTATATTTTATACCTCCGTTTGAGCCGCCACTAAACGTATTGCGCCGTATTTTTCCCTTAAACTCGGTTTTTCAATTTTGCCGGTGGGATTACGCGGTACTTTATCAAAAATAATTTTTCGCGGGCGTTTATAACGTGGCATTGGAATACAGAATGTCTTAATTTCATCTTCAGTGCACTTGCAGCCCGGTTTTAGCTCTATGATAGCAGCAGCTATTTCACCAAGACGCTTATCAGGCAAGCCAATGACTGCTACATCCTTTATTGCATTATGCGCCCTGAGAAAATCTTCAATTTGTACCGGATATATATTCTCTCCGCCGCTGATAATTACATCCTTTTTCCGGTCAACCAAATAAATAAAACCGTCCTCATCCATCCTGGCCATATCGCCAGTAAATAACCAGCCATCCTTAATTACCGCCGCAGTAGCTTCCGGGTCGTTGTAGTAGCATTTCATTACACCCGGTCCTTTGACAACCAACTCCCCAACCTCTCCCCGGGCTACAGGGCATCCACTCTCGTCGGCAATTTTAACTTCCCAATTATAACCAGGTACTCCGATAGCGCCGACTTTATGAATATTCTCCGTACCCAAATGGACACATCCGGGACCGATAGACTCGCTGAGACCATAGTTCGTATCATAAAGATGCTTGGGAAAATATTTTTTCCAGCGACGAATCAAACTGGGTGGAACTGGCTGCGCACCGATATGCATCAGTCTCCACTGGGAAAGATCATAATCTTCCAGCTGCACATCTCCTCTTTCAATGGCATCCAGAATATCCTGTGCCCAGGGAACCAAAAGCCAAACAATGGTAATTTTTTCTTCAGAGACTGTTTTAAGAATCCATTCGGGCTTAACTCCGCGGAGCAATACGGCTTTGCTCCCCGACAGCAAACTTCCGAACCAATGCATCTTGGCGCCGGTATGGTAAAGCGGCGGAATGCATAAGAAATTATCTTCACGCCTTTGACCGTGGTGTTTAATTTCCGTATAACATGCCGACATCAAACTCCGGTGCGTATGCAGAATTGCTTTGGGGAAACCCGTGGTCCCCGAGGAATAATATATTACTGCATCATCTTCGTCCGTTAGTTTAATCTGCGGTGCTTCAGAGGAACAATTGGCAGTAAGGCGGTCATAGTTTTCAGCAAAAGTAGGGCGGTTTTCTCCAGCAAAAAAAAGTGTTTTTACTTGGGGTATCTGATCATAAATTGTTTCTACCCGGCCGATAAATTCAGGACCGAAAATCAAGGCAGTGGTTTCGGATAAATCTAAACAGTATTTAATTTCCTCAGCTGTATAGCGAAAATTTAATGGTACTGCGATAGCGCCGGTTTTTAATATTCCAAAATAAATCGGCAGCCACTCCAGGCAATTCATTAAAAGGATAGCCACCTTATCCCCTTTTTTTATCCCCCTCTTTAGTAATAGATTGGCCAGCCGATTTGCTTTCTCGTCAAAAACACGCCAGGTCATTTCCCTTCGGTATTCACCTGCCGGGCTGTTCTCAATAAGTTCATACTCACGCCAGGTGACATTATGTTTCTCCTGAAGATCCAAATTAATCTCGGTCAGGCATATTTCCTGACCATACATTTCGGCATTGCGCGATAGTATTTCCGTAATGGGCATTTACACTTTCCTCCCGTTCTACCTACACCACAATAGATATTGTATATTTAAAATAAAAAGGCCGTACTTCATAAAATACAGCAAAATACTACACTAAATTATAAAGCGATATAAGTAGTTAATCAACAGTTTCTTAAAACCTACCATAATTGACTTAATAAAGTATGAACATTTCTATATGTAGAGCTCGTTCGAAAGGGGTAGGCTTTGGTGCCGGGTGTTGAAAGGTTGAAAGTCTTTGACTTTCAACCTTTCAACACCCGGCACTTATCATGTAGAAATTCGAAGTGGATCTTGTGATTCAGACTAATTATTTACCTTTAAAATCGGCCTTGCGTTTTTCCAAAAAGGCCGTAGTTCCTTCGATACGATCTTCAGTGGAAAAGGCAATGGTCTGGGCAAATTTTTCAAATAACAGACCCGAATTAATATCGGTATTGGTTCCCACATTGATAGCCACTTTGGCTAAACTGATCGCCATGGGGCCCTTGGCAATAATTTTTTGCGCCATTTCTTTGGCGACAGCCAGCAAATCCTCCGGCTGCTCCACCACTTTATTCACCAGGCCGATTTCTTTGGCTTCCTGGGCACTGATAATATCGCCGGTAAAAATTAATTCCTTGGCCTTGCCAATGCCTACTACCCGCTGTAATCTCTGGGTGCCGCCCGCACCTGGGATAAGACCCAGGTTTACTTCTGGCTGTCCCAGTTTGGAGCGGCTGGTGGCTATCCGGATATCACAGGCCAGGGCCAGCTCACATCCACCGCCCAGGGCAAAGCCGTCAATGGCTGCGATAACGGGCTTGTCCAGGTTTTCCACGTCGTTTAACGACTCCTGGGCTTCACTTTTTAATGCTTCCAGAGCTTCGCGCTCCCTTAGTGAACGGATATCCGCCCCGGAAGCAAATGCTTTGCCACCCGCACCAGTGATGATAACCACTCGCACATCTTTATCAAAACGGCATTGTCGTGCAGCACCGCGAATTTCTGCCCAGGTGCGCGGGTCCAAGGCATTACGCACTTCCGGTCGATTCAACGTTACTATTGCAATATGGCCGTCTTTTTCAATTAACAAATTTTGAAATTCCATATTGGTCCCTTCCTTATTAATTCATATTTCTAATACCTAATTCTTCAGTGCAGTATATGGCCTGGGAGGCGAATGCTTCGTTGATTTCCCACAGGTCAATTTGATCAATGGTCATACCGGCCTGCTTTAGAACTTTAGGAATGGCCACAGCGGGTCCAATACCCATGACTACAGGATCTACGTTAACTATATAAACTTCTCTCATTTAATAATTAGCCCCCTTCTTTGAGCTTGTCTGTAATGTATTAAAAGACTTGTAGTGTTTTTTTACTTGCAGTACTCGTAGAATCCCTTACCAGTTTTACGACCCCATTCTTTTTTCACAAATTTCTCCACAATAATGGGAGAGGGCTTGAATTTTGGATCTCCAGTTTCCTGGTAACGCTCTGTACTGATATAGTAGCTCAGGTCGATTCCGGTAAGGTCCATTAGTCTAAATGGTCCCATTGGGTGTCCCAAAGCATTTACCACTGCGGTGTCAATATCTTCGGGATTGGCCACTCCCATGTCATAGATATACAAAGCCTCGTTTTTAATGGCTGAAACTATTCTGTTAACTAAAAAGCCATATATTTCTTTCTTCAACATAACTGGTATTTTACCCATTTTTTTGCACGTTGCCATTACTATCTCTACAGTATCATCCGAAACATGAGCTCCTTTAACTACTTCCACAAGTTTCATTACCAAAGCCGGGTTGAAAAAGTGCATATTGCATACCTTGGACGGACGGCTGGTTGCATCAGCAATCTTGGAACTAACGATGTAAGAACTGTTAGTGGCTAAAATAGCATGTGGAGGACAAATTTTATCCAGATCGGCAAATATTTTACGTTTAAGTTCCAGTTTTTCGATAGCCGCCTCAATTACAAGGTCGGCATCCTTGGCTGCTTCTGTCATATCGCCGGTAAATGAGAGCCTGGCCCGGGCCGCCTTAGCCTCATCCTCAGTAAGTTTACCTTTGGTTACCCGCTCCGGGAGGTAAGTATCAGCAAAACTTTCAGCTTTCTTTAAAATTTCTGGATTAATATCAGTGCATGACACTTTATAGCCCGCCAGGACAGCGGAGATAGATATCTGGTGTCCCATGTTCCCCGCGCCAATAACACAAAGATTCTTCACTTCAAAACTAGCCATATATTTTACACCTCTTTTAAATTATTTAGTACATTCGAAAAATCCCAAAGCCTTGCAAATACAGGCTTTATTTTTTTGCCTTTTGAGGCTTCACCTCAAAAAACAATTAATTTTATGTCCCATCGTAATTATTAGGTATGGCTATTATTAAAAAGATATCTGGGTTTAAATGAATTAAATAGTGATTCACGGTCATTTTACCTGCTTGACAATTCTAAAATCGCTCCAAAATTGAATTGGAAGCTATTTCCAATATATCGGTTTGAAAGGAGTAGATTTTATGTTAGTTGTCAAGTATTCTCATGAGCAGTATCAAGATTTCGTTTGTGATTTTTTAACTCGCTATTATATTTCGACCGGCCAGCAGATTACTATCGTAACTAAAGCTTCTTTAGTTGTTAAACTTTGGGGTGCCGATCTTACCGGCATTGTTAAGCTTATTAAAAACCGGTATTCAAGGGCTAATCGGGGCATCCCACCCAAAGATGCGGTGGCCTTGCTTCGCTCGCTTATCCTTATGACTTTTACTGGTGAAACCAGCATCCCCAAGTGGGTGGATTCTTTAAGGTCTGATCCTTTTCTTGCTGTTTTATCTGGTTTTTTGCCCGCCTGCTTTTCTACTGTTAAAGTTGATGATGTTCCGGCAGATCCTATCCCGGGCGTGGGTACTTTTTATAATTATATGGATAGGCTGATTCGTAAGAATCGGATCCTTTACAAATCGAAGCTGCGCAAGCTCAAGCGTAAGCCTAAAAAGAAGCAGAAGAAAAATCAGAAACTGGATTCATCCAAGCCCGGCGTAGTGGAACGCCTGGTTAATAGGGTGCTAAAATACAATAATGCCAAGCTCCCTGGTAATCTGGAATCTACTTTAAACCAGATTCTAAAAGATGTTTTTGTTATGCCATCCTTAGCCAGGGGTATCCTTGGCGACCCTAATAAATTGAATGTCGCCGCTGATGGCACTTG
This sequence comes from Desulfoscipio gibsoniae DSM 7213, assembly GCF_000233715.2. Classification (GTDB taxonomy): domain Bacteria; phylum Bacillota; class Desulfotomaculia; order Desulfotomaculales; family Desulfallaceae; genus Sporotomaculum; species Sporotomaculum gibsoniae. The sequence goes on from NC_021184.1 coordinate 2,354,774, forward strand.
CATGCCTACTCATGCCTCTTACTACGGCAAAAAGGTTTGCAATTGTAAGTTAAAGCCCGGCGAACGTTGCGATTGCCTCCGCTTATTCGCTGACCCCTCTGCCTCTTGGGGTTGGGATAGTTACAATGAGCGTTACTTTTATGGCCATACTTTTCATGGCTTCACTGCTTGTGACTCTTTCTACAGCTTACCTATCCATATAAAATGTGTTTCTGGTGAACGTCATGATTCGGTAACTAGTGTTTATGAACTTAAAGAGCTTGTGGATTTGTACCCAGGGATTAATTTTAATGCTGCTGTTTACGATTCGGCTTATGACGCTAATCCATTCTATCTTCTCAATATGCATTATGGCATCAAGCCCGTTATTGATCTTAACGCTCGGGCTTCTAAGCCTGATGCAGTGAGTGATTTTATTGAATTTGATAAAAAAGGGATCCCTCACTGCAAATGTTTAGGACACCAATTACGTAACTGGGGCCTAATGTCCAAGTCCTTCAGACGAAAGTGGCTTTTCCCTGTGCAATGTAATTCCTGTGATAAGTGCCATTTATATAGCGAAAAAACGTTTTATACAAAAACAAGTGATAACCCCAGGTTCTTTACGCCTATTTTAAGGGGCTCGGATGAGTGGAAGCAGCTTTACAAAAGACGCTCTACCACCGAAAGGGCCTGGGACAGAATCAATAATGATTTTAACGCTGAATCTGCCGTTGTTTTTACCCGAGAACGTAGGATAGTTAGAGTATTTCTTGGTGCTTTCTGTTGTTATGTTGATGCATGGGCTGGCGAGAGCACCATTTCAATCACTGATATATTTCCTGTCCTTTCAAGGTTCGCTGCCTAATCTGGGTTATGCTTTAAGTTATATTCAAATTGTTTTTAGGCTTTTTTTAAATCAATTCAAAAAGGCCTATTTGGTATGCGCATTTTTATTCTCTTACTTACCCAGTTTGCTTATATTTTTCTAATCATCCTTTATATGGTATTTGGGATTTTATGTTTTTCGATTATACTCATTATTATTATAGATTATAGACGGTTAAAAACGCTTATTAGTTCTGGTCCAAATCTTCATTTTTTCAGTTTCTTTGATTAGATCGTCCCGGTAATCGGGGTGGGCAAGAATAATCAGCATCTCTGTCCGCTGCCAGGTCGGTTTTCCCTTCAAGTTAGCCTTACCATACTCAGATCTAGAATAAGGGTCAGATCTTTTTATTTTGTCTGATATGTTAAAATAATCAGTCATTAGATATCATTCAGACCTTTCTACTCTCGATTACTTTCCCTTTTTACACCAGTGAATTATGTATACAAATTTTTCTCCAATTAGCAGGAGTGAGCATTCAAGTGCAGAATTTCAATAAGATACATTTAACATCGAGGTGAGTTCATAAGTGAATTTTTCAAGGAGACCTGTAGAAGCCGCCAAAATGATTATTAACCCAAGCCATGAAGAGCTTAAAATTTTGGCCCAAGAAGGTAACAAAACCACTATTTACAACAGTGCCAGTTTTATATCCTCCGTGCGCAACCGGAGTGCTAAGAAAACCTATATTGTTGAGGACGGGGTGCCACTGGGCGTGGACCAGCAGGGTATCTCCATTGCCGAAGCAAATCGCATCGCTGACGAAGTACATGAGTATTTAAAACAGCAAGAGGTCATCAGGCTGGACCGCCGTATGGGATTACATCCCGATTTTAGCCTGCACTGCCGTCTATTTATTACTACAAGGTTTGCACGCATTCCGTTAAAATGGAATATCATGCTCTTCCCATCAGTTGAACCTGAAGCTGAACCCGATTTACTCAGTATTTATGTGCCAGAATGGCCTGAAAGAGTTATCTTTTGCCATCCCCTCTCCTATACAACTTACATCCTGGGAACCGATTATTTCGGTGAAGCTAAAAAATCTTTTCTGCGCATGGCCATGTTTCGCACAAAAACAGAAGGCGGGCTCGGTTTTCATGCAGGCAGCAAGGTACTGCGGATAAAATTACCGGGTGGTGAGTTAAAAGATGCCGGTTTCCTCCTTTTCGGCCTTAGTGGAACAGGAAAAACTACGCTGACCATGCATGACCATAATTTGACTCCACCGGAACAGGCCATCATCAGACAAGACGACGTGGTAATGATGAATCCCCAGGGATACTGCTATGGCACGGAAAACGGTTTCTATATAAAGACCGAAGGTCTTGATGAGTCACAAAAGGTTTTATACCACGCCGCACAAAGCCCTGAGGCAATTTTTGAAAACGTCAAGGTAAATGACGACGGCTCAATCGACTTTAATAATACTGAACTCACCTCCAACGGCCGGGGCGTTATCCGCAGGGAGGATGTTTTGGGGGTTGACAGCAATATCGACCTGGATAAAGCCCATCGCATGATCTTCATCACTCGTCATGACAAAATGGTCCCTCCGGTGGCTAAATTGAACCCCCACCAGGCGGCTGCCTTTTTCATGCTGGGTGAATCAGTCGAAACCTCGGCCGGTGATCCCACCAAAGCAGGGCAATCCAAACGGGAAGTGGGCACCAATCCGTTTATCGTAGGTTTGGAGGGGGAAGAAGGAAACCGGCTGCTGGAAATCCTGGAGGCCAATCCCGATATGGAATGTTACCTGCTTAACACAGGCAGCATTGGTATGGGCGGTAACCGGCCGGGGGTGAAAATCAGTATCCATGCTTCCACCACTATTCTAAAATATATTGCCACCGGGGAAATAAAATGGCAAACAGACCCTGATTGGGGCTATCAGATACCTGAGCATATACCGGAACTGGACATGACCGTTTACGACCCCCGGTCTTACTATACTAAAGAGGAATATCTATCAATGGTACAACAGCTTAGAGAGGAAAGGATCCGCTGGCTGGATAAATACCCGGAATTAAAACTCGAAATTAAAAACACCATCAAGCAACCGAAATAAGATTACAATCAAAAGAAAAGCCCTGCCGACACACTAATCATAAGATCGGCAGGGCCTTTATACTTTGGTTTAATCCTCATGTAATACATATGACCAGGAATTTGACCCCCCTAAGGTATAAATGGAAGCCAGTATCTGCTACTCATTGGGGAATGTGAAATATTACGTGTAAATGGTTTTTCCTCTTAACACAAAACTATCTTAGTTAGAATCAACTAGGTAGCCCTTTATATGGAGAGGGGCCTGTGTTAGCCTGTTGCGGCGGGAGACCAAAGCGTAGCGTGGACTCCCCGGTGGGCTCCCAGAAACACAGGCCCAGAGGCTCCATGTCAAGGGCTACCGGTCGGTTTGTTGGCCGGCTAACTTTTATATGGCCATCTCTGATTCTATCCTATCACCAAAGTATATGACAAATTGGGAGATGCAATTTTTCCAATCTTTAACTGGCATAGTCCATTTTTTTGCTGCTTCAACGGTGGCCAGGTAAATAATTTTCTTCAGTGAATCGTCTGTTGGATAGGCAGTTTTAGTTTTGGTTACTTTCCGTAGTTGCCGGTGGTAACCCTCGATGATATTAGTAGTATAAATCATTTTACGGATTTCATATGGGTATTTAAAATAAGCTGTTAACTCAAGCCAATTCTTTTCCCAGGAACGAATTATAATGGGATGTCTTTTACCCCAGTTTTCTTTGAATATTTCAAAGGCTAACTCAGCCTCTTCCAGGGTTAATGCCTGGTACACTTGCTTAAGATCAGCCATCAACTCCTTTTGTTCTTTGTATGGCACATACTTCAGGGAATTACGGATTTGATGGATTATGCAAAGCTGAATTTCGGTATGGGGGAAAACAGTGTTTATGGCCTCAGAAAACCCGGAAAGCCCGTCTTTACAGGTAATCAGGATATCTTGCACCCCCCTGTTTTTGAGGTCATTACATACACCAAGCCAAAAGCTGGCACTTTCATTTTCCCCAATCCAGATGCCAAGTATTTCTTTTTGGCCTGCCATATTTAGGGCCAACACACTGTAGGCCGCCTTGTTTATTATCCGGTTATCTTTACGTACCTTGAAATGGATAGCATCAAGGAAAACAATAGGGTATATACGGTCAAGTGTCCGGGACTGCCACTCTGCAATCAGTGGTAGTATTTTGTCTGTTATCTTGCTGACCATGGTAGGGGATACGTCGATACCGTAGATATCCCTCATGTGGTCCTCAATATCACGTGTAGACATACCCTTGGCGTACATGGCTATAATTTGGTCTTCAAGCTGGTTGGATGTCTTTTCATATTTACCGATAAGCCTTGGTTCAAATTCACCATTACGATCCCGTGGGATTTCCACTTCTGTCTTGCCGAACTTAGTCTGGATAGTTTTCTTATTGTAACCGTTGCGACTGTTGCCAGTATTATTGCCTTCAATGCTGTGTTTTTTATACCCGAGGTGCTCTTCAATTTCAGCCTCGAATATCTGCTGCAAGGTGTCCTTGAATAGATTCTTGAGCATCTCATGTACGTCTTCTACGGTGCGGCAATCCTTTGCTAATTCCTTGATCGTTTTGTCTTGCATGGCTTGCATAAATGGTCATCTCCTTTATTGGTAGTTATAACCATTTACACTAAATTAATTACGTTCTCACTCATTGATTTTTTCATATCGTCTTGCTCCAACATATCGTGGACTCCAATAACTATCTGAGATATTAAGATCACGAATTGCTACACCTTCAGATTCTGTTACGATGATAAACTGCTCATTTCCAATATGTAATCCTGGTAGTAGTACCTTGCTGGATCCCTCAAAGAATAGAACATCTCCAATATTTAAATCTTCCCTTTCTATTTCTTTTCCTAAAGCCCATTGTTGGGATGAATATCTTGGTAGATCAATATCTAAACCTGCTTTCATAACGTATTGTATAAACCCGGAGTGATTAAAGCCTTCTTTGGTATTTCCTCCTGCTAAGTAACGTACACCCAGGGTTTTATATGCTTCTTCAACGACTTTAGAATCCAGCCTCAAACTAAGCGAGTCAAAGCGTTTTACTACTGCAAGGCGATCCAGCAAATTTTGTCCTAAATAGCTGATTGTATTCATACCTTCGTCGCCAGATGCATGAATTATATAATTATTTCCTAGATAAATTGCAGCATGTGATATCCCTTCCCGCCATTTTCCTGTAAAATAAATCACGTCTCCAGGACGCTTGTTTTCAAAATCGATAGTTTCGCCTACTTCACATTGTTTATAAGTTATGCGAGGCAAATAAATGTTTTTAGCATCTCTAAAGACTGTCTGAACTAAATAAGAACAGTCAAAACCATCTATTGTATCGCCACCTAACAAATAAGGAGTTCCTATATATTTCATTGCTTCTCGAATAACTAAATTCTCATGTTCCTTATAATTTTCAGGCTGAGAATAATATATATCAGCCTCCGTTAGTCGTTTTGCACCTACATATATATCTGACCAATACTCACTCTCAATATCCCTTTCCGCAACTCCTTCTGTAGTCTGAACTATAAACATACCATTTCCTTTATAAATACCAGGTATAAGACCGCTTCCCTGGAAAAACACTAAGTCTCCTGCTTGAAGCTCTTCTTTAGAAATGGATTCGCCTATTTCATAGATCCTATCGGAAAAGACAGATAGTTGTATATTGAGGGTATCTTTAAAAACATAACGTACAAAATTAGTCGTATTAAAGCCTTCGGTTGGTGAATTCCCTTCTGGATTATAGGGTGTTCCAAGCAAAGCCATAGCCTTTTCCACAATTGGATTGCTTACGATGCCTTCCTCAATAATATTGTTAGTAAACCGTCTTGCTCCCAGCAACCTGGATTTCCAATAATCACTTGTTTCGAGATCTACTACAGCAACCCCATTAGTTGTAACAATAACAAAAATACCATTGTCTATGTATATTCCTGGTAGTCGCACACTGCTGCCTTGAAAGAATAGTACATCACCAGATTTAATATCAACCGCATCTACTTCCATACCTACTCTCCATTGTTCGTTCGATGTTCTGGGAAAATCCAGTTTGTTTACTTCATTAAAAACGTATTGTACAAAGCCTGAATGATCAAAGCCATTTGGATCATTACCTCCAAGTTCATAAGGAGATCCTACTAATTCAAGGGCTTTTACAGCTACAGGATTTAATTCATTAGCTATATTTGTGTAGCGCCTTGCACCTTTATACCGATCCCTCCAATAGGAATCTTCTACTATATTCCGTTTTACTACTCCTTCATTAGTCGCTACAACGATAATGATATCATCGCCTTTATATATTGCCGGTATTAGGTTGTCGCTTCCAGTAAAGTAAAGAACATCTCCAGGCTGTATTTCACTACGTTCTATAGGTTTACCCAGTTTCCATAACTGTGAAGGCGATCCAGGGAGGACTATACCCTCTCCCTCTCTGAATGCATACTGAATAAACCCGGTGCTATTAAATCCTTCCTCCGGTGTATTTCCTCCTTGTTTAAAAGGCTTGCCTATTAAACTTTCTGCAAGTAAAACCGTTTGAATTTCTGTCTCATTATTATAACCATAGGATGGGCTAGCAGTTAACAGGATCAATAGGATTAACCATATGACATTTAGTTTTTTAAATTGGTTCATTTTAAAATCCACCTACTTTATCTCGCTTGTCGCCTTTAAGACTCCCGCATCAAACTTTACTTGGGCTGCAAGATCTTGTTGGTTTGGCATTTTATTGGTGTTTTTCATATTTAAAGCATTCGCGATTTCATTATTGAATTCCTCCTGTAAAACTTCCTGTATAAGCAATTTTCAACGCATGATAATGCTTCCATACCGACGCAATGCAGCCATTGCACTTGGGGCTCGCTATCTCAAAAGTAAGCTATACCTCCGGCTTGATCTCGTTAACCGCCGCTAAGACTCCCGCCTCGTATAAGGAAAGGGGACACACCTGCTGAAGGGAATCGGTCAGGGGACACACCTTCTCTTTCGGGTAAAGCTATTAGGGTCGAAGGTATGTCCCCAATTGATATTTCTCTGGGGACAGGAATGTCCCCAACTAATGGAGTTAAGCGGCGATAAACTCGAAATAAGTGCGACTAAGGTTTAGCGGTCAGGGGACACACCTCTGCTTATGGGTCAAACTTTTGGGTCGAGGAATGTCCCAACGTATGGGTCAAAACCCCACCTGAACCAAGTCTTCTTTATTAGCCGGATACAATCAATATTTCCGGTTATAGGATGGGAAATTTATGTTAAAAGTCGTTCCCTTCCCCAATTGACTCGTGACATCTATGCTGCCGCCTTGTAACTGAACCAGCTTTTTCACAATCACCAGCCCCAGGCCGCTCCCTTTTTCCTGCAGGTAACCGCCGCGCCGGTTCTTCACCTGGTAAAACCTGTCCCAAATGTGCGGCAGGTCTTCGGGGGCTATACCAATACCATCATCCTCAATGGTCAGTACCACTTCACCCTGGTGGACCTCCACCCCAACCCTGACGGTACCGTTCTCGGTGGCCCGGACAGCATTCTTCAGCAAGTTCCTGATAATCTGTTCCATTCGGTCAACATCACCGAGCACGACCGCGTTTTCTGTTTTCTTCTCGAACAGAATCGCGGTATTCTTGCTGCCGGCCATTGCCTCCATGGATGTGACCACACCCTGGGCCAGGGTGATCAAGTCCATCGGCAGTTTTTCCACGGTGACATTGCCGCTTTCCAGGCGGCTTAACACCAATATGTCATCTACCAGCCTGGCGATATGAATCGTTTGAGTATAAATCGTATCCAAGTACCTGTTCAGCAAAGCTTCATCCTGGACCATACCGTCGCGGATAGCCTCTACAAATCCCTGAACAGCAGTCAGAGGGGTACGTAACTCATGCGATATCTCCGCAAACAACTGGGCTTTTTCTTCTTCCATCCTGCGGCTTTCGGCATGCATCTCCCGCAGTCTCACCGCCAAGTGGCTAAGCTGGCCGGCAAGGGCTTTAATTTCCTCCGGAGGCCGCTCCCCGGCGCTTAAAACATAATTCCCCCGGTTAAACTCCGCCACGGTGGTAGCCAAATGGGAAATCGGCCTGGATATTGATAGGGCCAGATAAGCGGAAATAAACATAAAAATCACCAATATGGCCATGCCTCCGATAACCAGATACAAACGCATTTTGTTTAAAGCATGGTTTAGATTAACTGGATTCGTTTCCAGCAGGATGCCGTTTTCAATGACATCTTTGTTGTCGTTGTTACCCATGGGGACAACGACAACAAAAATGATCTGACCCGTTTCCTGATCAACCGCCCGGGCAATCGCGGTTTCACCCTTGTTGAGCAATTTGACGAATTTTGCATCCACCTGGTTACCGGGCACCACTTCCTGCTGCGCTGAGGTGTCCAGAATATTTCTTTGCCTGTCAAAGACCGTAATCCTGGTATCGAAGATATCGGCCAAAAATTGCAACATTTGCTGTCTACCCTGAGCCTGATCATTTGTTTGCCCGGCAGGCGGCACCCCCCATGCCTGGTCATTTTGCTGGAGCAAGGCAAAGTTTACCCGCTTGGCCTTGCGTAACAGATCCTGTTGGACCTGATCATAGGCTATTTGTTTCACTACATAGCCGGAAAACATCGTCAGGGCAATCAGACCGAAAACAAAGGTTATCATATTGGTAAACAGTATCCTGGTGTGAATATTTTTATTGAATTGCTCCCGCAGCAAGTGCTTGAGCATAAGGAAGAGCCTGCCTGCAGCGTGGATTACCAAATGAAGTCTTTCTTTGCCCTGTTGGAGATAAGAATTCACAATGTGGTCTCTCCCTCCTTAACAGGAGGTGTAAACTGGTATCCCACACCCCAGACAGTTGTCAGGTATTCATAGGGCAAGGGTGCCAGCTTTGTCCTCAGCCTGCGAATATGTACATCCACCGTACGCTGGTCACCGAAGTAATCATACCCCCAGACAGCCGTTAACAGTTCTTGCCTGGTGAAAACCCGCCGGGGATTCTGAGCCAGGTAATAGAGCAAATCGAATTCTCTGGGAGTAACTTCTGTTTCTTTACCGTCAACCAAAACACTCCTGATATCGGCCTGAATTTCCAGTCCCGGGTATTTCATTTTCCAGTTCGTTGACGTATCAACCGGTTGGGTACGGCGCAGTACCGCTTTTATTCTGGCTACCAGCTCCCTGGGGCTGAAAGGCTTGGCAACATAGTCATCAGCTCCCATTTCCAGTCCCAGAACACGGTCCGCTTCTTCTCCTTTGGCTGTAAGCATGATGATGGGAATCATGCGGATCTCCCTTAAATTGCGACATAGCATAAGCCCGTCCTTACCCGGAAGCATGATGTCCAGTATTACCACATCAGGATTCTCCCGGTCGAATGCGGGCAGGACCAGATCACCGTTGTTTATCCCGATGATTTCAAAACCTTCCCTTTCACCGTACAACTTGATAAGTTCCAGTACGGTTTGGTCGTCATCAACTACCAAAACCTTGCCCAAATACGGCATTATTTCCCCCCTCAACGATCTTTCAATTTATCTTCGCACAGCCTGTAAAATCCCGCCCCGCATAAGGAAAGGGGGACACACCTGCTGAAGGAAATCGGTCAGGGGACACACCTTCTCTTTCGGGTAAAGCTATTAGGGTCGAAGGTATGTCCCCAATTGATATTTCTTTGGGGACAGGAATGTCCCCAACTAATGGGGATTAACAGGCTGTAAGCTCGAAATAAGTGCGACTAAGGTTCAGATGGGGTCAAAACCCCACCTGAACCAAGTCTTCTTTATTATTCGATGCCGGGTGAACAAGCCCACATTGCTCACCCGGCATCTTCTTGATTTCTCGTACCCATATGCAAAGTTAGCCCGGCCCCATTAAAAATGAGTAGGCTAAACAACAAACAACCCGCCAGAGAAGCGGGTATGTTGGACAGCAGCCGGTTAAACAATCGATGGAGGAGTTATATTCAGCATATCATCCAGCAACCTAATTTAACATATAAAATTGATGGTTGTAATGGATATATCATGCCAAACTGCCAAGAGCAACTGTTACTTTTTTGAGCTTCAGGCTTGTTACTCATGCCCGGAAATTTCAAAAAACCTTCCTTATTATAGGCAATTATACCGGAGGAATATTAACTGGTTTTTAACAAACCTCTATAATACATTACGAAAATATTACTAATTATTAATGGGTACTTTGGGAAATTTTAATTCTTGTAACATTTATTAATATTCTCGAAAAATATTTTAAGTATCGCAAAAGTTGGCTAATAAATGTCTGAATGGTTAGATGATTAAAGACGTTTTCAGGTATATGTGCTTGGTTTTAGTATAGGGGCAACAAATCTTCTTTTATTAATCTGAACTTTTAACTATGCAATTTTAGACATGATTTTACCTGAATTAGACACGTTATTGTATGAAGTCAACAAAAGTTATGGATCATAAAACTCAGGTATGCTAATTTTTTAACACATAGACCAGGGCTATTCTATAACTGTAGAGAAGCCCCTAACTTTGTGTCCTTTTATTTGACAATCAGCACATGAAACCAATCGAAAAGGCAAATCCATCGAAAATGTTCTTAATTAAATGGGCTTGAAAGGAGGGAATATATTAGGCCTTTAAAAATAAATATAGCACAAGAAGTATATTTCTAATTATTGCAAGGAGGCTGAGGAATTGAGAAAAGAACGTTTACTTATTATTGTTTACTTTTTGTTTGCGCTTCTTTTTATTGCCGCCATACCAGCGCACGCCGCTGCCCCGTCGATAGTGTTAAATGGACAAATACTGCAATGCGATACTCCACCAATGGTTGAGGACGGCAACACTCTGGTGCCGATGCGGGCTGTTTTCGAAGGCCTGGGGGCACAGATAAACTGGGACAACCCTACTAAGACAGTTACGGCTGCCACCTATAATACCAATACCACTGTGCAACTGGTTATCGGTGGAGATGTTAAGGTTAACGGCCAAAAATTGAATACTACCGCTCAGGCCAAGATTTACAACAGCATCACCATGATCCCCCTGCCTTTGGTGAGTGAAGCACTGGGAGCTGCAGCTAATTGGAACCCGGATAACCAGGTTGTCACCATTACCGCTGCTGAAACAACAACACCGGTTTACCCCCCGATTGTAATCGAAACCCCAGGCGACACAGCAGTGGAAGAACAGGAAGGCATTGAAGAGGACCCAACTGCAGATGAGCAGGAAGGCACCGAAGAGGACTTAACTGCAGATGAACAGGAAGGCACCGAAGAGGACTTAGCTGCAGATGAAGATGAGGATGAAAACGGCGAAGACGAATCAGCTAACAACACTTCCTTTTCATCATACCTGAATGAATTGGAAAACAGGTTTATACCTGAAAAAGCGGCAGGCTTCTCCGCTACCTATCAGTTTGCGCTCACCGGAGATAATGAAGCAAATTATTACATTATCATCGATGACGGCAAGCTTATGACAGGAGAAGGAACTGCCGGTAACCCGGACGTTACCGTTACGATAAACGAACAGCTCTGGCTGGATATAGTATCCGGTGAGGAAAACGCCATGGATGCTTACTTAGAGAATAAATTCACCGTGAACGGCGACCCGTCTCTTATTATGAAACTTAAAGAATACATTAAATAGTTGGTGATTAAATTAAACACAGCTCATAACGGTATAAAACATTTTAAAAAAAATCCCGAACTATAAACAGGTTTGGGATTTTTTATTGTTAAGCGTATTGTATGTCAAGCACTTTTTTTACAAAAGCCAACAACACTAATCGCTTTTTGTGTGTTCTTATTTTTGATCTAGTTGTGCTAAGTATGAGTTTTGGTCTACGAAAGGATCTGTTTTACAAAATAGATTTAAATATTAATATATTTTTACACATAATTAATAGAAAAATGGTCGTATTTTAAACTATCTATGGTATCATTTGGTTTGCCCGGGCAAAAAAACTACATTTGAGGGGAGCGGTTTTTCCGTGTTTTTTAACAGAAATGTTAAACACATAGCTGCGGCAATTGCAACATTTGCCATTTCTGCAACTATATTTTGCAGCCCTGCCCTGGCTATGACAAATAACAATGTACAGTTAAAGTTCAACTCTAACGGCAAGTTCAAAATAGTGCAGTTCACCGATATTCAACAAGATAAGGATATAGACCAAAGGACTATACAGCTTATGGAAAAAGTGCTTGACGAAGAAAAACCTGATCTTGTTATGGTCACAGGGGATAACTTAACCAGCGACTGTAGTACGCCTGAGTCAGTCAGTCAGGCCGTCTATAATATCGCCCAGCCGATGGAAAAGAGAGCCATAAACTGGGCCGTTACTTTCGGGAACCACGACGAGGAAGCAGCCGAGAAGACCGGGCTAAATGAGGAGGACATGCTTAAAATATACATGTCTTATAACCACAATGTTAATCAGCCCGGGGTGAAAAACATCACCGGAACCGGCAACATGAATCTTCTTATAAGGGATTCAAAAAACAAGAAGGCTGCCTTCAACCTCTGGCTACTTGACTCCGGAAGATACGCGCCTGAAGAAATCGCCGGCCAGGACTTCAAGAGCTATCCTAATTGGGATTGGCTTCGCTTTGACCAGGTAAGGTGGTATTATGAAACTTCAGAGAAGTTAGAGCAACAATACGGCTACAAAGTTCCTTCAATCATGTTCATGCATATCCCTCTCTGGGAGTACAGGTTTATGTGGTATGCCAGTGTCGACGGTAGAAGTGCTGATAACCATAGCCATGCCGTTACTAAACACAGTATAATTGGAGAGAGAAACGAAGACGAGTGCCCCGGCCCGTTCAATAGCGGCATGTTTGCGGCCATGCTGGAGAGGGGAGACGTCAAAGGCGTGTTTGTGGGCCATGACCATGTGAATGACTATATGGGCAATTATTACGGCATATTGCTTGGCTATTCAGCCAGCACCGGGTTTGACACTTATGGGCTTGATGGTAATGAAAAGGATAGGTTGCGTGGCGCCCGGATATTCAACCTCGACGAAAATGTAAACGGTGCCTTAGTTGAAACCCACATGGTTTTTGCTAAAGACTATGGTATCCAATGAGATATTTTATATCGTCTAAATATAAAAATTGAAGGCCGTATTCAAAAAATAAGCTAATCGATATAGACGCAGAAAAACCCGGGGATTCCCGGGTTTTTCATCATAAGGTGTGCCCGGCATGGGCGACAGCTTGGTGGTGAAAGTCAACCTTTGTCATAATTCTTAAAAATCGGGAGTGTTGTTGCCATAAAAATTTGAATTATTTCAAACCGGGATAAGCATAATAAGTCTAAATTTTTTGGCCGTTGGAAGATAAGATGGCAGCGGGTGGCCAAAATTTACAGATACAGAGGTTGCTATGCCAATATCCGTTAAAGACTTACCCCAAAACTTAGACATTACCCTGAAACATAACTTTAAAGACCTGTGCGAGTTGGCCTGGGAAACGCAGGGGGTAATTGAAGCCAACAAGCCCTGTGAGGAAATATTTGAACAGTTCACCAAAATTAAAAATACAATAGATTACATAGAAAGCTTAATTCTCACAAGCCAATTAAAAAACTGCTTTTTGCCCGATATTCCTTACATGAAGGAGCTGTTTAAAGCTATACAACATTTGAGCATAAAAGGCTATGGTGCCTTAATTGCCATTCAGCGAGAAGACGACATAAAAGAAGTAATAGATGTAACCCACATTGGGGTGCAGCTTGATGCCAAATTATCCAACCGTTTGCTGGAAAGTATCTTTTATCCCGGCTCCCCCTTACATGATGGCGCAGTGGTGATTAAAGGGGACAGAATTTTTTCCGCCGGATGTGTTTTGCCGCTTTCTAAAAAGGTAGTTCCCGAAAAAAAACTAGGCACCAGGCACATGGCTGCGCTTGGTCTCAGTGAAATATGCGATGCGGTTATCTTTGTGGTTTCTGAAGAAACAAGAAAAATCACAATAGCTTTTAAAGGAGAGCTATTTACTAATATTCATCAAGGCATGCATTTGCATTTTTGAGGAAAAGTACTTATTAATAGTAATGATCTAACTGCAGCAGAATCGATTGTATTAATGCTTAAAAGAAATACCAACGGTTACCGGCTATTGCTGTCCGGAAACCGTTGGTATTTTTTTATTGCTTGTAACAATTATTAATATTTCTGCAACACATGATTAAGATTTGGCAACAGCAGATTCATATCCCTTCGGCATAATTAAGCCTGATAATCAAGTTAGACAAATGATTCTGACCTATCCTTTTTGAAATAATTTTTACTTGCACAACTGGATTCTGACATAGAACTGGCTGCCGTTAAGAAACCTATCTTGTAACAATTGTTCATAATTTCGTAAAACATGTTCATCTTTCAGCAAACATTGGTTCATATTCTTTCAGTATAATTGGCTTGAATGGAGGTGCAAAAGCTAGGCATATTTCATGATAGTAACACAAAAGTGGACAAGCTTTCTTTTAAAGAAAGGATAGGATAAATGTGCAGTTTGCTATAGCGCTTATTATTTTTGTTTTTATCTTAGGTATTTATGAACAAATAAGACATAATAAAAACTTAAACCAGATCAATCTTAGAATCAATATAAACGGCACAAGAGGTAAATCAACTGCAACAAGATTAATTACCGGTATTTTAAAGGAAGCAGGAGTTGAGGTTGTTGGAAAAACGACGGGGACCAGTGCGAGAATTATTTATTGGAACAAGGAAGAAGAGGAACCAATCAAACGAGGCCCTTTAGGTCCAAATATTATAGAACAAAAAGCTGTCGTTAAAAAAGCAGTCAAGCTTGGCGCATCTGCATTTGTAACAGAGTGTATGGCTGTAAATCCCGATTACCAGATTATTTTTCAGGAAAAGCTTGTTAAAGCAAATATAGGCGTTATTGTTAATGTTCGTGAAGACCATATGGATGTGTGCGGCCCGACTTTGGATTTTATTGCAGAGTCCTTTACGGCTACAATACCAAAAAACGGCACCCTTATTATTGATGATAGCAGATATAATGACTATTTTACTAAAGAAGCAAAGAAAAGAAACTGCCGGGTATTAATTGCAAATGAAAAAGAAATCCCGGATGGTTATCTGGAAAATTTCGGATATGTGATTTTCCCGGAAAATGTTGCTCTTGCGCTGGCTGTGGCTAAAGCAATAAACATTGACAAAAATACTGCGTTAAGGGGAATGTTAAACGCTAATCCTGATCCGGGAGCATTAATGATCCATACCTTAGACAATAAAAGCCCCACATATTTTGTCAATGGCTTTGCCGCCAATGATCCAAATTCCACACGAATGATTTGGGAGCATATAACAGCTCTTGGTTATCCAACAAAAAATCCTATGGTAATTATAAATTGCAGGCCTGATAGGGTTGACAGGACATTACAGTTGGCAGAAGAGGTCTTACCAAATATGGATATTGATATTCTTGTTGCAATGGGTCAGACAGTAAATCCAATTACCGAAAGAGTTAATAGTAAAAAAATATCTCCTCAGAAATATATAAATGCTGAAGGTTTGTCTCCCCATGAGGTTTATGAAACAATTAAGGATTCTTTTATAAACAGAGTAATTTATGGCATTGGAAACATTCACGGTGGTGGCGATGAATTGGTTGAGTTGATAATTCACGACTTTCCCAATGAATTAAGAACTCGCTTCAATCTGGAAACAGATCAAGTGCCACAAGTTATTTAGCTATTAAAGGAGGGTAAACGGTTGCTTTTTACGGCTATTGGCACAGTTATAATTTTGGGTGTAATTTTGAGCTTGTTATTTACGGAAATTACCGGAATCTTACCTGCCGGTCTGATTGTACCAGGATATTTAGTTTTACTTATAGATCTACCCCAGGCTATATTTTTAACATTCTTTATTAGCATCTTGACTTATTTAATAGTTAATTTCGGAGTGAGCAAAGTTACAATTCTATACGGCAAAAGAAAATTTGTAGCTATGATAGCTGTGTCAGTAGTGTTGCAGCTTATTCTGTATACAATATTGCCCTTTGATTATCGTTATCTCTCCGGATTGGCAGCAGTTGGTATTGTTGTGCCCGGATTATTAGCAAACACAATTCAGCGTCAAGGTATAGCAACAACATTTTTAAGCACTGGATTGCTGTGTGCAATGACTTATGGTTGCACATTACTGTTAAATGTCAATATATGAGAAAGGAGGTGTAAAATGAACACTTTATACGGGCAAATAAATAGCAAACAATACATGAACACATCAGAACCTATCAAAGAAAACAGTAAGCATGAAGCTGTTGCGGTTTTTAATACACTAACATTAAAAGAAAAATGCCTGTATCTCGTTAAGATCAGCAAGAGAAATACCGGTTATCAAGCACTTGGGCTAATGGGATTAACTCTGCTGATTATTGCTACAGATTATCTGTTTACTAGAATTGTTTAAGAAAGGAGCAAGATAAGTATGAAAAAACAATCTATCAAAATTCTGGCTTTAGTTATGTTGTTTACATTTGGAATTGGTATAAGCGCATATGCCTTCACAACAGGCTATCGTAGTTTTGCTGAACTAGCTGCAGCTGAAGACCCTTCAGACTATACCATTAAAACTAATGATATCGGAAGCGATACAACATTTTTAGCTATACACGGAGGCGGTATTGAAAGAGGCACTTCAGAATTAGTTGAGGCATTGAACGGATACGGTAAATATAACACTTATTCATTTGAAGGACTTAAAGCGGCTGATAATGGGAGCCTTTTTATGAAGGCTATCAATTTTGACGAGCCAACAGCTGTTAGTTTAGTTAATAAATCAGATTACACTGTTTCTGTAATCGGAGCTGCCGGCGATGACGAAGTTACTTATATTGGCGGTCAGAATAAGTTGCTGGCAGAATTGATCAGATTACATCTTACTACCAAAGGATATAATGTGCAAACTTTAAGTATTCCTGATCGCATTGCCGGGGTTATGGACAGCAATATAGTGAATAAGAATAAATTATTTAATGACAGTTATCAGCTTGGCGGCGTTCAGATCGCTATTTCCAAAGGTTTAAGAGATAAGCTCGCAACTGATTCCGGTACCTTAAACGATTATTCAGGCACCATCAATAACGCGCTAAGCGAAAGCTGGCCAACAATAGTTGAGCTCATGAAGAAGATTGATAATAATAAATCTGAAGGGTTTTTAAATAAGTTTAACCCTGAAAAGCGCAACTTCGATAAGAAAATCCAGAAAGTATTAGAAAAAGGCGCAAATAATCCCAAGGAATTAATTCAAGACGTTAAAGCAGTATCAGAAGAGTAACCTGAAAAAATACTGTTTATATAGGTAAAAGGCTGACAAGCTACCTTCGGTAGTTTGTCAGCCTTTTTACCTTTACTATGTCATTTACACGGAATTATTTACACTCCCTTACATATTGTTGACTGCCTCACTTATTGCGAGAACATAGCTTTTCAAGCTATCCTTATTAGTCGACAAAAACTTTGTCCTTAAGCCCTCTGATATTTCTAGCTGTACTCCCCGTTCGTCTATATCTCTATTCACTATGTTATCTGGCGATATACCGGCCAGATCCTTCGGAGTATCTTTTTTTACAGTAAAACCATACTTAGTCAGAGATTCTTTTATTCTGTTTGCCAATTCAGTGTCCCGGCCTCCTATATATGTGAATTCTTCTGCACCGCCACACCCGTGGATTGATAATGTCCTTTTAGATTTAGAAACCATTTCCAGTGCGTATGTTTCAGCGAATTTATCTGAAGGAACATGTAGTGCAAAATTATCTGTGCTTTTTAAACCCTGAAATGAATAATAGTTGTAATTATTATGGGAAGCTAAGGCATAAGCTAATTCAGTAGTACCTTTTTCAATTTTACCTCCATGAATTGCCACAACTGTAACATTAGAATCTGTTTCATTAACTTCAATTTCATAATCAACATCTTTTTGAGAATCCAATAAATTTCTTAATTCATCAAGTTCATTTTTTTGTTCTTTTATTTTTTCATTTGCAATATCTAACTGTTTTTCTAGTGTTTTATTTTCATCTTTTAATTTTGCGCCTTCGTATTTTACATAACTTGAATAACCTATTAATAAAAAGAATAATAAAGCAAATACATTAATTGTTTTAACATGTTTTCTTATGTTCATCTCTTTCCTCCTCTGGTAGTGCTTTCTAGCTTTTTTTCTTTAATCTTGCAACCCATATCTGCTTCGCAATCATCCGTCGTTGTCGGGCTTGGGAAGGTCCAAAACGGAAATGACGTTCATGTTTTTGGTAAAATTATAGCCACAGAAAACATCCTTTCTTGGTTGTGTTTGTGGTGACTACATTGTACCAAAAAAGGCGTGTTTTCTGTTTATTTTTACGTTAAAAAGTTGCTCTAAACTCTTATTTTATAAGGGGTTAGACTGATTTTTTAAACTGCGAAAATTGAGTAAGGTTAATAAAAAAATTTTTTTGTCCATATGACGTCGGTCTATTTGTCCGACAGTTTGTCCGACTAGACACGGAAACTTACGTAAATTTAGGGGTATTTAGAGAACTTTTGCCCAACCTCCTAAAATTTAAAAACCCGTAATCCCTTATAATTCAAGGACTCACGGGTTTATTGAAATATATTTGTGGTGCGCCTGACAGGAATCGAACCTGTGCTTTCGGCTCCGGAGGCCGACGCTCTATCCCCTGAGCTACAGGCGCGTGATCTTAAATTTGCTACATAGAGTATTGTATCATAAATTTTTAATAATGCAAGGTTAAAAAAACCGGCAGTTAGTATATTTTACGGGAACAGTGGTTTCTTTAACCTCTGCATTAGATGTCCCTTTTACCAAATAAGTACACCGCCAAGCCCGTGAAGAATACCACATACAGCACCGCATAGACCACCATCCACACACTGGGTTCGGACATACTGCCAAAGGGACCCATCTGCTGTATAGCCTGCAGTGGGTTACCGGTCGGGCTTATGAGCAGGTGGACTATCTTGCGGTATAAAGCATCAACGGGCATAATCAAACTGGCCACTATGCCGGTCTGCTGCAACGCAATGTTATTAATCAGCCAGCCTATTTGCTCCACCACACCACCGATTATCGCTATCGCGTACAGCATAAACATTATCACCCCGTTGGCCATGGTAGACAACACCGTGGATCCGCACAGTGTCACCGCCAGCAGCACCACGGGCTGCAGGGCAAACAGAGCCAGGGCATGCCACTGCCCGGTTAACTCAAGACCGGTTTTGAGGTGGATAAGCATGGAAATCACTATGAAAAATGCCGCCGCGTATAAAGCTAGAAACAAGCCGATACCCAGGAATTTGCCCACCACTATTTCATAGCGTCGCACCGGTTTGGGAACAATGGTCTGAATAATACCGCTATCAATTTCCGAGGCTATGGCCCCTGCAGCTGAAAAAATAGATAAAAAAGATATAATAAATCCGCCGAAGTAAAGGCCAAAAGACAGTAATTGCGGGTAAATCATTTGTTCCAGCATGGGGTTGGGATCCCGGGTTAAATCCTTGGCGACAAAATGCACCCCGGTGCCATAAAGTCCTAAAAAAGCAGCGGCCAGTAAGAGTGAAATAAGCACTACTTTGCGGCCCAACGCTTCGCGGAAAGTTATTTTAATAATGGCCAGCACTTTTTTCACCCTCCTGCGTCATACTGATAAACATTTCCTCTAAAGAAGAACGTTTACGGTTTAATTCATACAGCTTACCGCCACCCTGAATAACAGCCTCAGCCAGCAGTGGAACATCCTCTTCTTGACCTACTGCTGCTAAAACAGTATCTCCTTTAACGGTTAGTGAACGGGCTATGCCGCCCAGCGCTGCCTTTATATGCTCCGTTATTCCATCAATTTTCATTTCCACGTTAATTTCAGCGGATCTCAGTTCATCCAAACTCCCCTGCCGAATGACCTTGCCCTGCCTGATAAATGCTACCATATCGCAGATCATCTCCACCTCGCTAAGCAAGTGGCTGTTTAAAAAAATCGTTTTGCCGCTGGCCCGCAGTTCCAACAATATCTCACGCACATCGCGACGTCCTAAAGGGTCCAGCGCCGATGTGGGTTCGTCCAGAAATAATAAATCGGGATCGGGCAACAAAGCGCAGGCCAGCCCGGCCCTTTGCTGCATACCCTTGCTGTAGGTGCGTATCTTTTGATTTTCCCGCCCGGTCAGCCCTACTTTTTCAATCACCTGCGGTATACGGCGGCCTTTGTCGGCATTACTCATGCCGTACAATGAAGCGTGAAAATCCAGCAACTGCTTGCAGGTAAGCCAGTCGTGGTAACGGAAGTTTTCCGGTAAAAAACCGATTTTTTTCCGCATCCCTATGTCTCCCAATGGCTTACCCAGTAGCCGGGCCTCTCCGGAAGTGGGGAAAAGCAAACCCATCAATGTTTTAACCAGAGTGCTTTTACCGGCCCCATTGGGTCCCAGGAAGCCGAATATTTGCCCCCGGGGAACCCGGAGGCAAATATCAACACAGCCCACTTTTTTTCCATAACGTTTGGTTAAATTGATAGTTTCAATGGCCAAATCCAACTAAAATCCCACCTTATTTCATTTGCCCCGCAATGGCGAGCGCAGATGCTTCATCCAGGTTGGTACCCGATAGAGTATATACCACGCCGTTATTTTGCCAGACTAAAAAGCTCATTGCCATAGATTTATCCGGCCGAGCATTGCCATCAACAAAAACACCCTGCGTTCCGTTAACAATAACATCTCTGGACGTACCGTCCATATTAGGAATAAGTATGGTATGCTGCCAGTCATTAATCGCCAGTAGCTGATTACGTAAATTATCCGGCAGAGCAGGTACATTTAAAAGGGCATCTTTAATAGCCAGCACATCCACCCCGGACGGGGCTTTCATTTCGGGACTCCTGACCTGGGTTACCGTCAACATATCATCGCCCGAACGGTAATTGGCCAATATGGCAGTGGGCATATGCATGGTAAAGGTTTGCCCGTCAAGGCTTTCCGGTAATAATTTGGTGCTTCCCATAGCCTGCAGCAGGCTGTTTATATTAGCTACGTCAAGGGTTAGGTGCGCAGTACTGCTCGTTATCTTTTGCAGCTGGGGCTCCTCGTAACCATCCGGTTGGGGCAGCTTGACGGTGAAGTCCACAGCATCCGCCGCCTGGGCAAAAGTTACAGGCACTGCTTCTTGTTTACCGACCACTTCAACTTGGCCAAAGTTATCAATGTTTACATTACCTGCCCCTTCATTAAATGCTCTTTCTATCTGCTTGATATCCTCTGTACTTATGTTAACAGTCTGTACTTTTTCCATTCTAAACACGGTTAAAAGTTCACCGGCCATACTGCGCACAGCCGGGATACTAAAGGCAGTGAACAGTACCGCAGCCATCGCCGCGGTAACAACTATTTTTTTATAAAGTTTCATGGCATTTAATCCCCTTTCAAATAGTTTAGATATATTGTACCGGAGCCTGGTTGAAAAGCAATTCCTACTGGACCGCGTGTCTTTTATGGTGGAATAAGTTTCTTGTACCCCGGCCAAATACCGCTCCATACACGATTTGGCAAAAAAATCGTTTGACTGCAATTCCGCTAATGCTCCCCGGCAGCCGGCACATTGCTCCAAATGTCGGGTTATTTCACACGCCTGCTCACTGTCTAGCTCGCTATCCAAATAGGCTTGAAGGATGCCTTCTTTATAGCACATTAAGCGTCACATCCTTTCTGTGCCAGATAAACCCTTTTGAACTTGGCCTGGGCCCGGGCTATGATGGTACCCACCGATGATTTTTTTACCCCGATGGCTTCTGCAATTTCCTCGTAACTAAAACCGGAATGCTTCATTAATAAGCACAATCTGTCCCGTTCAGGCAAGCTCTGTAATGCATGGCGGACCATGCTTGATTCTTCATTTTGGAGGGCTGACTCCTCGCTGGAAACCACTGTGAATCCATGGCCTTTGATTTTCTCTTCCCTGCGCAGGCGGCTTTTTTCACTGCGCAGGTAATTATATGCCAAATTGGCTGCCACTTTGGAAAGCCACCCCCCGATATTTTCATATTGCCGGGGCGGTGTACAGTATAGTCTCAGGAAGGTCTCCTGGGTGATTTCCTCTGCCACCGCCCGGCTGCCCAGCATGAAGGTAAGCTGGCGGCAAACAGCCGGATAATAGCGGTTATATGTTTCCTGGTAAAACACTTGGGACATTGCACCTTTTTCCATTTGAGACGGGAAAATGGCCGGCCACCTCCCCCGTTATCCTTTCAACTGTATAACACAGCAGAATTTAGTAAAGTGACACTGGAATATTTACTTTTATATTTAAAGAGTCTGTTCGAAAAGTTCCACGAGATCCACTTCGAATTTCCGCGTTGGCTCGGCTTTTGAGTTGCTTACTTATAAGAGTTCCGTTTCTCAAAGCTTTCGCAGACTTGATAGGTGCCAGGTGTTGAAAGGTTGAAAGATTAAAATCTTTCAACCTTTCAACACCTGGCACCAAAGCCTAAATAAAAATACCGGGAGTGCTCCCGGGTAAATTACTTTTTTATATAATTGCCAATAGCCGCCCGCGGCTAACATCTTCCTCAGGTGGAGCCGGCGGCAAAAAATAAAACTACACCGGCAATACCCATAAGCGTCGGATACGGCCCCGGAAGACCACCCAGCATGGCCACCCCGATCAAGGCAATGCCGCCAAAGCGTAGTAATAATTTAACTGCCTTTGTCATAATCTACTTCCTTTCCCAGTTTATACGTTTATCCATTACGGTATTTGGGTTAAGTCGTTCTTCCACATGATGATGGCATCTTCCTTGGTATCTGAATAGTAATTTTTCCTTAGCCCCTGTTCCTTAAAACCCAGGTGGGCATATAGTGCCCGGGCTGGTGCATTGGAGGGGCGCACTTCCAATGTCATGCGCTGCACCCCCAGCATAATGGCCCTTTTGAACAATTCCAGCATTAAGGCTATGCCCAGCCCGTGCCCCCGTTGATCTCTGTGCACAGCAATATTAGTAACATGGGCTTCATCTAAAACCACCCACATACCCGCATAACCGGCCACTATACGGCCACCTGCCAGAGCGACGATATAATGCGCAAAATCATTTTCACGCAGCTCATATTCGAAAGCATTCTTAGTCCAGGGCGTTGGAAAGGATAGGTTTTCAATTTGCATTATCTGATCCAGGTGTTTTATCTGCATTTGCTCAAAGGTCACATTTTCCCGGCCTGCTGTTTCCTTATCCATTATTCCGACACCTTTCCCGCCATTTTATCTCAGCCTCCGATTCCCGCACATAATGGGGCAGCAATGTAAGGGGATCCCGGGTCGCACCTGTCTGCAGTTGCTGTAATCCCAGTTCCGCCACCGCCGCGCCCCTGGGAAAAGATGCGCAGGCCGGGGCCAGGCGAGCGCGCTCACCCATTTGGGCCTTTAATATGCCGGCATATTCAGCCACTCCATCACCTATAAATGTGACTTGTTCCCTGTAGCCTTTAAGTAGTTCCAACAGTTCCGGTATCCCCGTGGCCCGGGCGGGCACCAGGCATTGTTGACAGGTGCCGGTGCTGCGGTACAGGGCTGCATAGACTTCATTTTTCCGGGCATTAAGTATGGGGCAGACCAATCCGGCATGACCGCTTAGCGGGTAGGCCAGCGCATCTAAAGTAGGTACATCAGCCAGGGGCAAGCGCAATACCTGGGCCAGTGTGCGGGCAGTGCTCATACCAATGCGCAGTCCGGTAAAGGATCCCGGACCAGAGGAAACAGCTATGCCCGTCAGCTGCACCTTATTAATACCTGCATCAGTTAATACATCCCTCACCATGGGCAACAGATTTACCGAATGGGTACGGCGGTTGTTCACCATACGCTCAGCCAATATTTTTTCTTCTGTAGTCACCGCCACAGCAGCCACCGGGGTAGCCGCTTCAATGCCCAGTACGAACATGCTGCAATAACTCCTCCACCAGTTTATTATATCGAATACCCCGGGGTATGAACTGTAATGCTCTGCGATTATCATCATCTGAATGTTTTTTAATAAATATATCTAACCGCTGAGCGGGTAAATATTGCTTTACTTGTTCGGCCCACTCAATCATAGTTATTCCGGGGCCGTAAAAGTACTCCTCATACCCCAGATCCTCCAGTTCCTCAGGGTTTGCCAGCCGGTAAACATCCAGGTGATATAACGGCAGTTCACCGTCATATTCGTTAATCAGTGTAAAGGTAGGGCTGGTGATCCGCTCGGTAATACCCAGACCCCTGGCTACACCAGTAGCAAAACAGGTTTTACCGGCTCCCAAATCCCCATTTAGTGTTATAACATCCCCCGCTTGCAGCAGGCCACCCAATGTTGCACCCAAACTACCAGTTTCCCCGGCTGACTGTGTTTCGAAATTTACCAAAATATTACCCCCATAAAAACCAGATGTCTTTAGTATTATATATTATACCTTTTATAACTACACAAATATAATTATAAACAAAGACTTGATACTTAAAAAGATTAAATAGTTAAATATAGCAACTTATTTTAATGTCTTTAATTTGGTTTGGCCGCCGGGTTATTTAACAACTCGAATGGGCACCTTGAATTATAGTAAAAAAAAAGCGGCTTACCAGCCCACTTTATAACTTAAACAATTTTTGTACGACACCTGCTATTTTCTATTTCCAGGAGAGTAAACTCCTCCAAAAATTTTTTTAAACTTTCAACATCGAAGGGTTTGGCCATGCAGCAGAGCGCACCTTGTTTTTGGGCCTGGTTGATAGTATCGTCAGAGCCGTATGCGGTCATAATTACCACCTGGGTATCAGGAAACATTTTTTTTATTTTACCCAAAGCCTCCAGACCACCCATCAGAGGCATACGCACATCCATAAAAACCAGATTCGGCCTTATGGCACGCACCTTCTCCACTGCTTCAAGGCCGTTTTGGGCCGTATGTACCCGGTGGCCGACCTCCTTAATTACAATATCCAACAAGTAACGAACTCCTGGCTGATCATCAACCACCAGTATATCCATACAATTTGAGCCCATATATCTCCACGCTCCCCTTATTTCTGTAAAATATGACATGCGCTTGAATTTCAGCATAATTATGTCATGTATAATATACTTTTCGACAGCTGAGAGAAAAACCCTTCTTCATGAAATAATTTTTTTATGCTAATTATTTACATCGATTACTTTCCCGCCAACATAAACTCTGTTTACAACGGTACCCAGATAAAATGGATGACCGCTCAATACCACCACATCCGCATCCTTCCCCGTTGCGATACTGCCGATTCGGTCTTCCAACCCCAGCACCCTGGCCGCACCAATGGTAATAGCACCCAGCGCCTGCTCCTCGGACAGTCCCCCGCGGGTAGTTAGCCCGGCAGAGATCGGTAAATATTGTATGGGCACTACCGGATGGTCGGTCATAATAGCAAAGCTTACACCCTGGCGAGCTAATGCGGCCGCGGTTTTTAGTGATCGGCCCATTAGCTCTACTTTGGACCGGTTAATCAGCACCGGACCAACTACTGCCGGCACACCCGCTGCGGCCAACCTATCCGCAACCAGGTGACCCTCAGTGCAGTGTTCAATAACCAGGCGCAGGTTAAACTCATGCCCAATGCGCAGCGCAGTCATAATGTCATCCGCCCGGTGGGCATGCACCCGCAAGGGTATTTCCCGGCACAGCACGCGCGCCACGGACTCCATCTTTAAATCCCGCTCCGGCGGATCTGCCTCCCCTCGACGAGCCCGGGCCTGTTTTTCCAGGTACTGCAGGCCGCGTGCCAGTGCATCTCGTAATAAGGCAGCGGAGGCCATTCGGGTAACTGGAGTCTTTTTATTAGGTCCATATACACGCTTGGGGTTTTCCCCCAGCGCAGCCTTTAGGCCTACGGGACAACAAATCACCATATCATCCACAACAGTGCCACAGGTCTTCATAGCCACCATTTCTCCGCCCAGTATATTGGCACTGCCGGGACCGGTAACCACGGTGGTTATCCCGGCTGCCAGCGCATCTTGAAAACCCATGTCCATAGGGTTGATAGCATCTATAGCCCGCAGGTGCGGCGTAATTGGGTCGGTAGTTTCATTTAAGTCATCCCCTTCTTCGAATATTTCCTCCAGTATGCCCAGGTGGGTGTGCGCATCAATAAAACCAGGCATGACTATCATGCCCGCTGCATCATATATATCAGCCCCGGAAGGGACAGCCATATTTTCTCCAACAGCGGCTATTTTTCCATTTTCAAAAAGCACAGTTCCCCGCGGTACACGTGCACCATGCATGGTCCAAATTTCGCCGTTTACTATGGCTTGCATTTAATCATCTCCAAATTCAACTGTTGGTATAATGTTTGTAACATATAGTGGTGTTTTTCTACAGCAGCTATTATATATCCTTTAAAAATAAGGACTTTTTGCTCGACAAAAAACGGGTGCATGCTTCAATAAAAGCTTTAAAAATACTAAATATATGAGGATATTTAAAATACATGTTTTCAGGATGAAATTGCACCCCCAGCGCAAAAGTTTTATCGTCAGCGCATTCAATAGCCTCAACAACATTATCCCCGGCTATAGCCGATATTACCAAATTTTTGCCTAAATCATTAATCATTTGGTGATGAAATGAATTTACTCTAACGCTCTCCCTTTCCATTATGCCGTGCAGCATCGAACCCTTGACCAGTTTTATGTTGTGGGTGGCATACCAGCGCGGTGCCTGCTGCATGTGCTGCAGAGGGCGATCAACCCGCAGGTTGAGGTCCTGGCAGACGCTCCCTCCGGCGGCCACATTTAGCACCTGCATACCCCTGCAGATACCTAAAATCGGCATTCCCTTCTTTAGTGCCAATTTAGTCAGCAATATTTCAAAACCATCCCGCAAAGGATCGATGCAACCATTTACCGGCAAAGGTTCTTCGCCAAAATAATAAGGATCAATATCACCCCCGCCTGAGAGCAGTAAACCGTCCAGCCCGGCCAGTAAAGCGGCAACATGTTCCTCGCTATGGTGGGGTATAAAAAGCGGCACCCCACCAGCTGCCTGGACCGCCCCAGGATAGTCCTCCCCAATAATAAACTTTTTGGCCTCTGCATCATAACTACTTGTAATACCTATCAGTGGGTACACAAAATAAACCCCCTTCCCTTAATAAAATATATTTGTATGGGAGCAATTATTGCACATTATGTAATAAATAAAGCCGCCACCCTTTTAAGGCAACGGCTTTATTTATAGTATGTATTAGTTTATATACCAAATTTTAAATATGTATGTATTTAGATATCCACAAGGCCCAGACTTATTTCCACTGCCTGGTTAACTTTAACCATCATTTCACTGTGCAATGAAGTTACTTTTTCCAGCAGTCTGCTTTTGTCAATGGTACGTATCTGTTCCAAAAGTATTACCGAATTTTTGCCCAACCCGTCTCTTTCGGCCGGTAGTTCCACATGGGTGGGTAGTTTGGCTTTGGATATTTGGGAGGTAATCGCGGCAACTATAGTGGTTGGACTGTATTGATTGCCGATGTCGTTTTGTAATATTAATACTGGTCGCGTACCCCCCTGTTCCGACCCCACTACCGGGCTGAGGTCGGCATAATATATTTCACCACGGCGTATTTGCATTATCGCTTGCCTCCCGCCACAGACTCGTCAAATGCCGGCGCCACCTCGGATTCCAGTCTGTACTGTTCAATGGCCAGGGCCAAATTTATGGTAGCCATTTCCACGTAACCTTTCTTCATTTGTTCCCTCAACATGCGACGTCTTCGCTCGGCTAGGTAAAGCTTCATGGCCTCCCGGACAAATTCGCTCCGGTTTTGTTTCTCAGCAGCTGCAATACAATCTATCTCAGAAAGTAGATAATCCGGCAGGCTGATCATGATACGCTTTACTTGTGCCACCTGCAACAACCCCCAGTATACACAGTTTATATAAAACAAATATAGATTATTATATACACAGATAGCCACCTTGTGTCAACACAAACCTTATTTTTCATCCTTTGCCGCCCGGGGTTGACGAGATAGAGCAATTTTCCCGGTGCGCACCATTTCAACAATGCCCTGGTGTTCCAGTACGTGTGTAAAGGCGCTGATTTTCTGCTCATCACCAATAATCTGGATAACCATCGTTTCTTTGCCTACGTCAACAATATTAGCCCGGAATATTTCCACTATATCCACGATATCTCTGCGTTTTTCCGGGTTCGCCTGAACCTTTATCAGAGCCAGTTCCCTTTCTATGGAGTCGCGGTCTTCCAGCTTGGTGATTTTAATCACATCCACCAACTTGGAGAGCTGATGGATAACCTGCTCCAGCTCGCGCTCGTCCCCATTAACTACAACAGTAATTCTGGTAATATCAGGTTCTTCAGTATAGCCGGCAGCAATACTTTCAATATTAAATACCCGTCTACTCAACAATCCCGCTATACGAGCCAAAACGCCCGGCTTATTGATAACAAGCACACCCAGGGTATGTGTCATAAGAAATCCCTCCTAGTTTATTAATTGGATTGTTCATAAAAACATTGCTATAGAATGGCCACTCAAATGTCTTCTTTTTACTTTAATTTTCAAAAACATAATTCAAGCTATACTAGATATACAAAGTGATTCTGCTGTAAATATCGAACGACCTTCCAAAGGCTTGATAAGTGGTACTAAATGCTAATGTCTTTTACTGGTCGTTTATCCAATGCCCGATCAATAAGGATATTTTAACACAAGTAAACGGGCTACCCAAATATATTTTGGCCAAAAGTTAAAAGATCCACAAAACAAGGCCAATTAAGCAGCCACCTGTTTTGTGGATCTATGGGCACTAATTCATATGAAGGTACCTGGCGCAGGCGCATCCCCGCCGTATAATTTTGATAAGCTTAAATTTCCTGTAAAACTCCGACACTTAAAGCTGTACTTTAAATTAAAATTTGGTAAGGTATTGACCTAGTTCCCAGGAGTGTACCTGTAGCCGATAGCTGTCCCACTCAATGCGCTTGGCTTCCAAAAAACGCTGCAATACGTGCGGACCAAGGGCATCCATAATTACCGGGTCGATGGACAGTTGATACAGGGCGTCCCTCAAACTTTCGGGGAGTATATCTATTCCCAGCTCATCACGCTCCTGCGGAGTGAGTTCGTATATATTGCGGTCACATGGCGTGGGCGGTTCAATCTTATTTTTTATCCCATCGAGTCCCGCCCTTAGGCATACCGCCAGAGCCAGGTAGGGATTGCAGGACGGGTCCGGGCTGCGTAACTCTATACGGGTGGATTGATCCCGTTTGGCTGGCACCCTGATCAACGGGCTACGGTTGCGGTAGGACCAAGCTATGTAAACAGGTGCCTCATAGCCTGAGACCAACCTTTTATAAGAATTTACTGTAGGATTGATAATAGCGGTAATGGCTGGAACATGCCGCATCAGACCCCCGATATAATGCAGGCAATCCTGGCTGAGCTGGTTTGACGTACTGGGATCGTAAAAGGCATTAGCACCATCTTTCATCAATGACTGGTTTAAGTGCATGCCCGATCCGGCAATGCCAAAAACAGGCTTGGGCATAAAAGTGGCATGTAGCCCGTGCCGCTGGGCAATGGTACGCACTACAAACTTAAAGGTCACCACTTTATCAGCGATGTCAAGGGCATCGGAGTATTTAAAGTCAATTTCGTGCTGTCCGGGTGCCACCTCATGGTGGGAAGCTTCAATTTCGAAACCCATTTGCTGCAGCGTAAGCACCATATCCCGGCGGGCGTTCTCGCCTAAATCCACCGGGGTCATATCGAAATATCCGGCACGGTCGTGGGTTACAGTGGTGGGTTTACCTTCCTCATCAACGTGAAACAGAAAGAACTCAGCCTCGGGACCAACGTTCATGGAGTAGCCCATTTCTTCCGCTTCGGCGATGGCCCGGCGCAAAACATGGCGCGGGTCGCCTATGAAGGGGGTGCCGTCTGAATTATAGATATCGCAGATTAGCCTGGCCACCGCACCATCCCGAGGTTTCCAGGGAAATATAACGAATGTGGACGGGTCGGGGTGCAGGTACATATCGGATTCTTCTATGCGCACAAAACCTTCTATAGATGAACCATCAAACATAAGCTCATTATTTAGGGCCTTATCTAGTTGTTCTACGGTGATGGAAACGTTTTTAAGCACCCCAAAAATATCAGTAAACTGTAAGCGCACAAATTTAACACCGTAATCTCTAGCCATAGTACGCACGTCATCACTGGTAAGTACAGGCACGCTAAGTCACACCTCTCCTTGTTAGCTAAGAGGCACAATGGTTATTGCAGTAAATTTTACGAAAAAAAGCCCACACTGGCAGAATATGCATTTAACTGCCAGGTAGGCCTCATTGCCCTTATTTATGATACGCCATTGTACCTTAAATTATTTTATTTTAACCTTAATATTATCCAATTACTATTCTATAGTATAGCATAAGTCTACTAAAAAGCCAGTATTTTTTATTATATGTTTAAAGAATGGGCCATTATCACCGCCTCAGCCACCAGCCGTATATTCACCCTCTTATTCATGCTCTGGCGCTGCATGCGCTTAAAAGCTTCGGCTTCAGTCAGGCCCTGGGTTTCCATTAAAATACCTTTGGCCCGCTCCACAATTTTTCTAGTCTCCAGTGTTTCCTGCAAATCCTTAATTTTTTGTTCAAGAGCGGTAATCTCCTGATAATTCGCCAGGGCCAACTCCACTGCCGGCAACAATGATGCTTCCCCCACAGGCTTGATTAGTAATGCAAATACCCTGGCTTCTTTGGCCTTTTCCAGTATCCCGTGCTGGTCGGATGAACTAGTGGCAATCACCGGGGCCAGTTTATCCTCGTGTACTATTTTGGCCACCTGCAGCCCGTCCATACCACCGGGCAAGGCAGCATCTATAATTAGCAAATCGGGCTCCCGGCTGCGCACCAGTTTTATAGCGCTCAGACCATCACCGGCCTCTCCCACTACCCAGTGGCCATACTTTGTGAGCATAGACTTTACGTTCTTGCGCCATACACTATCAGCATCTACCAATATTACCCTGTTTTCACCCATCGGAGCCCGCCCCCTGTATAACAAAATAAAAATGCCCGCGCAAGTATTATTATAACCTGCACAGGGCAATCGTTGCCATCTAATGGACACATCATTGTATCCGTTATATTATTTTAAACTATGTTAATTATATCAATATGTTTTGGAAAAGCAACGGTTTTTTTATTTCATCATATAAAATCTTATAATCTTCTTCTGTCCAGTAGTAGTTAAAAGCTAGGTTTTAAATTAAGATGCCTTCACTGGATAGCTACTTAAAATTAACTTCCATAATGAATTTAACCAAAGTTTATACGATCCCCTGTGCCATCATGGTGTCAGCAACTTTGAGGAACCCTGCAATGTTTGCTCCGGCAACAAGGTTGCCTTCCATGCCGAATTCTTTAGCTGCCGCATTAATATTGTTATAAATGCCAATCATAATATTTTTAAGCTTGGCATCAACTTCTTCGAAGGTCCAGGAGTATCTCATGCTGTTCTGGGACATTTCTAGTGCTGAACATGCTACGCCGCCTGCATTTGCAGCTTTGGCGGGGACATAGATTATCTTGCTTGCGAGCAATTCATTGGCAGCTTCGGGAGTCGATGGCATGTTGGCGCCTTCGCCAACTGCAAAGCAGCCATTCTTGACAAGAGTTTTAGCAGCTTCACCGTCCAATTCGTTTTGTGTAGCGCAAGGAAGGGCAATGTCACACGGGATTGTCCAAATTCCTTGGCAACCTTCATGATACTCGGCGGTCGGATGCTCCTTGACATATTCTCTAATCCGTTTGCGTTCAACTTCTTTCAAACGCTTTACTGTAGCGAGTTTAATACCGTCCTTGTCATAGACAAAGCCGTTGGAATCACTTAGGGCAACAACTTTGGCATCGAGCTGCTGTGCTTTTTGGGTGGCGTATATTGCAACATTACCAGAACCTGAAATAACTACGGTTGCTCCGTCAAAGGATTTGCCTTTGGTTTTGAGAGCCTCTTCCATTATGTAGACCAAGCCGTAGCCGGTAGCTTCTGTCCGCGCCAGGCTGCCGCCATAAGTCAGACCTTTTCCGGTCAGGACACCTTCGTACAGGCTGGTAAGCTTCTTATATTGTCCAAACATATAGCCTACTTCACGACCGCCCACCCCAATATCCCCGGCAGGGACGTCAGTGTCAGCACCGATATAACGATAAAGCTCATTCATGAAGCTTTGGCAGAATCTCATTACTTCGCCATCGGATTTTCCTTTAGGGTCAAAGTCACTGCCGCCTTTACCGCCGCCGATGGGAAGTCCGGTTAAGGAGTTTTTGAATATTTGCTCGAAGCCCAGGAATTTAATGATACCAAGGTAAACGGATGGATGGAAGCGAATTCCACCTTTATAGGGTCCGATGGCACTATTGAATTGAACCCGGAAGCCGCGGTTGATTTGCACATTTCCTTGGTCATCTACCCAAGGTACTCGGAATAGGATTTGTCTCTCCGGTTCAACGATTCTTTCAAGAATTCCGGCTTTCTCATATTCCGGACGTTGAACTAAAACTGGTTCTAAGGAGTCTAATACCTCTTTCACAGCTTGGTGGAATTCAACTTCACCGGGATTGCGCTTGATTGCTTGTTCGAGAACATTTTGCACATAGGACATATTAATAAACCCTCCTAAACGTTTTTGCTGTCAGCTTGTTGCTATACTCAACCATTCCATGATTTACGGGGTGGTATTCACACCGAGCCGGAATGTCCAATTCCGAGGCAACAATAGCACTGATGGCTCTAATATACCAATGGCTTAATTGCTACAACTCATTGCCGGATAATTCCTTAGGATTAACTATTACGCCGCCCTTGCCGCCACCGTCAATTTACACGCGGTTGTAATGTTATTCCACCTTTCAATTAGTTAAAATTTTAGGAAATTATGTAGTTGTAATTTATTATTTTTGGAATGGCATTTCGAAAATATTTTCTTATCGTGAAATATATTATCACAATGCAAAAAAAAAGAAAAGTTTTTTAGGTATATTAAAAGATAGTATACATAATACTTAAACGGTAACATGGATTATCTGAGCTGCTTTAAGTTCCTTGACAACTCCTCCGTGTTATGTATACAATTTTAAAGGTTATAAGTATAACATGGGTAAGGAGATATGATTTAAATGGCTAAACAAAATAATAATGGAGATGATACCAAAACAGTTCAAGCAGTGGAAAGAGCTTTACTTATATTGGAAACATTGGCCGAGGCTGGTGTTCCAATTACTATTACCGAAATAGCTCAAAAAACAAGCCTTACCCTGGGAACTACCCACCGGCTTTTATATACCATGATGCAAAGAGGTTTTGTGGAGCAAGATGCCGAAAACAGTAAGTACCGGCTGGGGATAAAAGCATTTCAAATAGGCATCGCAGCAACCTATTTCAAGGATTTGCGCTCTGTGGCCCGCCCGGTCATGGAAGACTTGCAGCAAAGGTATAATGAAACAGTTAATTTAGCCACTCTGGATGGTTCCGAGGTGGTATATGTGGATCAGGTGGAATCTACTAATATAGTGGTTGTCAGGATGTTTGCCCGCACAGGCAACCGCGGTCCTGCCCATTGCACAGGCTCAGGGAAAGTTTTACTCTCCAGTTTGCCCCAGGACAAGCTGGAGGATATGGCATATAACATGGAATTACGGAAGTTTTCCAATGAAACCATTACTGATCCTGAAATGCTTTTAAAAGAACTTAGCCGAGTTAAGCAGGATGGATATGCCCTGGACCTTGGGGAACGAGATGAAGGAGTACGGTGCGTGGCGGCCCCAATTTATAATTTTAAAGGTCAGGTTGTGGCGGCACTGAGCATTTCAGGGCC
This sequence comes from Desulfoscipio gibsoniae DSM 7213, assembly GCF_000233715.2. Lineage (GTDB taxonomy): Bacteria > Bacillota > Desulfotomaculia > Desulfotomaculales > Desulfallaceae > Sporotomaculum > Sporotomaculum gibsoniae. Next base: position 2,388,669 of record NC_021184.1, read on the forward strand.
CAGTATCCGCATTACCACACCGTTCATCAAAAATGAACTGGTGGATGCCATAAAGAAGGCCGCTAAAACAATATCTATTCAGTTAGGACATAATGGGAATTAATGGCATTTGTATACAAAGGCACTCCAATTGAACGTAGCTAATGGAAGGTTAAACATTTTTTGCAGTAATCCAATAAAAGAGAGAGCATAGGGCCGTTTTAAGGCTTAAGCTCTCTTTTTTGTTTGACGCATTCTTTTGACAGTCAGTTAACTCTTTATAATCCTCATTTATTTTTTTAGCTTATATCTTTCCTCATTTACCAACTACACATCTCTTGATTTACAATTCATTTGATCATGTTATCTATTTGTTCTCTTATCTAGTACGTATTATACATTACTTTCCTTTCCACTACCCGTTTGGTGCGCCGTTTTCCACTTGGTGAAATTCAATACCATTTATTTATGATTTAATTGCTTCTGTATACAAAATACATTTCACAATGTGAAATACAATAACTCTGCATCCTGTATGCAATATTCATGCATTTTGCGGGCTTTGCGCATAAATTTTTCATATCGTGAAAGCGGTTTCTATTGACTGACTAACTACTAAGAGCTAAAATGTTTTCAGATCAGTGAAATTTAATTTCACAACATGGAAAAGTACAGCGATGTACACCAATAGACATAGGAGGTCTGATTATTAATGAGTTATAGTAACGGAATCAATGCCAGTGCAGCGACACTCACCAAGAACAGAACACCGGGTAATGTTTGTTCCTCCAGCGGCTTATGCGCAACTTGTATAGACGGCTGCCCCGGCCTTTGCGAAGTAGGTAAATCAGCATACCGGGGGCGGGAACTCATTTATCCGCAGCCTTTCGGCAGTACAACCAGCGCTTCCCAGAAGGAGTACCCAGTTGATTTATCCCACTTGAACATTATGGGTACAGCCGTTGGTGCACATGGCATCGAAGCCGATAGCGATAAAGCCACTTTTCCGGCTGTCAATCTGGAAACAGAAATCGGTTCTACCAATACTATTAAGCTTAAACTGCCCATTGTAATACCTGGCCTTGGTTCCACCCAGGTGGCCAAAGATAACTGGGAAGGCCTGGCCATTGGCGCAGCCATATCAGGCATTGTCCTGACCATTGGTGAAAATGTCTGTGGTATGGATCCCGATGGGGAAATTAAAAATGGCCGCGTGGTTAAGTCCCCGGACATGGCACGCCGGGTAAAACTGTTCCAGGAATGGTACAACGGATATGGTGCTATTGTGGTGCAGTTTAACGTTGAAGATACTCGCCTTGGAGTGGCCGAGTATGTGATTAACGAGCTGGGTGTGGAAGCAGTGGAAATTAAATGGGGCCAGGGCGCCAAGGATATCGGCGGTGAAGTTAAGCTTCCCTCTCTGGAAAGAGCCCAGCAGCTAAAATCCCGCGGCTATATTGTATTCCCGGATCCGGAAAACACAAATGTACAGCAAAGTTATGCACAGGGATCAGTGAAGGAATTTGAACGGCATTCTCGCATTGGCATGGTAGATGAGGAATCATTCATGGCCCGGGTGGCTGAATTACGCAGCCTGGGAGCCAAACACGTTATGCTGAAAACCGGTGCCTATCGCCCGGCGGACCTGGCCCGGGCTGTTAAATTCGCTTCGCTGGCTAAAATAGATCTTTTGACCATTGATGGTGCCGGTGGCGGCACAGGTATGAGCCCGTGGCGGATGATGAACGAGTGGGGCGTGCCCACTGTCTACTTGGAGTCACTACTATATCAGTACATGGAACGCATCAAAGCCAAAGGCATGTATGTTCCCAAGGTAGCCGTAGCCGGCGGCTTTTCTCTGGAAGATCATATGTATAAAGGTCTGGCCCTGGCTGCGCCATACGTTAAAGCCATCGGCATGGCCCGCGCTCCACTAGCCGCCGCTATGGTCGGCAAAACCATCGGCAATTATGTTAAAGAAGGTAAAGTACCTGCTGATATAGCCAAGCGGTACGGCAATACCGTTGAGCAAATCTTTACCGCTAATACAGCCTTGAAACAGCAATATGGCGAAGATGCCGCCAGGATTCCGGCCACCGCTATGGGCGTTTACACTTACTTCGACCGTCTGGCCGTGGGCCTGCAGCAGCTGATGTGTGGTGCCCGTAAGTTCAGCCTTGATTATATCACCAGGGATGACCTGGCCAGCATTACCCGGGAGGCGGCAGATGTCACCGGCATACCATATATCATGGATTTAGATGCCGAAGAAGTTGAAAAGATCCTGGGTTAATTAAAATCAAGTAAAACCAAGGAGAGTTAAGGAGAGGTTGTCCCATGTCAACGGGCAAGGAACGAAAAACAAAAACAGTACAGTCGGTAGATCGCTCCCTGGCCATTTTAGAAGCTCTGGCCAAACACAGGGAACCTATAGCACTAACCGTGCTCAGCGTTAAATTAGGACTGAATATTAGTACGGTACACCGTCTGCTCAATACACTAATTGTTGCCGGGTTTGTAGAGCAAGAGCCCAACCAGGGGCATTACCGCCTGGGCCTCAAAACATTTGAAATAGGCAATGCTGCTCTGTATAATCTGGACATTCGCTCCATTGCCAAACCCTATCTTAAAGAACTGGTGGATAGGTGCAGTGAAACGGCCAATCTTTCTGTACTCAACCGTGGTGAGGTAGTTTATATAGATCAGGTGGAATCACCCAATATAGTAAAAATGTTTGCTAAACCCGGGACCAGAGGGCCGGCTTACTGCACGGCCAGCGGTAAGGTGCTGCTGGCCGCCCTTCCCCCGGGTGAACTAAACCAAATTATCAAGGAAACCAAGTTCTATAAATATACCGACAGTACCATCACTGACCCCGAACTATTAAAAAAAGAATTAGCCAAAGTTAACCAACAGAATTACGCTAGTGATTTGGGTGAACTGGAAGAAGGAGTACAGTGTGTGGCAGCGCCCATTCGTAGTCATGAGGGTAAAATCATTGCTGCCATCAGCGTATCCGGACCGGATGCCCGCATTAGCCAAGGCTTCCCCCAGGCCGAACTAATTAAGCTAATCACCGAAGCCGCCAACCGCATATCCCTCCAGTTAGGCTTTTATCGTTAATGTTATCACTCCACTTTCGGGGTTCAAGATTTGCTTGACACCTTGGATTAAGGAGGTGCGCTATGGGCATCAACAATAAGGTAAGCACTGGCTTGAAGGGTTTTGACCAAGCCATTGACATGCTGCGGCTGGGCGATAATGTTGTATGGCAAGTGGATGCAGTCTCTGATTACCGGAAAATCGTTGAACCCTATGTAACACAGGCCAGGCTGGACCAAAGAAAACTGGTTTACGTCCGCTTTGGCAGCCATGCTCCGCTGCTGGAGGACAGCCCGGAGATTAAAGTTTATCACCTGGATGCAAAAAAAGGCTTTGAAAGCTTTGCCACAGAGGTGCACAGCCTGGTAGAGCAGGAAGGGCACAAAGCCTTTTATGTTTTTGACTGCCTGAGTGATTTATTGGAATACTGGTATTCTGATTTAATGATTAGCAACTTTTTCAAGGTGTCCTGTCCCTTTCTACATGAACTGGACACCATAGCTTATTTTGCCATTAAACGCAATGTACACACTTACAGCACCATTGCGTGTATCCGTGAAACGACACAGCTGTTGCTGGATTTATACCAGGTTAAGAACAAATTTTATATTCACCCCCTTAAAGTCTGGAAGCGTTACTCGCCCACCATGTTTTTCCCGCATTTAATTCAGGGTCGGAAGGCTGTCTGCATCACGGCCAGTTCCGAGGCCGCCGAACTGTTCTCCAGCATAAACCGCGGTGAGGAAAGGCTGGATTACTGGGATGTTGTTTTTAACCAGGCCAAATCTGCGCTAACTCTCGGGCCAGAAGAACAGGAAAAAGCCAAAAGACTATTAATGACGCTGCTCATCGGCAGCGAGTCTAGAATGTTCGAACTGTGCGACCGGTATTTTACTCTAAAGGACATTTTAAACATTGCAGCCAGAGAAGTGGGATCGGGCTTTATCGGAGGCAAGAGCGTGGGTATGCTTTTGGCGCGAAAAATTTTGGAGCAGGAAGGCCATGACCGCTTTATCCCCTATTTAGAGCCCCATGACTCTTACTATCTGGGGTCGGATGTTTTCTATACCTATCTCGTGCAAAACGGCTGCTGGAAGCTGCGCACCAAGCAGAAGACGAAAGAAGGTTATTTTAAATACGCGCCTGAATTGAAGCAAAAAATCTTAAATGGTAAGTTTTCGGAGCCCATACGGGAAAAATTTATGCGCATGCTTGAATACTTCGGGCAATCACCCATTATTGTACGTTCCAGTTCCCTGCTGGAGGATAATTTCGGTAACACCTTTGCGGGGAAATATGAAAGCGTGTTCTGCGTGAATCAGGGTACGCCCGAAGAACGCTTTGCAGCCTTTGAACAGGCGATCCGCACGGTTTATGCCAGCACTATGAATGAGGATGCGCTGGCCTATCGAATGAACCGGGGGCTTTTTGATAAGGATGAACAGATGGCCATCCTGGTGCAGCGGGTGTCCGGGGATTATCACAAGGAAAAATTTTTCCCCCATTTGGCAGGGGTGGGTAACTCCTCCAACCTTTATGTTTGGGACAAAAGCGTGGATATGAACGCAGGCATGCTGCGCCTGGTCTTTGGGCTTGGCACCAGAGCGGTGGAAAGAACTATCGACGATTATGCCAAAATTGTTTGTCTGGATAACCCTTTACGCACACCCCCGGTAAATTGTGAGGACAAAAAGAAATTTTCCCAGCATTATGTGGATGTGCTCTCCTTAAAACAAAACACCTTAACCAGTCAAAGCTGGGAAAAGATTGTTAATGATGATCTCAAAGTAGACAAAAACCTGTTTGCTTCTTGGGACCACCAAACAGCCAACCGCCTGCGCGAGCTTGGCTATACCAGCAATCATCTGGCTTATATCCTTGATTTTTCTAAACTGCTTAAAGACACCGAATTTCCAGGCCTGATGCGAGATATGCTGGCACTTTTGTCCGAGGTTTATGATTATCCTGTGGACATTGAGTTTACAGCCAATTTTACTGCCGACAACCACTTTAAGGTCAATCTTCTGCAATGCCGCCCGCTGCGGACCAGGGGTCTGGGTACTGCGATGCAGATGCCGGAACTGGTAGACGAGCAGGACTGTTTCTTCTCCACGCGGGGTAATTTCATGGGCGGAAACGTGCGCTTACCTGTTGATTTTGTTGTTTATGTACATGCGCAGGCTTATGCGGAACGTAATGAACAGAGTAAATGCGCGGTGGCCAGGCAGATTGGTTTGCTCAATACGGCACTGAAAGGGAAAAACGTCATGCTGGTGGGTCCGGGCAGATGGGGGTCCACCACGCCGTCACTGGGCGTACCAGTACATTTTACAGAGCTGTGCAATATGTCGGTCATCTGCGAGGTAGCCTCCTGCGATGCAGGATTTACACCTGAGCTGTCCTACGGCACCCACTTTTTTCAGAACCTGGTGGAAGCGGGCATTTTTTATGTAGCCATTTTTGACGGGCAGGAAGATGTTGTGTTTCACCCGGAGCGTATCTTAAAAAGAGATAATATGCTGACAGCCATTTTACCTCAATGCACACAGATTGCCGATGTAATCCATGTTGCCCAAACAGATGGCCTGGTATTATTCTCCGATATTGTAAGGGGTCAGGCTTTAACTTTATTAAACTAACTTCAATATACGAATATGCTAATATTGCTTTACTACTTCCACCAAGGTGCCGTTATTTTTATTGAAATTATGACTACCGAATACCATCCGGACTACGCCTACCTGCCAGAATAGCTGACTTAATAACCTTTCGCCAATGATAAGCAAAAAATTACTCACCCGCCGACTGATCACCTGTATCCGGGCTGTAACCTATGATACCAGGCTACTACCTGCTACTGTAAAAGGCTCCCCAGTACCTCTGTCTCCGTCACCGGTTCCCGGCAGGCCCGATCCCGGCAAACGTATGCGGTTGCCCGGCCGTCAATAGATTTCTGCTCCCGGGTAAATGGTGCCAGTTTTCCAATCTGCCCGCCATCCTGTTGGTCACCATCCCCTTCGGGACGGTAGATAAGCACAGCACCGGGCGCATACTGCCGCTGGGCCAGACGTAACATTTCCGCCACTTGCGGGTCATCCCTTTGGCCTGTAATGACAATTTCGCTGGTCGGCCCGGTGGCAAACAATAAAGCGGTCAAAAAATATGCGTATCCCCTGGGGTGCTGAGCGGCCGTCCCGGCAAAAATATCTATCTGGCGCTCAGCTAATTCCTCCAGCTCGCTGTTCCCGGTTATGGCGGCCAACTGCAGCAGGTTGGCGGCCATTACGGAATTGCCCGACGGCATGGCCCCATCATATATTTCCTTGGGCCGGGCAATCAGCTGCTCGGAGTCGGTACCGTAGAAAAAGAACCCTCCTTGCTCCTGATCCCAGAACAAATCCCGTACGTGATGTGTTAGGTCAATTGCCCTACTCAAATAAACCGCCTGGAAAGTAGCCCGGTACAATTCCAATAAACCCCAAATCACAAAAGCATAGTCGTCCAGGTAGCCGTTTAAATCTGACTCTCCGTCCCGGTAGCGGGCCAACAACCGGCCATCCCGCCTCTGCAGCTTGTGCCGGATAAACTGCTCCGCTTTTACCGCGGCATCCCGGTAACGCACGTCTCCCAGCACGGCGGCTCCCCGGGCCAGGGCGGCCATCATCAACCCATTCCAGGCTGTCAAGACTTTATCGTCTTTAAACGGGTGTACCCTCCGGGCCCGGTGGTTAAACAATTTTTGTCGGCTTTCCTCTAACAGCTGCAGCAATGCGCGGGTCTCTATACCTAATTTTCGGGCGTGTTCTTCGGGTAAAGCGCTAATTAAATTAGGTATACTTTTACTTTCAAAATTACCGCTTTCGGTAATATTATAAACCTTACAATAAATATCCCCATTTTCACGCCCCAATACTTGGTATACTTCGGCAGGGCTCCAAACATAAAATTTCCCCTCTACCCCTTCAGAATCAGCATCTTCGGCGGAATAAAATCCTCCTTCGGGGTGAGTCATATCTCTGAGCACATAGGTAAATATTTGCCGTGCCGCCCCGGCATAAAAATCATTTTGGGTAGCCTGGTAGACTTCCAGAAATGCCAGGGCCAGTAAGGCGTTGTCATACAACATCTTTTCGAAATGAGGCACCAGCCACTTTTCGTCGGTGGAATAACGGGAGAAGCCAAAACCAATATGATCGTTAATACCTCCCCGGTAAATGGACTGCAGCGTCTTTTTAGCCATGTTCAGGGCAGCTTCTTCTCCGTTTTGCTTCCAATAACGCATTAAAAAAAGCAGATTATGCGGAGTAGGGAACTTGGGGGCTAAGCCAAAACCACCGTATTGCTTATCAAAGGACTGCCGGAACTGCTTATAGCCCCGGGCGGATATATCAGCCAGCGGTTCGTCCGCCAAATAACCCCCCGGTGTAAACTGCACCTGCTCGGTGATCATATCGCTGGCTTGGATTAGTTTGTCTCTGTCATTAGTCCATTTATCGGCCACCTGCTCTATAATATCCAGCAGTCCGGCCCTTCCCCAGCGGGAACGTTTAGGGAAATATGTGCCGGCAAAGAACGGTTTTTTGTCAGGGGTCATAATTACCGTAAGCGGCCAGCCGCCCTGTCCGGTCAAGGCTTGGCAGACAGTCATGTATATCTGGTCGATATCCGGGCGTTCCTCCCTGTCCACCTTTATGGAAACAAAATGGTGGTTTAGTGCATCGGCTACTTCTTGATCTTCGAATGATTCCCGTTCCATCACATGACACCAGTGACATGTGCTGTAACCGATACTCAAAAATATAGGTAAATTAAATCTTTGTGCCCTTTTAAAAGCCTCATCCGACCAAGGATACCAATCAACCGGGTTGTTAGCATGCTGCAGCAGGTAAGGGCTTTTCTCTTTGGCAAGTCTGTTGACCAAAAAAATAACCTCCTAAAACTGTTTGAGATTATTATTTATGATAACTTGCAAAAATATTAACATTATTCTTTGGCCAATGCTTTTCTATACAATATTTTATACTATTCATCCGGACTTTCTTTCTTAACGCGATGTTGGCAGACAAGCAAAATATAGCGCAAAAAAAACAATCATGGTATGGACCAATCAACATTCCGATACAACGTCACTGTAGATGGGTCAACATTACTACTGACGGTTATATGATCTCGGCAATTTCCTCAATTCTTGCTGTAGCTGCCGCGAACTCTTGTATTGATGCTGAAATTTGTTGAGTAGATGCAGCTTGCTGTTGCCCAATTTCTAATATTTCAGTAGTTTTATCTACTATTTGTAAAACTTTATTATTGATTTCTTCTATAATATCTTTTATCTCTTTAACGGAAATAGCACTGTTTAAAGCCATTTTGCGGATTTCTTCAGCTACTACGGAAAAGCCCCGACCATGCTCGCCAGCCCTTGCCGCTTCAATAGCTGCGTTTAAACCAAGAAGATTAGATTTTGTTGCCACGTCACTAATAAAAAGTAGAATCTTATCTGTCTCTTTAATTTGCTGTTGCGCTTCTCGCCCCAGTATTTTCATGTTTTCTTGGTTTTGAGCTAACTGTTCTGCTGATGAAGCTAGCTCCTCAATTGTTGCCGATATTTGCTCCGCAGTGGAAGCTACATTTTGAGCTGATTCAATTAATGTTTCTTGGTTTACCAGACTAATTCCCAATCCGATTCCACCGATAATATTTCCTTTTTCATCCTTAATCGGTACACCAGTTGATTTAAAAGGTATCCCAAAAACTCCTTTTGGAATTGTTAACCTAACATCTCTACCTGTATTTAAAGCCTGGTATATCGCATCTCCCTCTGGTACCTTCATTCCGATGATCTCTCCCGGCATTTTCACTTCCCTACCAGGTATGTAACCTATAAATTTTTCTTTATCTGTTATCCCAATCATAGAATCAAGTGGAAGTAGTTTTTGTATAATTGGAGCAGCCTTTATCAAAGCATCAAGAAGGGTTTCAGGTTTGGGTTGATTTTGAAGATCTATAACTTTTAGATCTTTCGGATGATGATCCGTATTAATGTGATGATCTGTTTTAATAGGATTATCTGTGCTGACAGAAACATTAATATCTTTTTTCACTAGTTTATTCCAAAACAAAGCATTATACCCCCTATCATTATTTACTAAAATTTCTAACATATCTAAATATTCTGCTATGACATTTCTAATAGAATCTATTTTATATCATCTCGAAACCGTAATCCTCTAACAATTAGTCACCACCTTACGTAATAAAGCGACCTAATTAAGCCGCTACATAATGAAAATTCTTAAGCAGCCTGGCAGTTATAGCTTTTAAAGTTTTAGGCTTGCAGTTTTTTGACCCAATCTTTAGAATTGATTACCTTTTAAAAAATAACCTGCAATATCCTAGGAAATTCAACTTTATACAAGAGGTTTTAACCATGTATAATATTTATCTAAAATATTATAAAATCCTCTTAATAATCTATAACATTTCTCAAACAGTCAAATTCTAAGTAGGGTCAAAAATTATTTCCTTCAACTTTCCCCGTGCCCTTCGAACCGTGTAATCTTTCAGGTCTGATATATTTTTTGTACTTCCAGGAGCTTCTGTAACAATTTTTTTAGAAGTTTTGCAATAAATTAAGATACCCGCCCCCTATATCAATATATTTAATTACATCTTTTATATCATAAACTGCCTGTGACAAAAGTATGGACAAACTAGCCAGGACTAAGACGGTGAAGATACGATCATACGAAAAATTAAATACGAACAGGCCGGAGGCCTAAAAGAAAAAGAGACCCTCGCCTCGGGTACTTCCAACTTGAGTTTTTGATAGCTATTCCTAAATTTCTTTTGTAATGTTTTAGAGTTTTTGTACTAGACTAGTTCCAATATTTACTTGCAATTACCATTTTATATGCACTACCATTTTAATATCAATTTGCATATTCTGTATTAGTAAGGCTCAAGTAGATGCAACAGCGCATCTACCTTTTACGGCAATGTCGCCCGCCTTTTTTGGTGGGCGACATTTTTATTTTTTCTGGGCCATGCTGTGCTCAGCTTTAGAAAATATAAATTTAGTTAATTTAATCATCATGGGAGGGATAGTTTAAATGTGCGGAATTACAGGCTGGATAGACTGGAATGATGATCTAACCAGGCAGCGCCCCACACTGGAAGCTATGAATGAAAATCAATTCCACCGCGGACCCGATGCAGGCGGCACATGGATTTCAACACATGTTGCCCTGGGCCATCGCCGGCTGGCTGTGGTTGACCCAACGGGCGGCGGGCAGCCCATGCTTCGCCGGCGAGGAGATTATATATATGTAATGGTATATAATGGTGAGCTGTACAATACCCCGGAACTGAGGAGGGAATTGGTGACCCGTGGGTACACTTTCAGCGGGCACTCGGACACCGAAGTGCTGCTGTTATCATATATTGAGTGGGGCGAGGATTGCTTGCAACGGCTAAACGGCATCTACGCCCTGGCCATTTGGAGCGAGCGAGATCAGAGCTTGTTTATGGCACGGGATCGGCTGGGCGTAAAACCACTATTTTATGCCCGGCGGGGGAGTGCACTGTTTTTTGGCTCTGAGTTAAAATCATTGTTAGCCCACCCGGCAATACAGCCCGAACTGGATGCCGACGGTCTGACGGAAGTGTTAATCATGGGTCCGGGTCGCACGCCCGGACACGGTGTATTCCGTAACGTGGCTGAGCTAAAACCCGGGTACTATCTAGTGTACAACCGCAGCGGCCTGCGCATACAACGCTACTGGCAACTGGAAAGTAGACCTCACGAAGACGACCTGAACACAACCGCCGCTAAAGTGCGAAAACTTTTCCACGATGCCGTGACACGCCAGCTAGTGGCAGATGTGCCCGTTTGCACTTTATTATCGGGAGGTTTGGACTCCAGCGCCATTACTGCGGTAGCCGCAGAGGCCTGGCGACAAGCCGGTGCTAAACCGTTGCAAACATGGTCTGTTGATTTTTTTGACAATGAACGCTATTTTGTGCCCGATCTGTTCCAACCCAATACTGATGCCCATTGGGTGCAGAGAGTCTCGGAAAGCTTGGGGACCGATCACCATACGGTTATCATTGACACTCCTGAACTGGTAGATGCACTGGCAGCCGCCGTGCGGGCCCGGGATTTGCCTGGCATGGCCGACGTAGATGCCTCGCTGTACCTTTTCTCCCGGGCGATTAAACAATCGGCTACCGTCGCCCTGTCGGGAGAGTGCGCTGACGAAATATTTGGCGGCTATCCCTGGTTTCACAGGCCCCAGGCCGCGGCTGAAGGCACATTTCCCTGGCTGCGGGGGCTTGCTGAGCGTATGCATATGTTGGCCCCCGAAGTAATCGATTTGCTTCGACCCGTAGAGTACGTTAACCGGCGATACCAGGAAACGCTTGCGGAAGTGCCCCGTCTACCGGGAGAGAAGACCGGGGAGGCACGGCTGCGGGAACTGATGTACCTAACCATAAACTGGTTTAAGGCCACCCTGTTGGATCGCAAGGACCGCATGAGCATGGCCGTGGGTCTTGAAGTACGTGTACCTTTCTGTGACCACCGCCTGGTGGAATACGCCTGGAACATACCCGGTTCCATGAAAAACTACGGGGGGAAGGAAAAAGGCATACTGCGCCGAGCGCTTACCGACTTATTGCCTGAGGAAGTACTTAGCCGGCGTAAAAGTCCTTACCCCAAGTCTCATCACCCGGCTTACCTGAAGACAGTGCGAAAAATAGTTACAGAGATTCTAGCAGATTCTTCATCACCACTGTTGCCCCTGATTAACCGAAATAACGTGCGCCGCATGATCCAATCAAACGCAATGTATTTTAACAAGCCATTTTATGGCCAGCTAATGACCGATGCCCAGTATCTAGCTTATTTAATCCAGGTGGACACCTGGCTGAGGGAATACAACGTAATAATTCGCTGATCCTCTCCTTGTTGAAGTGAGGGATAATTTGGTGCAACCCGGAACCAGGGATTCTTCAATCCTAAGATTGCCGCATCGCTTTAGCATACGTCTATCCACATTGCCAGCCAAAGAGAAATAAATTTATTTTAGCCAGCCAAACTTTTTACGGACCACATACCACTGACCAATTAATACTAGGTGATAAAAATTATTTACGTAAGTCGTAATCATAATCTCTTGTTTCATTAAATGTTCACTGTAATTAAGAAATTATACACAAGTAATTGTTGACATATGACCATAATAAGCATAGTATGAATACATGGTTCAAAGGGTGCAAACATTTAACCTTTTGATTAAAGGAGGCGTTTATGATGCCGCAATTTGACAGAACCGGTCCCCAGGGCAGCGGTAAAATGAGCGGCCGGGGTGCAGGTAAGTGCCAGAATGTGAACAATGCAGGCCAAGCAAGCGGACAGGGGAAAGGAATGCGCAATGATGCTTGCGGACCGGGGTCAAGACAGGGACAAAGCCGAGGCCGGGGTGCAGGTAGATCCATGAATAAGGGACGCGGTGGCGGAAACAGCGGATGGGGTGGTAACCGTTAACATGTGAAAGCATGGGAAGTACAGGGAGGGTTCTTCTGCTTCCTTAAAGGAAGCAGAAGAACCCTCCCTGTACTTCCCATCGCCCTTGCTATCCTAGTAAGCGTATATTTGTCCGTAGGGTCTTAAGGATACCGGGATTAGTTTTTGGAAACGGCCCTTGAGGATTTCGTCCGGGCTGCCGCCGAAGTGGCGGCAGTATTCCCGCACATAACGGTCAACAACTACTATGTCCTGGTCGTTCAGCGGGCGCACCCCCACTTCTTTACCCAGCTGGTGCTCGGCCACACAACCCCGCAAGTAAATTACCCCGCCGTGCATGCCTGTGCCTATATAGCTGGCCCGGTGGGGCTCATCTTCCTGCAGGTTCAAACCCAGCAGCAGCACCATACCCCCGGACATATATTCCCCCAGAAAATCCTGGGCCGTGCCCCCCACCACCAGCACGGGCGCCTTGTCCCGGTATTCCTTCATGTGAATGGCGGTGCGATAACCCACGTTATCCCTGATAAATATTTGGCCGCCCCGCATGGACATGGCCGTTACATCACCCGCCCGGCCATGTACGATAATTTGCCCATCATCCATGGTATTGCCCACGCCGTCCTGGGCATTACCCTGCACAATGATGCGGTGACCGTTTAAAAAAGCACCCAAATCGTTGCCTGGATATCTATTTACTTCAATGTGCAGTTTTTTATCCTTAGATGGTAAATATAACCGGGTGCCGATGTACCTTTGCCCAAACACATTATTAATAACCAACTCTGTGCTGCCCCTCTGCACAGTTTCCCTGAGCAAATCATTTAACTCCTTGTGCTTTAGCCCGTGGGCATCTATGGTGGCCTGGCAGCCATCAATACTCACTCTTGTTTCGTATAAAACATCCACCGGCTGCAAATCATCCAGAAAATTATCACGATAACCAAATTTAACATTAAAACCGTTCATTTTATCACTCCCCTAATATTTTCCGGAAGTTGTGCTATAGTCGTCTGTCGTCTTGATAGGTGCCAGGTGTTGAAAGGTTGAAAGATTAAAATCTTTCAACCTTTCAACACCTGGCACCAGCCTAACGCCACAGGTAAATCTCTTTTTCGTTTAGTGTTGTCAAAAGGTGGCTTTCCCTGATTACTCCCCTGCTCCCTTTACCCCCAGCACGTTAAGCTCCCATTCTTCAAGCCCCACGCCGCGCAAGTGTTCCCGGTTGGCCCGCAGACTTTCTATGGCATTGACACCCAGACCGCCCAACATCTCCTGAATTTCGTGGCTCCAGCTCTTTAACAGGTTGACCAGTCTCCGACTGGTTAGCTCGGGATTTAATCGCTTGGTCAAATAGGGATCCTGAGTACAAATCCCCCAGTTGCACTTGCCGGTATAACACTTATGGCAAAGGGTACAGCCCATGGCCACCAGAGCTGCGGTGCCGATATACACACCATCGGCCCCCAGGGCAATGGCTTTGATGGCGTCGGAAGAGGAACGGATACCACCGGCGGCCATTACAGAGCATTTGTTGCGGATGCCCTCATCTCGCAGCCTTTTATCCACTGCGGCCAGGGCCAGTTCCATCGGTATACCTACATTATCACGTGTGGCCAGGGGAGCAGCACCGGTGCCACCCCTGATACCGTCAATGGCCACGATATCAGCACCGGCCCGGACAATACCCGAGGCTATGGCGGCCACATTGTGCACTGCGGCAATTTTTACCGAAACCGGTTTGGTGTAATTGGTGGCCTCTTTCAGCGCGTATATCAACATGGATAAATCTTCGATGGAATATATGTCATGCTGTGGTGCCGGAGACAGGGCATCCGTACCCCGGGGGATCATTCTGGTTTGGGCAATGTAATCCGACACCTTTTCCCCCGGCAGGTGTCCCCCGATACCCGGCTTGGCCCCCTGGCCAATTTTGATTTCAATAATCCGGGCACTGTTCAGATAATCAGCATCCACCCCGAACCGGCCGCTGGCACACTGCACAATGGCGTGGTCGGCGTACTCATCTCGCATTTCCACAGGCAAACCGCCCTCACCGGTATTGAATAACACACCGGCTTCTTTGGCCGCCATAGCCAGTGATTTAAAGGCCGGGTAACTGATCGCCCCCAGGGACATGGCAGAAAACACCAGCGGTATTTGTACCGGTACGTTGGGATAAAGCTGGGAGGCTAATTTTGCTTTTCCTGCACTAAATTCAATTTTTAAAGTATCCGGCTTGCGCCCTAAAAAGGTTTGCAGTTCCATAGGCTCCCTGAGCGGGTCAATGGAAGGATTGGTTACCTGGGAAGCATTAAGCACCAGGTGATCCCAATAAATCCGGTACGGTTTGTCATTACCGCTGCCCGTTAGAACCACCCCGCCCGTGGCAGCCTGCTTTTTCAGGTTTTGTATTTTATCTCTAGTCCAGCTGCTGTTGGGTCGGTAATCAAAGAGCCGTGGCCGTACATACAGGGCCTCGGTAGGACAAAGGTTTACACAGCGTTGGCAGCCCACACAGTCCTTATCTACGGAAAAAAATCTTTCCAATTCCGCATCGTATAGGTGTACCCCGTTGGCACACTGCCGCTCGCATACCCGGCAGTGGATACACCTGTCTTCCCGCCGTTCAACGATAAACTCCGATAATAAGTAAGGATACATATTTACCACCCTCAAATGGATTTATTTAAACTCTGCAAGTGATCCCGGGTGTGCAGTCTGACCACCACCGGTTCACCGCCGGGAGGTGTCCAGGCTAGTTCCAGGTCCGGGCATACCGCTCGGATGGCCGCCTCTTCAGAGGATAAAAACACCAGATCGCCCTTGGCCCCCGCCGTAATGGGCCGCAGCCTGATACGGTCGGTAAGGCCGATCATTTCTTTGTGATGGGCGACAATAACCGTGAAGGGACCGTTCATTAACAGGGGCGCATAAGTCATACGCAGTGCGGTATACAGTTCTTTATCGCTATCATCCATATGGCGAATAACTTCCCACATAGGTGGGGCAAAAATTTTCGCCACCACTTCAATGGGCAGCCCCTGGCGTCGCATCAATAAATCCACCGCGTAGGCCAGCACTTCGGTATCCGTGTGTAGAGTACAATAATAATTATGCATTTCCAGGAACCGGCGGTTGGCACCGTAGGATGAAATCTCTCCGTTATGTACCACTGTCCAGTCCAATATGCTCAGCGGGTGTGCCCCGCCCCACCAGCCAGGTGTATTGGTGGGAAACCTGCTGTGTACCGTCCATATATATCCTTCATATAACTCATCCAGCATAAAGTAATCCGCGATTTCCTCGGGAAACCCGACGCCCTTGAAAACACCAACATCTTTACCTGATGAAAATACATAGGCATCATCTATGTGGCTGTTCAGGTGCATCACCTTACTGATTACATACTCATCATCAGGTACATTCTCCTCTGCGCTGCTTTTCTGCGGAGACACAAAATACCGCCACGCCAGAGGAGGAGCGAACAGGCGGATATCCGGGTTGGTGGGTATTTCTTCATCAAATACCACATAAAAATTCTTTTTCAAGAAAGCTTCCACCGTTTTTTTGGCCGCCATATTTTTGTCCTGGTAGATAATGTGCAGTGCATAATAATCCTTGTATTTGGGGTACAGCCCGTAAATAGCAAACCCGCCACCCAAGCCGCTGCCCCTCACCTTCATATTTTTTATAGCGTCAATGGCCATTTGACCGCCGAATCTGACACCACCTGTATGCATAACCCCGAACAGCCCGCAGGCATCCATCTCTTTGTCCGGCACAAACCTCTCGCTTTGGTAATATTGTTGTACCAGCATTTATACCACCCCTAAAATTACGTCATCTTGCAGCAGTTTCCAACGCAGTGCTTCCGGCAAATCAGCATATCCAAAATCCTTTTTAAATAAATCCTGCTGAAAAGCCCGTACGTCGATTTTACGCCGCATTAAATTTAAAAATATACCTGCTCTGGCTATTTGACCAACCAGTATAAAACCCTTGATATGGCCCTCTTCAGAGAGGATAAATTTCCGGTACGTTTGAGTGTCCTTTTCATATTCCTGTATCACGCCCAGGGCGTCTCTGCTGTTTGCTCCCGTAACATTGATACCGGCATTGATTATGTTAACGTCAAAAAAATGCATAGCATTCATAGCAGTGCCCTGGACAAATGCCCTTTCCATACCGGCCATATTAAAGCCGGCAATGCGACCGCCCAGATAGGCGTTGGGCCACAGCGGCAGGTTTTGCCCGGCACCTGTTACAAAGTTATATGTGGAGGCGCAGTCCCCACAGGCAAAGATACCCGGCACAGCGGTTTGCATTCTTTTATCCACCACGATTCCTCGGTTGACCTCCATATCCGTGCCCTGGGCCAGTTCCACCCGGGGTGCCACCCCTACTCCTACGATAAGTAAATCGCAGGGTATATTACGTCCGTCTTTTAAGGTAACACTCTCCACCCGCTCAGTGCCATGCACCTGATCGATGGTGTTTTTTAGATACAAGGTTACCCCGGCCTTTTGCAGCGCACCTTCCACCAAATGAGACGTGGTTGCATCCACCACCGGTGCCAACAGCCGTTCGGCCAACTCCAGTACATGCACATTAATGCCCCTTTTGTGCAGCACCTCGGCAGCCATCAAACCGATTACCCCGCCTCCTAATACCACAGCGCTTTGGACAGCGGCCAGTTCTTTTTCAATACCCAACACGTCAGACATGCTATGAAAACTAAACACATTTTGTTTATCAAGTCCGGGAATTGGCGGGTAGATCGGTTTTCCGCCGGTGGCCAGCAGCAGCTTGCCATAGCCCAGCCGGCTGCCGTTATCCAGCTCCACCACCCGTACTGTGCTATCGATTTTTACCGCCCGGTGCCCATTTATAACACTGACCCGGGCACGATCATAAAAATCAAGGGACCGATAATACAATTTATCCCTGGTAATCTGACCGCCAAGGTAATAAGGAATCAAAGCCCTTGAGTATACGTGATAGTCTTCTTCGGCCACCAGGGCTACCGTACCGTTTTTGTCCACACTTCGCAAACCCTCTATACAACCCACAGCACCCGCGGAGTTGCCTATAATCAGGTAATCATAATCGCCCATATTACTCATAGATGATCTCCCCCACATTAAATTAGCAGTCCTCATATACCAGTGCTTCATTGGGA
Organism: Desulfoscipio gibsoniae DSM 7213; assembly: GCF_000233715.2. GTDB lineage: Bacteria > Bacillota > Desulfotomaculia > Desulfotomaculales > Desulfallaceae > Sporotomaculum > Sporotomaculum gibsoniae. The sequence goes on from NC_021184.1 coordinate 2,406,455, forward strand.
CAGTGACTTACGCAATAAAATGTATCCAAACCGGCGCAAAGGTCGCATTTGATGATTTCCCTTTTCCGGGGATTTATAAATATGCTGCCGTAGGGGCAGGTCAGCACACAGCTGTAGCAACCCACGCACTGGTTTGGATCGTGCACCACCCGTCCGGTCTCCGGGTCTTTAGATAAGGCCCCGCTTATGCAAGCGGTGACACAGTCCGGCTCGGCGCAGTGCCTGCACTGCAGCGCAAAGGTAAGGGGCAGCTTTTCCTCCACCACCAACCTGGGCAGTGGTTTATCCTCTTCATATAGAAATGCCTTAATAATGTGTTTGGATTTGGAATGGGCCACCGCACACCATACTTCACACAGGTGACAACCCATACAAACCTCGGGTTTGGCCTTAATTCTCCCCATAATGCTCATTCCTTCCATGTAAAAATGCACTTGCTGAATGTGTATGTGGCGCAATCAGCGCAAAATAAAAAGGCCCACAAAGTATGGCCTTTATGAAGGTATGACCTTATCAAAAAGGTAGACCTTATCAAGCAATACTTTGTGGGCCGCGTCGCCCTTTAATAACTATACGGTCTCGCCATTGAGCCGCCAGCAAAACTGCTGTCTTTATTATCAAGTTGTTTATTTTTGCTGATATCTGTTGCTTAGGGTAATAAAAAACGCCCCTAATAATTTGCCTCGTGCAAATCGTTGGGACGCCTTTGTCCTAAATTAAATATTTTATTTGTTCAATTAATTATACTAATTTGCAGAAAAAAAGCAAGGTTTACCGAGCAGAAATATTGTATACACCCGGTGATGAAATTATTTTATACTATAAACCACGCTGTACACAATATAAGCTATCCAGGAAACACGTTCCGGTACTGGTCTTAAAGATCTTTCTTTTTATAGCTTTGATTTGATCCCTTCCAATATTATCTTCAAAAATATTGACAATAAAATCTGCTTCAACAAGAATTTGAAAATCTATAGCGTCTATTTTGCTGTATGTGTGATGGTTACCTATCAAATAACTGACTCTGTCAATAAAAGATTTACTTAAATTGAATTCCTCTAAAATATTACATGCTACAGATGGTCCTTCTAACTGCTGGTATTTCCCAGAAGATGATGAGTATTTTTTTTCACTTTCTTTAATTCCAATATCATGTAAAATAGCAGCTACTTTGAGTAAATTTAGTTCTTCCTGTGAAATACCCTCAAGCTCTCCTATGCTTTTGGCAAACGCATATACCTTCAGTGCATGGTTTATTCGTTTAACGTCACCATCAAAATATAATATCATTTTTTTTATAACCTCACTATGAATATTCAGAACCAGCACACCTCCTCCTTTGATTTATCCACTTTTCCCAAATGGTATTATGCAAAACGCCAACCCCGGGCAATAGGCATGCGGCGTTCCGGTCCGAAAGCCCGGGAGGTCACCCGCAAACCAGGCGAAGCTTGCTGTCGTTTATATTCAGCAGTGTCCACCCGGCGGACTATATCCAGCACCAGATTCCTACCATGCCTCATAGCCATATACTTATTACCCAAAATAAAAATGCCCGGCATTCCACGAAAGAAACGCCGGGCGTCCTTGCCCCCTGCAGGTCCTCAGTAACCTTACGCGTTTATTTATATAAGATTATACAACAAAGTGATATAATTTGCGTAATGTTAGTTATAAAAATAATTCAACAAAGGTTATTGCAATTTAAAAACAATTCCTTTATAATGACATTATTCAATTAAATATTACTTAATACAAAGGTGTATTAATAATTTGGCAATGATGCCCACGAACAGTTTATACAACTTGTTCGTGGGCTTTTATATTTTAGCCGTGCAATGGTGTGCGGTAACCCGGCAAAGAGGCCGGCACAAGGTTTGTTAGATCAGACCTTGTGCCGGCTTTTAATATGTAACAAGGTAATTATTTAACTAATTTGAAAGGTGGCTCGGTCATGGATAAAAGAGAAGTTATTGCTGAAGCGAGGGAAAAGGGAGTTAAGTTTATTCGTTTGCAGTTCACTGATCTGCTGGGGGTAATGAAAAACGTAGCTATTACTATTGATCAACTGGAAAAAGCTTTGGATGGAGAATTAATGTTTGACGGATCATCCATATATGGTTTCACCAGGATAGAAGAATCCGATATGTACCTGCGTCCTGACCCAAGCACCTTCGTGGTATTTCCCTGGCGACCCAGAGAAGGCGGAGTGGCCCGGTTGATGTGTGATATTTATAATCCCGATGGTACTCCATTCGACGGCTGCCCCAGAGTGATCTTAAAGCGCCAATTGGCAAGGGCCGCAGAACTTGGCTATTCTATGCAGGTGGGCCCGGAGCTTGAGTTTTTCCTGTTCTGTGTGGATGATAATAACGTACCCACTCTAAAGACCCACGACAACGCTGGTTATTTCGATCTCTCCCCAGTAGATCTTGGGGAGCAAGCCCGTAGGGATGTAGTACTAACCCTGGAGCAAATGGGATTTGAGATTGAAGCCTCTCACCACGAGGTGGCCCCGGGCCAGCATGAAATCGACTTTAAATATTCAGATGCCCTTGACACCGCTGATAAAATCGTTACTTTTAAATTTGTGGTTCGAACTATTGCCCAACGGCACGGCCTGCATGCCACGTTTATGCCAAAACCTGTATATGGCATCAATGGCAGCGGCATGCACACCAACCAGTCTTTGTTCAAAGGGAATATCAACGCCTTTTATGACGAAAATAGCCCTTTGCAATTAAGCAAGGAGGCCTATTACTATATAGGCGGTTTATTAAAACATGCCCGGGCTCTGGCCGCTATAACCAACCCCACGGTGAATTCCTACAAGCGCCTGGTGCCGGGTTATGAAGCGCCGGTGTACCTTGCCTGGAGCGGCCGCAACCGCAGTCCTCTGATTCGCATCCCCGCCAAGCGTGGACAGAGCACCAGAGTTGAGCTGCGCAACCCGGACCCATCTTGCAACCCCTACCTGTCACTGGCAGGATGCCTGGCAGCTGGTCTGGATGGAATCGTCAACCAAATAGATCCGCCGCCGGCTTGTGACCGGAATATCTACCAGATGACAAGTACAGAACTGGATGAACTGGGCATTAAGTCATTGCCCGGCAGCTTACCGGAAGCATATGCTGAATTAAGCCGAGATGAGGTTATTAGGGATGCACTGGGTGAGCATATTTATGAAAAACTATCTGAAGCAAAGGCCAAAGAATGGGAAAGTTTTTCTTTGCAAGTACACCAGTGGGAAATAGACCGTTACCTGACTTTGTTTTAAATGGGTACCAACGAAACGTGGACAATAAGTCCCGACACTGGGTGTTCAGCCCGGGTATCGGGACTTTTTTATTAAGAAAACACTTCCGGGTGTATTATCTTGGCCATTTGTTCTAGCCCTTCAATCAGCCGCGGTCCGGGCAGAGTGACCAGGTCATCTTCAATAGAATAAACCTGATCTTCACGCACGGCATTTAACCCGGCAAAACCGGGACGGCTTTTGATATCCTCCGGCTTGTGAGCGTGGGAATTGATAATGTATATTTCCGGGTTTCTGGCCAACAGCATTTCCCGGTTAAATTCGGTAAACTCCTCAGTCGTATCCCCGGCAATATTAGAACCCCCGGCAATGCTAATCAAATCATCTATAAACGAACCCGGGCCGGCAGTCATCAGCGGGTCATCCCAAACTTCAAAAAAGATGGTCGGCTTTGTTTCTGTCCGGTCTATCCTTTCCTTGACATTGGCCACTCGCTGCTGGATATCCTCAACAACTTCCGATGATTTGGCTATGGCTCCGGTCACTTGGCCGGCCAGATGGATATTTTCTATTACCTGGTCAATATTCCTGGCATCAAGAACTACTACATTAATCCCCAGTTGATCAAACTGCTTGATAAAGTCTTCCTGAATACCTGCCGCGGTAAATATTAAGTCAGGCTCACTACCGACAATTAGTTCCAGATTTGGTGTTTGAAAACTACCCACCTTTGGTTTCTGCAGCGCTTCGGCGGGGTAATCGCAGTAGTCCGTAACTCCGACAATACTATCTGCCACGCCAATGGCAAATAAAATTTCTGTAATTGCCGGGGACAATGATATGATTTTGCCGGGCTCTGATTCAATTACAACTTCCCTGTTCAGGCTGTCCACAATGGTTAGGGGAAAAGCATCTTGTTGGGATGCCACGTGATTCTGCAAAGCTGATTCATCCCCGGATTGATCCTGGCCGCTGCCTCCGCACCCGGCGGCAAACAATAACAGCATGGCTACGAACAAAAGTAATATAATCTTATTACTCATACCAATAAATTTCACTTATATCGCTCCCTTGGATAAGAAAATAAACTAACCTGTGCTTTTTCCTCTTTAGATGTACCCACCTGACAAGATATGGCTTGATAAGAATTTACATATACCAGGCATTTCCGTAATTTCCGCTACTCCATTTGTTACCAGTGACCCGGGTATTTTCGGCATACTGGACAACCTATCTTTTAATACCGCATTTAATAGAATTCCGGCAGTTTGGATGGCCTGTTTTTGCGGCAGTAGTCCCCAGGTCAGTTCGTCCTACAGGTGAATAAGCGCAGCGGTAAGTTTAAGCCTGACCCCTTAATAAGGCTGTTAGTTTAGGATAGTTTAAGTCTGACCCCTTGCGCGCCATTTCCTTATAAATTTCCGAGGCCTGGCCGCCGGTATAATCCCGCTGGCTGATATCCTCCGCGCCCACCAGAATAACTGTTTTCCCTTGTTGCATAGCGTCCCTGGCCTGCTGCAGGTTGCCCAGGTTGCCTGTGCCAAAGGGAATGGGCAGCAGCACCACCACGTCCGCCTGGTCGATTAAAGCCTGGTTTTTCTGGTAAGTGGCAGGCTTGATACTGCTGAAGGGCGCCTCTTCCACCAAGGGCAGCCCCAGCGACTTGGCCTTGCTCCAGTCGCTGTCGCCTATATTCAACACGCCACAGCTTACTATGTAACCATATTGAACCAATTTATCCATAATGTGGGCACCGGTCCCTCCGCCACAAATAATATGCACCCGGCAGTTGGCGTTATTTTTACTCTCTGGGGCACTTCTGGAAACTGGTATAATATTGAACCGCCCGGTCAAGCTGTTCGGGGCTACAATGACTTCAATGCCATATACCTGCCTGATATTTTGCGGAGTCAGTACCTCTTGAGGGCTGCCGGAAACAAAAATACCGGCCTGGTGCAGCATTATAACATTTTCGCTGAACTGGGCCGCCAGGTTAAGGTCGTGGAGCACAGCTATTACCGTAAGCTTGCCTGCCCGGGTAAGGCCTTGCAATAACTCTAATAACCCCAATTGATGCTGTAAATCCAAAAAGGCGGTGGGTTCATCCAGCAGCAGCACCCGGGGATCCTGGGCCAGCGCCCGGGCCACAATTACTCGCTGGCGCTCACCTCCGCTAATATCGGTGATCAGCCGGTCCTTGACAGGCCAGGTTCCAGTAACCTGCATAGCCCACCGGGCAATGGCCATGTCTCGCTCGCCCTCGCCCTGAAACCGCCTGAGGTGAGGCATGCGGCCCATTAAAACCGTTTCCATAACGGTAAATGGGAACTGGGCGGCCGTTTCCTGAGGCACCACCGCTATCTTTTTGGCTAACTCGGCGGGTTTCATCTTATCTACGTTTTGTTGATCAATTAACACAACCCCAGCACGGGGTGTTAAAGCAGTGGATATGTTTTTCAGCAATGTGGATTTTCCCGAACCATTGGGCCCGATAATGGCGACAAAGCCGCCGCACTCAACTGCAAAGGAGATATCCTTTAAAACTTCCCGTCCCTTATATTTGAAGCCCAGCTTTTCAACTTCCAACTGTGGATGCATAAAAATCTCTCCAAATAACTAAAGTCGCTGTTTAAACACTTGTTTCAGCAGATGACCTGGCTTTTTACTATAAAATGAAATAAAAAGATTGTTTATCGCTGCTGCAGCCACAATTTGGCATAGCTTTGCATCACGTTCCCGGTGCCATCAAGCAAAACCCCGTATAGGTAGTAAATTAGTTAACACATACTGCTAATGGCAATAACGAATGCAGCATATCAAACACCGGATTTTTTGCTCCTCAATAGATAAATGAAAAACGGGCCCCCGATGAAAGCTGTAATAATACCCACCGGTATTTCAATAGGTGCCAGGGCAATACGTGCCAGGGTGTCAGCCGCCACCATCAAAGACGCCCCGGCTAAAACCGATGCCGGCAATAAAATACGGTGGTCCGGCCCCACCACCAGCCTGACCATATGGGGGACAACCAGCCCGACAAAACCAATAGTGCCGCTGACAGCGACAGCGGCCGCCACCGCCAAGGCAGCCAGCGCCAGAAGTAGTTTTTTTAGCCTCTCGGTATTAATGCCCAGGTGCTGTGCTGTATCTTCGCCAAACAGCATGGCATTCAAATCTCGGGCAAATATAAAAAGGCCCGCTATACATAACAAAACCACCGGGAGGGCCACTGCTACATGGGACCACCCTTTGCCGGAAAAGCTACCCAGCATCCAAAATACAATTTGCTGCATCTCAGTGGCATTTAAAATCATAACAAAGGACATCATGGCGCTGTTAAAGGCGCTTATAGCTACACCAGACAGCAGCAATGTATAAACCGGCACCCTTCCGCCAACCCGGGCAATGTTGTATACCAGCCAAGTGGATAGCAGCGCACCAATAAAGGCCGCAACGGGCAGAGTCCAGTAACCCGTTATACCGCCGGCACCCAGAACGATGGCAACAGCAGCACCCAGCGCGGCACCCGATGAAACGCCTATGATGTAAGGGTCGGCCATAGGGTTTTTAAATAGTCCCTGCAGGGTGGTACCCACCGCCGCCAGCGCTGCGCCCACCAGGGCGGCCAGTATCACCCGGGGCATTCTTATTTCATTTATAATCATCACATGGTTAGGCGGGCAGTTACTCGTGTCCACCAGCGCGTCCAATCCCGGGGGCATCGCAATAAACAGCCTTAGCGATTCCGCCAGAGAAATACCGGCAGGGCCCAGTGTTACGCTCAGCAGCATAATAAACAACATTAACACCGCGCCGGACATTATAATTAAAGGCCAATAAGTTTTCGATGGGTAGGCCATCAGCAATCTCCTGGATAAAATATTTTCGCGATTTTGACATGCTACTTATTGCTTAGCAGTGCTTATCACAGTAGTTCGACAGCATATATTTTAACACCTGCATTTTACATCTGTCTTGCTTTTGATGGGGTACACACTTTTACCTTGTCCTATTAAAATATCTTACATTGTTCATTTTGGTGGTTTTGGCATACAGTGCTTGTCTCATGTTAAATCAAAGTTATCCAATTTAATTGGTGAACGGCAGGTTAAGTGATAGTCGTTAAAACATGTCCCATGTTGGGATTCTTCAAGTGGTCGAATTGAGTGTACCACAAGTGTCCTCCCCTTCAGGGGTAGACATTGTGGTACACCCACCGGACCGTTTTGAATGGAATTTTTATCAAACGTCATCAATCTTAGTGTTCAATAATCTTAGCTTTCAGTTTTTCAACCTTTCAACACCCGGTACCTTCGACATACCATCGATTTCCGCGGCCAGGTCCAGGATCCGGGCAAGTGTTTTTTCGCGTCTGGCATTGATGGCCTCAAAATCCATGTACGGTGCATAATATTTTTCCATATCGTCATGGGTGGCCTTGGCCTGGCAAAGGAATGATATGGCCTGCTCCATGCATTCCCGGTACATTTTACGGGCCGTTGTCTTTTCCATTAAATACTTTTCGTTAAGAATGGGGTTTACACACTCCATTGTATCAATTACTACATCACCGGCTTGGGGACGGAAATCATGCGGCTCCACCGAGTTAACGATAGCCACGTCCAGGGCGGGTATTACCAGGTGATCAATTAACTTGGGTTCCAGGGCACAATGGTAAGCCTCTACATTAAACCCCCGCATCATAGCAGCATCCATCAGCCTGCTCACCAGAATGTTTTTACCGGTTCCGTCATCCCCTTCAATAATGTATCGCTTGCCAATATGATCCACAATAGTGGCTAGGTGGCTCACCGGGCCGTCGGGCGTGATGGCGGTGGCAAATAATCGTCTGGCTTTGGGATTATCGGTTTGCCGCTCCTGCCCCTCAAAGATTTCGTGTACCAGGTTCAGTGACATACGGTCGAAACTGCCCACATTAATAGCGCCTGTTTCTGTATAATACAGCTTAACCTCATTGAGAAATATTTTGGCAGCTGCCAAATAAGCATATGCTCGCTTAAAAAGTCGGCCAACCTCCTTGTTGCAAGCTAGTATCTCCTGCTTATTGGCGCGGATGCCCTGCTCGTTCCAGTGGTCACCTAAATGGATAATACTGTCAACTGCTCCGGGGTGCTTGGGATCCACTATATGGGGAGCCGTGCCATCCAGCATCGCCACACCTATAGCCGGGATAACAATTCCATCCAGTGAACCGTTATCCGAGGAACAGCAGTGGAACTCTACATCATACCCGCGTTCCAGCATCTCTTCGGCAATCTTGCGCATAAAAGTTGATTTACCCACACCAGGGCCGCCTTTAATGACGAATATCCGGGTAGCGCTTTGTTGGTCAATAATATAATCATAAAAAGAGTAAAAGCCCTGGCTGGTGTTTCCACCGGGAAAAACTTTCTTCATTCTTCCCTTGGACAAATGAGGTTCCCCCTTTATTACATATACCTGCCGCAGCTGTGGCGAGGGGTTAATACCCGTATTTAACATCAATTACCGGAGATAGGCAGCCCTGGTGGCTGCATGTGCCGGCACTACAGGTTTTAAGCCTCCACCGACTCAGTAATGCTTAATACGGCAGGCACCCTTTATTTGTGGCTGGGTATTAACTCCACAATATAAAGCACCATGATATAGGTTTTTTTAGGTAAACCTTCTCATGGCGCCATTGCCAGAGTGTTTTCATAACCACAGGGTTAGTTTATTATATGCGGGTATATGTAAAAATGATTTGCCGAAGGGACACCCGGGCGTGCCATATATTGGACACCAATAGCCGGAAAGGTGTTTAAAAGCCAGGCAATCAATGACACATATTCATTAATATACTATAACAAGTACCTACATAGTATTATTTAACGTACCCAATGGATTATCTTGTTAACTACTAATGGCACTGGCACTTCAATTCAGGCGGCAGTGTGATGCCCTGTTCCTCCAGGTATTCCTCGGCCCGGTGACTCAGGTAGTGCACCAGCGCCTGGTTCTCTTCATCAGTTAAAGTTACTGCGTTGGAAATAAAAGATCCGCTTTTCAGGTTGAGCATACCGAAGTAATCTTTCTCCCTAAGCTTGAAATGAAATTTAACTTCATACAGCTCATCTTCAACTAATCCCACAGCGGTAATTTTAATTGTCTCAATGATATTGTTTTCCATAAATGAACTGGTCCTTGGACAGCAGCGCTGAACTAGGATGCGAGTTCAGTCCAAACTCCCCTGACCATTTTTCACTCCCTTCTTTTATGGCATTAAACAAAGAGGCGAACCAAAGAATAGATAACCGTTATAATGACCACTAACCAGAAAATCAATAGGCTTAACCTCTTTTGCTCAATTCACCGTACAACTCCGGACGCCGGCCGTCCAGGTAAAAGCTATGGCGCATGGAACCGGACTCCCGGCGCCGTATGGTATTGATTACAACGGGATCAAGGTCGGCTACCAGCAGCTCTTCCCGGTTATTGAATGCCTCAGCAACAACGTTGCCCTTGGGGTCAATCACCAGTGCTCCTCCACAAAAAGCGTGCCCGGTTCCGTCCTCACCTACCAGGTTGCAGGCCGCGACAAACACCGCATTATCATAAGACCTGGCGGTCATATATTTAAGCCAAATTTCCCGGCGGTCCCCCACTATAGTGGGTGAGGCATGGGGCGCAAAAATTACCTCCGCCCCCTTTAGCGATAAAATGGCAGTAACCTCCGGGAAATGCAGATCCCAACATACTTGTACACCAAATTTCGTCTTAGCATGGCTGAAAACCGGCAGCTCCGAACCCGCTGTAAAATTTGGTTTTTCGCTGTTGCCTAAATGCGTTTTCCTGTATTTAAGCAATTTTCCGTCAGGATAAGCCGCCAGCTGAGTAATATAAGGCCTCCCTGTGGGCGATGTCTCGGCCACTCCCGCCAGCACCACAATGCGGTACCGGCGCGCCATATCCACAATACGCCCCGCCGATGGTCCGGGAACGGGCTCAGCGGTGGGCCCGGAATAGTTCCGGCTGTACCCCTGCACACATAATTCGGGAAAGCAAATAATATCTGCTTTTTGACCAGCCGCATCACGGGTGAAAATTTCTATTTTATTTAAATTGTTTTTCGTTTGAGCCAATTGTGCGTTCATCTGAACCAGGGCTATCCGTAATTGTTCCATATTTTCACCTAACAATCATAATCATTTAACCCCAAACTACATCGTTACTGTGCTACCCTTATTTTAACACCGGCGGCACCCGGGGATGCATTTCTAATTAACTCTAGCAATGTTTCCTTACTGTCGGGCATGGGCGCGGTTGTGGCAAGCAGTCCGCTATCGATTAACTCCCTGTAGACCTCCAGCACCCAGGGCTGTTTCAGACCGCAACCGGCCAGCAGTTCCCGGTTTAAAAACACCTCCCGGGGGGTTCCTTCCCCGGCAACTTGACCGCCGTTAATAAAGTAAATATAATCAGCCCAGCTGTAGGCCAGGTCAACATCGTGGGTAGACATAACCAGTGTTTTACCTTGCTTGTTTAACCGGTGTAGTAAATCCATTGTTTTATCCACCATACGGGGATCCAAACAGGCGGTAGGCTCATCAAAAATTATCACCCGGGGCTCCATAGCCAGCACCCCAGCGATGGATACCCGCTTTTTTTGCCCGTAGCTTAAAAAATGGGTTGGTTTACTGCTTAAAGTATCAATTTCTGTCTGTCTCATAGCCTCCCGGGCTTTGGCCAGGGCCACATTCTTATCCAGTCCCAAATTCAGCGGTCCGAAGGCGACATCCTGCAACACGCTGGCCGAAAATAGCTGGTGGTCCGGGTCCTGGAATACGATAGCTACATTTTTCCGCAGCTCCACTAAAGAACGGTGTCGGTAATCCATCGACCGCCCGTCAAATAAAATCTGACCCTGCCGGGGTCGCAAAATACCGTTAAAATGCAAAAACAAGGTGGATTTACCCGCCCCGTTGGCACCCAGCACCGCTACTTTTTGCCCTTCCTTTATTTGCATAGTTAACCCGTTAAGTGCATTGGTGCCGTCGGGGTATTGATACACCAACTCCCGGGCTTCAATAATGTATTTTCTCACATTATACCTCCCGCGTACAGTGCCCAGGCTGCCAGCACAGCTTCAACCGCCACGATTACCAGCACATGGCACAATGACCAGTTCCGCTTGTCTTCTATAAAGTGCAGCTGCCCGTCATAACAACGCGCCACCAAAGAATCATACATATTTTGAGATTGCCGATAAGATTTTATAAACATGGATAGTATCAGCTGGCTTAAAGCAGTAAAACCTGTACGCATGCTTCGATAACCCAGCCGTGATGATTGGGCTGTATATATTTGCCCGGCCATCTCCAGCAGTATGAATATCAGCCGGTAGATTAAGGTAATTAATTCCACCACCAGCGCAGGTACCCGAAGTTTACGCAATAGGCCCACCATTTCGGTCATGGGCGTGGTAAGGGACAAAAAATACAGGCAGGATACCGCTCCCAATGAGCGGAAAAACAGATTTACCGCGGTATCCAAGCCTGCTTTGGTTATACCCACCGCATAGTCGCCCAGGTAAGTACCCCAAAGAAATTGGCATGGCTCACGGGTTACGGAAACCGCCACTGCAACCAGACCAATAATCAGAAAAGAGCCCGGCACCAACAGCAGCTTGCCATAAAACTTCCAGGGAATTCCGGCTAAAAGCACCACCACCCCGGCCATCAGCAGAGTGACGGCCAGGGAAGTGGAGAGTGATGGCAGAAACAGGCAAACACTCATGGTTAACACAAAAAAAAGTGCTTTTTCACCCGGGTGTACCTGCGTAAACCTGTTGTTATATGCAAAATGATCAATTAATAACATACTGGTTATTGATCCCTCTTAGAATTCTTTTTACCTTTCATATAGCCCAGATAGTAACTTATAAAACCCGCTCCCAGCGCCCCTTGCAGGGCAAATAGGAGGCTTTCTATTTCTCCGCTGGGTGGTTCCCAGATGGAGGAAAACCAGGGGCGGTAATCGGGATTAATTTCCGCAATAACTTCCTCCGCCTGCCCGTCGGCCCCCCCAAATTCCGCGCCGTTTACCATTACCAGCGGTACCACGACCAGGGCGACCACCAAAGCAAGCAGCAGTATATTATTACGCAGCATACTGTTTTTCACGAGCTAACGCACCTCCCCTTGCAAATGCTCCGGGATAATGGCCAGCTCAACAAGCTCATTCTGGCTGTAGGTATACAGCAAATTAAAAATTAGTACGGTAAGCAACCCTTCACTGACAGCCAAGGGAATTTGCGTAAAGGCAAAAATAGCTGCAAACTTAGTAAAGGAGGCCGGTATCCCCCCGGTAGCGTCGGGTATGGCCAGGGCCAGCTGCAATGAAGTAGTAAGGTAAGTTAGCAGATCGCCCAGCGCAGCACCCGAAAAAACAGCCAGCCACAGTGGGGTGCGCAACCGGCGGCACAGTTTATAAACGCCGTAGGCCACAAACGGGCCGACCACGGCCATAGAAAAGGCGTTGGCACCCAGGGTGGTAATGCCGCCGTGGGCCAGCAGCAGTGCCTGAAACAGCAGCACAATGCTGCCCAACACCGCCATAACGGCCGGCCCGAACAATATAGCACCCAGTCCAACACCCGTGGGATGCGAACAGCTGCCCGTCACCGAGGGAAGTTTAAGAGCGGACAGCGCAAAAGCAAACGCCCCGGCAAAGGCAATGAGCATCTTCATTTTTGGATTCAGCCCAACGGTTTTGTTAATGGAAACCAGACCCAGAATAAAAAAGGGCAGCGTTAATAAATACCATATCGCGCACCATGTTGAAGGTAAGTAACCTTCCATGATGTGCATAGCATAGGCATTTTCGGGTACCGCCAGCACCACCAGCAGGCTATATAAAAGCGCTAAAGTGCTATATTTAAGATTAATTAAAGGCAATAATGTTTTTTTCAATAATGCACACCTTCTTCTAATGTATGAATAAAGAAATTCCTTTCATTTTAGAACCTGACTATAATCGCTATAAAACTTTGGTCAACTGCAAAATAGTGCTGTTACCGTCCATGAAAAGGCAGCTTCCGGTTGATTACCCGCACAGCTTCCTCCCAGTTATATTCCCGCCGGGCAATGACGCTTGGGCGTTTGACAATCACCACTGGTATCTTTAAGGACAGGGCGGCTTCAATTTTGGTATCAGTACCGCCGGCCCGGCCGCTATCTTTGGTAACCACCACTGCGGCACGGTACATTTTAAACAGTGCTTTATTGATTTGTTTGGAAAAGGGCCCCTGCATGGCCACGATGTTCCTGGTATGAATACCCATGTCCTGGCATTTTTTTACAACCCTGTGTTCTGGCAGCACTCTCACCACCAGACGAATGTTATGCGTTTTTTGCAGTGCAACAAAGTACTCTAGATCATGACTTCCCGTCGTTAAAAAAATTGTCTTTCCCAAACCGGCGGCCTTTATAGCGGCCTCGGGCATTGAATTCACCGGGTGGACCAGTTCGTGACAGGTTATATTAATCTCATCCCTACCAATATGCAGGTAAATAATATCCATTGCCTGGCAGTGTTGAGCCAGCCTGTCATCAGTCATTTCACCAAAAGGGTGCCTGGCATCAACCACGGCCCGCACCCCCAACTGCTTCAGCCACACCTCTGTTTCAGACGGCAGCTCGTTTTCCACCAGGGTGGCCCCGTATTGCACAGCCAGTTCACGGCCATAATCCGTAGAGGCTATAGCAACCACCCGGTAGCCCTGCCCCGTCAAAGTTTGAGTTATCATTCCACCGTCGCTTGTACCCTGCAAAACCAGTATCAAGTAAAATCACTCCCAGTGCACAAAAGCCCCCTGGTATTAGCGGGGGCTTAAAAGTTAAGGCGACCGCATGCAAACCACAGTTCAACCACCCCCTAATAAAACTATCAGCGGTGCGCTTGAACAGGCCCGGTTTGCTGATTTGGATATGCGGCCCCAAGTATTTTTGGGTTACCATGCCTACACAGCATAAAATGTAGCCGAATTTAAGCTGTGCGCTTCTCGAGCCACAGCACCTGTTATATTTGGTGATAAAATATCCCTGGACGTGTAATGCTAATTCCGGAGATGCCAAAGATATTCAACTAATCACAAATAATAAAAGCCTTAGCTCCCACGTTAGCTAAGGCTTATCTTTTACAATACCGTAATAAAAGCACTTTGATACGGCTGCAAAGGTATCCACACCAACCCTCTCCGTGGGAGGTTAACTATGTGTGTAACCCGGGTAGGTCTCCTGACTTATGGTTCACCGCCCGCCTTTAGCCTTCCCGGTTACGCCGGTGGCAATTAAAAGGAGGCTCGCCATTTACAGTGGCCGGACCGTCCAGGACTTTCACCTGGTTCCCTATTATCCCCATGGCACCTGGTTTTTGGTGTGTTTGGGGCACCCGAGTAATAAACTTACTATTTGATTATATTATCAATACTAGCACATTTATGTTATATTGTCCATAGATTGCAAGGTGATTAAGTAGCCAACCACCACAACCGGCTAACCGACCACTTTTGCCCAGCGGCTACTGCAACAGTATGGACAATAACCCCAGCGGATTATTTAATAACAATACATCCGTAGCATTAAAGCTCAACGTTATATCTTTTTGCACATCTAAAGGCACAACTTCCAAAGTAACGGTAGCCTGGGCAGTGGTACCCTGAACAGATATATCCCGCACATTATGCAGTTTGATGTTGCCTTTGAGCTGATCAATCAGCTTTTCAGCAATAGGTGTGGCGACACCCACATACTTTTGGACAGTTTCCATATTACCGCTGTTGATGCCATTAATAAGTTCAGTAACTGCATTCCTGACATCTTGCTCGGTAAGCACATTGGGATCATTAACATAATCTTTGTTTGACGAGCAACCCACCATAAGCATAGCAATAACAACCATTAATAACATTACACGCTTCATACTTCGCCCGTAAAAGAACCCAGCTGAATTAAAATTGTTGAGCATCAAGCTGGCTTCCCCCGATCAGGCTTCACCCCTTTCGGCTTAAACTTATTTATATGTGATACAACCGCGCGGCATTATCCCTGGCCAGTGCATTGATTATATTTTCATCAACCTGCCTGGCTTGCATATATTCTACCGCATCGACGAAACCAGCAGGATCATTGGGCATAATATTGCTGTAATCGCTGTTCATCATGCCCCGGGCGAAAAGATCCAAGTGTTCCACCAGCACATCAGCAGTCAGGTTCTGTACCCGCATGGTCAACCCCGGTACAGCGCCAAAATCATTAATTTGCCCGATGATGTCCAGATGGGCATGGTCAATAACCAGCAGGGTGGGATCTACGCCCACACGCCCGGCGATATTTAACATTTCATCCACCACAGCAGGCCGGTTTTCCTTGGGGGTATGGATAATTGCCGGTACATTGCAGCTTTTGGCCACCTCCAGCTGAGCCCGCAGCACATCTTTTTCCAGAGTTGAATTCTGGTTCATGCCCACTTCCCCGATGGCCACCACAGTGTCACTGCTGATAAAATCGGGTAAACTCTCAATCACCCTGGGCCAATCGTCCGGGATACCGGCCGGGTGTACGCCCACCGCTGAAAAAAGCTCAATGCCAAAGGATGCAGCCAGCTTTCTGTAAAATCCTTCGATCATCCTGAAATGGTCAAAGTAGCTTTCCGCATGCCGGGCCGCTAAAACTATGGCACAGCTCATCGCTTTGTTGATCCCTTTATCCGCCATAGCCTGAAAACCCGCATAGGGTATCATACCGGCATGGGTGTGACTCTCAATATAGCCTTTAGACATTATTTGCAACCTCACTTTCAAGTTCGATTAATCATATTCCACGTTCAACATTGGGATAATCCACGACTCCGCCCTCTTCCAAATAACGCCGTATTTCTTGCAAAAATTCTGCGCCGTAGCGTTGCAACTTGAATTCCCCCACCCCACTGACAGCCAGCAGTGCCTGTTCATCCACCGGGCAGCACCGGCTCATATCCTGCAGCGTC
Source organism: Desulfoscipio gibsoniae DSM 7213 (assembly GCF_000233715.2). GTDB lineage: Bacteria > Bacillota > Desulfotomaculia > Desulfotomaculales > Desulfallaceae > Sporotomaculum > Sporotomaculum gibsoniae. The sequence goes on from NC_021184.1 coordinate 2,422,740, forward strand.
TTGTCGGAGAATATCATATATGGCGGCAGTTTTTCCCGAACTGCAATATCCTTACGCAGCCGGCGCAGCACCTGGAAAAGGTTGTCGTCAACCCGGGCTTGTTTTTCCCGGCGCACTTTTTGGTACACACTGGCCTGGCCTTTCAGTACCGGGTAAGCATTTTCCTTTAACTTAAGCACAGGGTACTCACCCTGAGTCATGGCAATATAACCCTCGGCTATGAGCATGTTAATCATATCTTTAATTTCCTGGATGGTATAATTGCTTAACAATCCATAGGTGGATAAACGATCAAATCCCAGCTGCTGTACCTTTTTATTCCGTGAACCTTTCAAAACACCGGCCACCATTGTTATGCCGTATTGTTCCCGCATGCGCCACAAGCATGATAAAATTTTTTGCGTTTGCACAGTGATATCCACCAGCTCACAATCACCGCTGCAGTTGAAGCAGTTACTACACGTATCGGCAGCTTCCGCGTCGCCAAAATAAGTTAAGATATACCGGCGTAAACATTGCGGCGTATGGCAATAACCAATCATAGCCTGTAATTTGCGATAATCGGCCTCCCTGCGCTCCGGGGTCGATTCATTAAGTTCAATTAGTCTTTTTTGCACCTGGATATCCTGCGGGCTGTATAAAAGTATACATTCACCAGACTCACCGTCACGCCCGGCCCGGCCGGCCTCCTGGTAGTAAGCCTCCATGTTCTTGGGCATATTGTGATGGATTACAAAGCGCACATTAGATTTATCGATACCCATACCAAATGCGTTGGTTGCTATAATTACCTGAATGTTGTCATGGATAAAGTCGTCCTGAGCCCGGTTGCGCTCCCTATCGCTCAGCCCGGCATGATACTTGCCGACGGAAAACCCTTTAGCCTGTAAAAAGTCGTACAGGCTGTCCGCTTCCTTGCGCGTGGCAGCATAGATAATGCCTGAACGCCCCTCATTCTGGCTCAGGTATTGAAGCAAGAAGTTTTTTTTGTCTTCACCTTTATTCACTTGCAGGTATAAATTAGGACGATCGAACCCTCCAATGTGGATTAAGGGATTTAGCAGGCCCAGTTGTTCAATGATATCCCGCCTCACTGCCTCCGTGGCGGTGGCTGTAAAAGCGGCCACCACCGGCCGGGTGGCAAAACCATTGATCAGCCTGGCAATAGCCAGATAGCTGGGCCTGAAGTCATGACCCCATTGGGAAACGCAGTGCGCTTCATCCACGGCCACCAGGGAAACATTAAGCTGGTAAATAAGCTCCAGAAAGGAATCTGACTCCAGCCGTTCCGGTGCTATATACAGCAGTTTGTAAGAGCCCCGGGCCAGGTCATGCATACGTTTGACAGCATCACGGTAGGCCAGCGTACTATTAATAAATACGGCCGGTATGCCCTGATTGATTAATGCATCCACCTGGTCTTTCATCAGCGATATCAATGGTGATATAACAAGTGTAATACCTGGCAACGCTAAGGCCGGTACCTGGTAACAAATGGATTTACCTCCGCCGGTGGGCATTACCACCAACGTATCTCGCCCACCAAAAATATTGCTGATAATTTTCTCCTGGCCTACCCGAAAGTATCTATAACCGTAATATTTTTTCAACAGTACCCGGGCTCTTTCCATGATCATTCACTCCAGCGATTTGTTGGTTAGTTTTGTTTATGCAAAAATAGTTTTATAAAAACCAGCCCTAATATAATAGATTAATCATGTTATGCGATTAATAGTATCCTTTTGTTTGCCTAATTCATTTTTTGAATATGTCAGCTTTCTCCTGTAATGTTATAGTTTTATATGGTGGGCTGCAACAATTTTATATTTCTTGCACGTATAAGCTTTATCCTGCCGCGAGGTAAACAAGTCTTACAAATCAAAAACATGTTAGTAACGCCTTTTGCTGTTGTAACTACATTGCCAGTGCAGCAAGCAGGGCGAGATAATCTAATATAAGAATGCCGCGAGTGCCCGTGGGTAAGTATAATTGCCTGCGGACGGCTGTCTTTACCGAAGCGACGGTCAACAGATTGCAAAATAAAATGGGCGCAATTAAACGATAGGTAAAACCTACATGATCCAAAGCGCCTCCAAGGTTTAAAAAACCCTTGAAGCAGAATAATCGCTTCAAGGGTTATTATATTAGTTGATTTTTACAAGCTATGGTATTATCCTGCTGTAACCATAAAAGTGAGTACCCCAGTACGCACTGTGTACAGAAGCGGTCTCCACACCGCGGCTGGATGTGGAGCTAATGAATTGACCACCTCCAAAGTAGATACCGGTGTGATTAATATAACCACCGCTACTGAAAGCTACGATATCACCGGGCTTTGCTTCCTGGGCGGATACCTTGGCCCCCCTGTAGAATTGTTCTGCTGCAGTGCGGGGTAAATTAATACCCAAATGGTTGAAGACATATTTGACATACCCGGAACAATCAAATCCTGCGGGCGTTTGTCCACCATAAACGTAGGGTACACCTGTGAATGATTTAGCATAATCCAGTAGTATTTCAGTACGGCTTGTCCCCCGGGATACCTCTGCCGTCTGACTAACCGGAGTACTGCTTGATATGAGCAACTTTTGACCGGGGAATATCAAGGTTGTGTAAACAGCGTTTGATTTTTGGATTTGCTCCACCGAAACACCATACTGCCTCGAGATTCTCCATAGCGTATCACCAGGCTGCACGGTATAATACGTATCCGCGTAGGCCGGCCCAGTCACCCCAAACAAGATAGCACCTAGCGCAAACGTAAAAATTAATGTCCAGAATTTTGTCATGTCCATGCTCGCTTTCCACACCTGCGAGGTTAGCTGGGCAGATCAGACGAAAGATAGCCCTTGTTTTTAACAACTCACCCCATGTTATTGGTTCCCCAAATTCGGTGTAAATAATTATTCAGAGGTTTACTCAATTAGTTATTTGATTGACCACCTCCCGTTTTTATATGGTTTTAGTGCTAAAATTTACATATGTGAATTTTAACACTACATATGTTAGGTACGGTTCATAGGTCAAAATTTGGGGGTATTGTCGCTATTTTGCCGCCATTATCGACGTACCATTTACCGGACTGTTTGCGCTATATAGTTCTGTTCTTGACTTTGCCGTATATCTTGGCGATATAAATTTATTTTTATCAAGCCCATCTTGGCTATTTTTATTAAAACAGGCATGCAAAAAAAAAGGAAGCAGGAGAACCGTCCCCATTGCTTCCACCTTCAATATTCTGACCACCTGAATAATAACAAAAAATATATATTATAGTTTAGTCCATGCTCTTGGAATACGAATATAAATATTATTAATAACCTCTGACTAATTTAATGATGATCATATCAAATTCCTCTTGGCTAAGAATCCGGTAACCTTGGTCCGAATGCTCAACCGCTACGCCCACATGGTTAAAAATATCATACCTAATAGAGATAGCATTGTCCCCTGCATTTCCCATAACGGTACCGATGGTGTATACCCTGTTGTCCCCTTTGCCTAGTACGATGCGGTCCCCCGCTTGCAACGCCGCCGCCATTTTTTCTGTACAGTCTATGCTGCTAATTTGCCCCACGCCTTTGGTGACCTGCACTTCCGGCACGGATGCTAATAACCGCACAGGCTGCCTGTTAGATAAACTTGATAATACGTGCCCTACATTACTACCGTGCGCATGGACTTCACTCAGCATTTCAGTTTGATACATAGAAAAACCCCCTTAAATAAATTAAAACATCCCGCCCCACTAAGGGACGGGATGTAATGGCCTCGCGGTACCACCCTATTTACCCCGGATATTGATCCGAAGTCACTCTTTCAAGGTACGGGAAAAAAACTTTTTCCGATACCCCCTTCCTTTTAACGGCGGAAGTCTCCGGCCCGGCCTACTAGACTCTATGAGCATTCAGCCTGCAGTTCCGGGGTGAACTTCAATTTAACCGTTCTCACCAGGCTCCCACCGCCCCTGGTTCGCTGAGGAGACTAATTAAATCTACTTTACCCCTTCATGACATTTATTTACTATCTACTTAAAAACAACTTTAACAATTATCAACTAATTTGTCAACCTTTTTTATTACTTAAAAATAAACTATTCTGTTATTTTCTTCTAAGCCCTAATTTACCTTCATTTGGTTTTTAAGTTATAAAGTTGGGGTTTCCTCTCAAGGAGCGGTTGAAACGGTAAGCTGAAGATTCGGCTTACTGGTATTAGACAATTTTTCTGACACAGAGCAAAGCAATGAATACGGAAAAATAGCGGAATATTTAGTAACCCAGAGTAAGAATCAACCGGGCCTATCTCCCCGGTTAACCTGGTGATTATACTAGGGAAAGCAGGATGGAGAGGAGGGAAGCAGGAGAACCGTCCCCATGCTTTCTAAAAATCGTCCTCGTGGTCGGGGTGGTTGATAAAATACTCTCTCTCCAAAAGCTCGTGGAACTGCTTGGGCACAGGAACTAGCTGCCTTGAGGTTGTCCCCTCGGAATGCATCAATTCAAAGATAAGCTCGTAACTCCCATCGTTGTTCTTGCGGGGGCGCCACCTGCTCAGCTTCGTACCTTCCTGGGAAATATGCGCGCGCACAGTTTCATCGCACCAATTAAAAAAAGTAGCTTCCTCATCATTCATGTAGTCAATCATACGCAAATTCCCTCCTAACGTCAGTCTGGTTAGGTCTTAAGGTTACCTATATAAGTATACTATAATTTACATTGGTTTGCATTATCGATAGAATACTGGAAAAAATCTATTGACCAAAATATTAGACTAGATTAAATTTATTATTTGGAGTATTAATTGATGATTAGGTAACAGTCGAATAAATATCTTAAGACTGCTAGAAAAAATTATGTTCTATCTCCGCCCGGCAGAACTATTAAAATCTGATTCGTAAGGAGTACAGAGCATATGTTGACGGTTGAACCAATTTATTTATAGTTTCATACATTTTATGTAAATACATAAAGGTAAAAAAGCTCACTTAGCGAATATGCATATAAACAGCCTTTTCATTGCACCCTAGGCACATTGCTCGGGGGTTAGTAATTAATATTTATTTTTCGTACATTAAGATTGTTTTAAAGAGGTGTTATTGACTTGGATAGTATTCTTTTTAATAACCAATGGATTCAAATCCGCAAAAAAAAATATTATGTTTATGCACATTTAAAATGGTGTAATGGCATAGGAGTAGCTATCCTACCGTTCAGAAAAAAAACAGCAGGCCAAATAGAATATTTAGGGAGATATGAAACGTGCCCTCCACATGGAGAAGGATTAAAGCTGTGCTCGATTACCGGTGGATACGATAACGCCAACCGTTTCAGCATAAAAGAATGCGCATTGAATGAACTTGGCGAGGAAGCGGGATATCATGCTTCCATAAAAGATTTAATTGATTTGGGCACTGTTTATGATAGTAAAAGCTCTGATACTGTTATTTATATGTTTGCCATAAATTTTGATATAGCTGACATTAGAAAAGTCAAAGCCACAGGTGACGGAACCGTCGGTGAAAAAGGAGCTTATTGTAACTGGATTAATAAACATGATGCCATTACCTGTGGTGACCCTTTGCTAATAACTATGGTTGCAAGGCTTGAATATGTAGCTCCTTAAGGACTGGTGTTTCTGACCGGATCGGGCGGCTCTTTGGAGAGCCATTATAATCTGCCTTTTTGTCATCTATAGTTATCGTAAAACCTGTAACGCTTCCCGGGCAAACAATTTTGCCGTCAACGTAAAAAACCATTCATCAACACATTCACTGAGCCATTTCAGGTATTTATTGCGTTCTATTCCAAAACGCTGGTAATCAATTTCAAAACCACGGGGAGAAAAACGAAATAGCTTATCCGCGTCCTTAACAATTCGATCGTTTGGGGAAATGGCTTCAAGCCTGGAATCATGGCCATCAATAATGAGCAAAATTTCTTCCATTTTACTAGCATCATAGTCGACCTTTTCCAGAATCTCTCTCGCCATTTTTACTCCTTCCACTTCATGCTTACGCCTGAGTTCCCAGTCAAATTGTGGCCCAAAGGCCTTTAGATGTAAATTAACCGGCACTTTCCACCAACCCAGATCATGAAGAATTACTGCCGGAATAACAATATTATCATCGCCGGCCTCCTTTTCCAGAAGTTTATAAGCATAGCCCAGGGATATTTCAATATGAATATCATTTTTTCTGGTATTAAGAAAAGGTTTGGCCAATTCATAAATTAATTTATGAGTTTCCTCCATGTTAACCTTAACTCCTTATAAGGATTATTTATCTTCAGCTTTTATTGGCACCCATAGGAATCATACGGAACTACCCTGTTTTCCTTAGTCAAAATCTTAAAAGTATCAATATCCTGCTGATAACCACAACGAGAGTAAAACTGCCAACCCTCCTCTGTTACACTCAAGATAAAAATTAAGGTGCCATCCTGGCAGGCCGATTCAAAAAAACCATAGATATAACGAGCCAAGCCCAGGCCACGTAATTCTTCCTGAAGGACGATTATATCTATCTCCACTAATTTTTCCGTTTTAGGTTTAAATACCAGAAGGCCGGCACTTCGTCCCGATGGCCAGGTCATCACCAAAATAAAATTGTTATATATCTCCTGCAATCCAATATAGTAGGGGTTGATCTCACCAAAGTCCGAAAATTGTTGGAAAATCTGCTCGAAATCTTCTCGCCCGATCAACTTTGCGCCTTGTATCTGCATCCGGCTGCTAAAGTAATCAACGAGACTATTATCGATCATAGCGGGACAATATAACTTGTATTTCCACCAGCCTGGGTACACGGCGCTCCCTCCCGTTTATGCTCAACCCTCTCTTAGCCATTCTATTGTTAAAAAAATAAGTATAGAATCTATTCTCACCCCTTCCAAATAATTAATTAATAGGATTAAATGTTCAATACTACTCCACGCATTTAACTTCCTTCCCAGCGGCGAAATAGCTGGTGTTCTATGCCAAACTGATCAAGGGCTTTACCGACAGTTTGATTGACTATATCGTCAATAGTTTTTGGCTGGTGATAAAAAGCCGGCACCGGTGGCAAAATTGTTCCACCAAGCTCGGCCAGTGTAACCAGCAGCCTCAAATGGCCTATATGTAGTGGTGTTTCGCGTACAATAACCAGTAGTTTTCTCTTTTCTTTCAGGGCTACGTCTGCGGCGCGTACCAACAGGTTGTCATTGTACGAATTAGCTATAGCCGATAAGCTTTTAATGGAACAGGGAGCCACAATCATGCCGTCATGTTTAAAAGAACCACTGGCAATGGCAGCACCGATATTTTCATTTTCATAAACATAATCTGCCAGTGCTTCCACATCGTTAATGCGATAGTTCGTTTCCATGCTGATAGTTATTTTAGCGCTTTTACTAATCACCAGGTGTGTTTCAACCCCGCACTGGCGCAAAGCCTCAAGTGCCCTGATCCCATAAATGGCTCCACTGGCGCCGGATATCCCGACAACGATTTTCATTAACATAGACCTCCTTTTGCAAGCCGGCATATTACCGGTGCTAGCTTTAATTTGGCGTATTGCTTGCCTTTGGACGCATATTTACACTCCAAGGCAAGCAATCATACCCCAAAAAATTGCACATATTTGTATTTTCATTTGTAGTTGGGCCCAACCGATGGATGTGATTGAAATAACGTTATAATATTTACCTTGCTTACTTGTTACATTTTCTTTTCCAATTCTGCTTTAAGGACTTTTTTATCGATTTTGCCGGAATCCCCCACGGTGGGTATACTTTCCACAACTTCCAAGCGTTCCGGCAGTTTAAAAGAGGCGAGTTGCTTTTCCTTTAAAAAGGAAATCATTTCTTCAAATGTAAAGTTGGTACCGGGTTTAGTGACAACAAAGGCACACGCCCGCTCTCCCAACTCTTTGTCTGGATAACCGACAATAGCCACGATTTTAACTTTTGGATGCTCTTGAAGCAACCCTTCTATTTCAGCCGGGTAAATATTCTGGCCGCCCCGGATGATCATATCTTTGGCTCTGCCCATTATCCAGAGACAACCTTGGTCCCATTTAACAATATCACCAGTAGTGGCCCATCCCTCACTGTCAAAAACAGTGGCGGTGGTTTCGGGATCGCGAAAGTAACCGGCCGGAGAGTTGGGTCCCCTGAACCACAGCTGGCCGGGTTCACCGGGCGGAACAACATTACCGTCTTCATCAATTAGTTTGACTTCGTTACCTGCTAACGGCCTTCCCACGGTTCTTCTTCTCAGTTCCGGAGGATCATCCACCCTGCACCCGGAAACGGAACCCACATCCTGAGTACCAAGATCGCTTGTAATAACACCGCCTAACGTGCTTTCTGCCATCTGCCCCACATCCGGAGGAAGGTAACCGCCGGCCGAGCGGATAAAGCGCAGGGAGCTGATGTCATAATTCTCCACCGGCTGCTCAAGCATTCGGACCAGGTGGGTAGGAACGACCCCGATGCACGTCGCCTTCTCTCTTTGTATAAGCTCAAGTGCGCTTTCGGCGGTAAATTCCTCAAGCAACACGGTCTTTGCCCCCACCAATGGAGCAGCGAAATAAGTAAGAGTACCGGCCGCACCTCCGGCAAAGGGGGCAATGGCAGCAGTAGTATCCTCCACATTTAGGTTCCAGATATCAACCCGGCCCTTGGCCGTGCAAAGCCGCGGTGCAATGTTCCACTCTACCAACTTGGGCAGTCCGGTTGTTCCGGTTGTGCTGGTAAGCATTGCCATATCCCTGAAAGGATCAAAACGCCGGTCATCTAAAACTGTTAGTTTTTCATTTGGAACCGGATCCTTCATAAGCTGGGGCAAAGAATATGTTCCTTCCGGAGCACCGGCAGGGACATCTTCGTCAAGGAGAAAGATATATTCTAAACGAGGGGATAGTTTACGGAGCTCATTGTACATCTCCAGATAATTGAAATTTCTGTATGTGTACGGAATAACTACTGCCGAAGCTCCTGTTTTTTCAATCATATACGATAGTTCCTTTTGACGCATATAAGCATATACAACAAGAGAAACTAATCCCGCGCGCTCCGCGGCAATCCTGGCCAGAAAAGCGTTGACTTCATTTGGCGCCTGAATAATTATCCGTTCGTACTTTTCCAGGCCCATATCAACCCAATGGTAAGCAATCTGATCTACTAATTCTTTGGCCTGCGCCCAGGTAACCCTGTGACGCGAATCCACAAGAGCTTCCCGATCGGGAATTTCTCTAGCGTTTTTTGCCCAGAAATCGTAAAAAGTCTCGTCAGTCCAATAACCTTTATCTTTAAATTCACTAATCATTTCATCTGTATACCGAATTACTCTCATTATGCTACTTTCCTCCTCTCAAGAAAATAGAACTATTATTGTCACAAGCAACCATTGTTTTTTGACAGCAACTTTGCTTATTTATCATGGCATTATTCTTAAAGACAGAAATTTTAGATTATTATGTCAAGTCTACTGCTACAAATTATCATCGCAGTAGTGTCAGGGGATCAAAACGCTAAACATGATGGCCCTTTATGGCATATTTTACAATTATACCGCATAATAAGCCCTGTAGCAACGTTTACATGGGGCTGCGATAACGATTTTACCTACTGCAAATCGGTTCTTGCGACTGCTCTAATCCTTGATACACAAGGATTTAGAATATATTGTCGCCAACCCTGGGTATTATGTCAATATTTTATTTACTAACGGTTTGTATCCTGTTTTCTACATTTTCGCCTGCTTTCATAACATCCTTAAAGGCCTCCAATACTTTTTCGGCAAACACCGGTTCTTCAAGGTTGGCTTCAACTTCCCTAATTTCAATGTCGGGCCGCAATCTTTTGCGCAATTCCTCTACAAAAATGCGGTCGGTTTCGGGATCATAAAGAACAGAGCCTTCTCCGTCAATGCCGGACCACCCTCTGGTAGGAATAATAATCTTTACCGGTCCCCTGGCCTGGTTAAGTTTCCCGGCGAAGGTTTCAGCAACCATGACCAGCTCATCAGGTGATAATCTCAAAAAGGTACGCAAGGCATCAAGATCATATCTTTTACGGCTGTAATAGTCAGGTTTGTATTTACTCTTTGGTGGTGTCATTAGGTTCACCAGACAGGG